>CAZAXA010000682.1:0-3164 GCA_964488965.1 uncultured Phaeodactylibacter sp. | reverse complement strand
AGTCGGAGACCGTCTGGCGGCAGGCCGACCGCTACCATGTGCCGCGCCTGGCCTTCGTCAATAAGATGGACCTTCCCGGCGCCCAGTTCGAGGAGGTGCTGGAGCAGATGCGCCGCCGCCTGGCCGCCCGGCCGGTGGCCCTGCAGATACCGGTGGGGGAAGAAGAATATTTCCAGGGCATCATCGACCTGGTAGCCTGGCAGGCCACCATCTGGGAGGGCGAGGAGCGAACGGTGCATGCCATTCCGGAAGATTTCAAAGAGCAGGCGGAGCAGGCCCGCCAGCAGATGCTGGAGGCCCTGGCTGAGTACGACGAAAGTATCCTCTCCAAAATATTCGATGAGCCCGGCGCCATCACCGAAGAAGAAATACGGCGGGCCATCCGCCGGGCCGCCCTCAGCCGGGAGATCGTGCCTGTGATCTGCGGCAGCGCCTACAGGAACAAGGGGGTGCAACTGGCGCTCGACGCCGTGTGCGCCTACCTGCCTTCGCCCAAAGATGTGGGTGCGGTTCGCGGCGTTCATCCCCGCACCGGGCAGGAGGAGTGGCGCCCCCTGAGCGGGGAGCAGCCCTTCGCCGCGCTCGTCTTCAAGATCGCCCTCGACGAACAGCACCGCAAGATGGCCTTCTTCCGCGTCTATTCCGGCCACGCGCGGCGGGGGCAAAGCGTGTATAACCCCCGCGCCGGCGAGAAGGAGCGCCTGGCCAACCTCTACCAGTTGCACGGTGGCAAGCGCAATGCCGTCTGGGAAGTGGCCGCCGGCGACATTGCCGCCCTGGGCGGCGTGAAGGACATCATCACCGGCGATACCCTCTGCGACCCCGACAAGCCCATTATCCTGGAATCCATACAGTTCCCGCAGCCCGTCTTGGGCATGGTTATCGAGGCCCGGCACAGCCGCGATATCGACAGGTTGCACGAAGCCCTGCATCAAATGGAGGAAGAAGACCCTTCCCTGCAGGTGCTCGAAGATGAAGAAACCGGCCAGACCCTCATCCGGGGCATGGGCGAGCTGCACCTGGAAGTCGTTTCCCACCGCCTGCGCGACGACTTCAAACTGGAGGCCAACCTGGGCCGCCCGCAGGTCAACTACAAGGAACAGCTGAGCCAGTTCGTGAGCGCCGCCTACGAGTACCGCCGCGAAGTGGGCGAGCCGCTCTACGCCCAGCTCTCCTTTGAACTCGGCCCGGCGGATCAGGCCTTCATCGACGGCCCGGAGTTCCAGAGCGGCCGCCGCCGCCTGCAGTTCGAAAGCCGCCTGCCGGAAGGAATGCTAAAACCGGAATACCTGGCCGCCGCGCGCCGCGGCTTCGAAAATATGCTGCAGGTGGGCATCATTGCCGGCTACGAAGTACACAGCCTGAAAGCCGTCATCACGGGCTCCCGGACGAGCCACGACTCCAGCGAACTGGCCTTCGATCTGTGCGCCCGGGAGGCCTTCCGCGAATACGCCCCTCAGGGGGCGCCCATCCTGGTGGAGCCCATCATGTCGATCGAGATCAGCAGCCCGGAGGAATACATCGGCGCTCTGATGGGCGACCTCAACCGGCGGCGGGGCATCCCGCAGGGTATGGAGCCGCGTGCCAGCCATACCATCGTCAGGGCCGAGGCGCCGCTGGCCGAGCTGTTCGGCTACGCCGCACAGGTCCGTACCCTCACTTCCGGGCGGGCGAGCGCAGCCTTGACCTTCTCGCATTATGCGCCGGCGCCGGAGCAGGTGGCGCGGGGGGTGCTGGAGAAAAGGAGGGGATTTATGCTGCGGTGAAGGATGCGATCTTCTCCATCTTTCTCAAGGGCAATACGGTAATACGCTTCATTAACGAATACATTCGATCACCAGGGTAGATCACCCATAAATGTTCCAGCGAAAGGTCTTCAATAGCTTGGTGCATAGATTTGGCCGTTCTTGGCGCATCCTGGTATTTGAACTCTGCGCCAAAATGCCGGCCCCGATCCTGCCAGTAAAGGTCCAACTCCACTCCTCCATGAGAGCCATAAAAGAAAACCTCGTTATCTCGTTTAGAAAGGGCCGCTACCAATTCTTCCAATGCAAAGCCCTCCCAGGAGGCGCCCAATTTGGGATGGGATTTCAGATCGAATGAAGAGCGAATGGATTGAAGCGCATGGAATACGCCAGAATCCCTCAAATACAATTTTGGAGTCTTGATCAGCCTTTTTCCAATATTGACGTGCCAGGGCATTAGTAAACGCACCATGAACGTATCTTCCAGTAACGAAATATAGTGCTTGGCCTTTTTGTCCGAAATACCAAATGAACGGCCCAGTTCGCTATAATTGAGCGTTTGCCCGTGGTAATGGCTCAACATGACCCAAAACCGGTACATGACAGAAGAAGGGATATTCTCCCCCAATAACGCCAGGTCTCTTTCCAAAAAAGTAGTAATGAAATTCATACGCCAAAGCATACTATCCTCATCTGTCGCTGACAGGAAAGACCGGGGAAACCCGCCCCGTAGCCACAACGAGTCCATATGCTCAGTCCCGGTATCCGTCACATTGAACCCCGACAAATAATGATACCCGATCCGCCCGGCAAGGGATTCTCCACTCTGTTGCCTCAAATTGGAAGAGGCGCTACCCAGTAAAAGGTAGCGCTGATCTGGCCTGTGGTCCACCAGATATCTCAGCAGGGGAAAAAGGCCCGGCATACGCTGAACTTCATCAATCATGATTAACCCGTTCAGCCCTTCCAGCGCCAATTGCGGATTTTCCAGCATAACCAGATCACGAGGATTTTCCAGGTCAAAGAGGTGATCAGGGTGAAAGGCCTTTGCCAAAGTGGTTTTTCCAACTTGACGAGGCCCCAGAATAGCGGTGACCGGGAAAATTGCCAATAAACGCTTGATTTCTTCGTAATCCTTCTTTCGTTCCAGGTATGGAGGCGCCATGAGTAAGCTTTGGGAAATTGAAATAATATTTGAAAATTAGAAAAATATTTGCAAAATTTCAAAGATTATTTCAATAAACATGCAAGCGCTCCTGGCCGCGCTGTCCGGCTACGCTGCTCAAATCCGCACGCTCGCCTCCGGGCCAATGTCATTAAGTTAAGCGGTAAGGCGTGTCGGAAGGCGGCTACAAGCTCGCCTTTCGACTCCGGGAAGCCTCTAAAATCAACAGGCGAGCTTTAGTCGCCAGTTGATAG
>CAZAXA010000681.1:0-3175 GCA_964488965.1 uncultured Phaeodactylibacter sp. | reverse complement strand
GTCCCATCTATATCGTAGCTGATAACAGGATCATTTTCCTGATAAGCCCTTCAGGTGGGCGTGGATCTTATTCTTAAGTTCTGAGAAACCTTCGGCCTCCATAGTATCTGATCGGGATGAGCTTTGGTAAAGCTAAGGAAATTGGTGGGGTTTTAGAAAAAGATGATATTCTCGAGGGGCTGGCATTTGCGGCCTTGCGATCAGCATGATCGCGGCACGATGATCGCGACACGAAAAAAACCGCCGCCCGAAGGCGGCGGCTCTTTCAAACGCGTTTTTGGGATACAATCTCTAGGCCAGGGGGGGAATCTTCTCCTTATTCCTTGACGATCAGTTTGTGCACACGGGTGTCGCCGGTGCGGATACTCAGGATGTACGTGCCCGAAGGCAGGCCCGCCAGCGATATGCGGCGGTTCTCCTCCTGGGGCGCTGATATTTCTCTGCCGTCGAAGGACAGCAGAGTCAACTGTTCGGGCTGGTAGCCGTATTTGGAGGCCACCGTCACCCAATCCGTAGCGGGGTTGGGGAACAGGCTGAACATGCCCCTGGCATCCGCCGGGGCTTCTTCTTCTTTATACTGCAGCTCAAACTGCACCGCACGCCCCTGCAGCGGGATGCGCTCCTCATTGCGGGCGATGGCCACGATATTCTCGATTGACACTTCCGAGTCGGGCTTCAGGCCTGCGATGTCGTCAATGATGCCGATCAGGTAGGCTACCGGGCCGAAGCCCGAGACGTTGTTCTGGTCGATGCGGGTGATGGCCATCTCGATGCGGCCCTCGTCGGCATAGGTGCGGTCGATGGACAGGGCGTTGACGCCCGGTTCGCCGAACCAGCTCACCGGATAGCTGATGTTCATCGCCCCGGCGTCGAACACTTCAGGGTCGAACACCACGGTGAAGGCAATGCCGTAGACGTCCTCGACCGGCAAATCTTCCGTGCCCACTACGATGGGTACGTTGAAGGAGGCGCCCACAGGCGCTATGCCGGGGAAGTCGATGTAGGCGGGCGGGTCGGTGTCGGCGCCGGGCAGTTCCGGCAGCGGCGCCGGCGGCCCGTGGGTCAGGCCGTAGTTCTGCCTCAGGGCCAGGCGGTCGGCATTGTCCACTACGCCGTCGCCGTTACAGTCGGCATGCTTGTAATTGGCGCCGTTGGCAAAGGCCTGCGGCCAGTCGGCAGCCATGAAGCCCATCCAGTTGGCGCCGTCCACGAAGCGGGGCGTGCCCTGGAAACCATAGGCCAGGCCGATGTTCAGCAGGTCGACATGATGGGCGATGTTGTCGGCGTTGGCGTCGCCGGGCCATACTTCCTCCTCCTGCGGCGGAGCGTTGAAGCACACATTGTCGACGGTGACGGCGCCTCCGCCGATCATGAAGTTCTCGATGGTTCCCTCCATCCGGATTTTCCAGATGCGGCCATCGGCCGAAGCGCTGACGGCAGACAGCCTGATCCCGTTCGGCAGCATGGCCGGCAGGGCGGTGATCAGCCCCCGGTAGGACTCGCCGTTGACATTGAGCAGGATGGCCGACGTTTGCCCCTGGCAGATGGCCAGTTCGAAGGTTACTTCCACCGGCAGGCTGGCCAGCCCGGCGAAGTCGAACCTCAGGGCGCCGCCGACGGACAGGGCGGCATCGTCGTCGGCGAAGCCGCAGTTGTCATTGTCGAAAATGTACACGCCGGTGAAGTAATTGGCCAGGCCGTTCCACTCGATCGCCCTGGCGGTGGCTACCACGCCGTCCTCCTCATATTCCATCTCTTCGGGGTGGTTGTAGTTGGCCAGGGTATCCGTCGCCGTTCCGTCATAGACATCAAAGCTCACGCAATCGTCGCTCACCGGCGGCGGCTGGTTAAAGCAGATGTTGTCGATATACATCCAGCGGCCGCCGATAACCAGCGACTCGATGGACCCGTGCAGCCTCACCTGGCCCTGCAGGCTTGTATTGGCGAGCGGAATAAATTCCAGGGCTATGCCGCCCGGCAGCTCATCCGGCAGGTCGGTGATGAAGCCGCTGTACAACTCGCCATTGGCGCCGACTACGATTTCGGGTATGGTGTTAGGCAATCCACAGAAAGCAATATCAAATGTAATGACAGTGGGCAGCGTTGCAAAATGGCTGAAATCCATTTCAATACCGCCGTTCACCCATATGTTGCCACCGTCGGTATCGAAACCGCACTGAGGGCTGGACCAACCATAAACGGCTTCAAAGAAATTGGTATTGTTGACGAGAGGGACGGCCACGGCGTTCAGCGCCACCCCATCCTCATCGTAAATAGAATCCCTCGGATGCCCAATGGCCAGCCCGACGGTGTCGTCGGGCAGCGTTTCAAATTCGTCGAAAGTGATGCATACCCGCTGATCGTCGTTACAGTCGAAAGCGCCGAATACCACGAAGCCGCGGCAGTCCGGGTTGGCAAGGTCGGCTACGACGAGCTCATAGGCCGGGGCGCCCATCGGAGAGAAAGGCCCGATCACCGGGAAGGGCTCATTATAACCATAAGTGCCGTAGTCCTGTCCGTTGCCGAAGGCCCGGTAGCCGTCGGCGGCAGGGTTTTCGAAGTTGAAATGGAGCTGTACATAGAAATTGCCGGCATCGTCGCAGTGGTCAAATTCCACCCGCACATCGTAAATGCGGCAGTTGCCCGTGCAGTCAGGCTCCGGGAAGGATACCGAACGGCAGCAATCCGGGCGGTCGTTGATGCACACCTTCAGGCGCCCTTCGCCGGAGGCCGTGGGATGCAGGCCTCTCACAATGACCGGCCGGGCGGCCAGGCTATAATAGCCGATCAGCCCTCCATCCGGGCCAAACAGCTCGAAGAAGTCGTTGCCCGGGTTGGCCACCTCAAAGTTTAGGAAGGCGTTGTAGGTTCCGTCGGGGTTGCAGTCCAGCGGGTCAACCACTACGTCAAATATCTCGCAGCCGCCCGAACAGTCGACAGGCCCCAGCTCGGCATAGCCGAAGCAGGTGGGGTTTTCGATATCCAGGATGAGGAAATCGTAAACCGTCGTGCCGTCGCCCTCGAAAGGCCCCACGGTCACAAAAGGTTCATTGTAGGAATAGGGGCCGTTGATCATGCCGTCGGCAAAGATGAGGTAGCCCAGGGCGCCCGGGTTGCTGACGCGCACCTCCACATCTGCAAGGAACTTCCCGCCGTCGCAACTGTGAGGCTCGAC
>CAZAXA010000680.1:0-3178 GCA_964488965.1 uncultured Phaeodactylibacter sp. | reverse complement strand
TTACTCTTCTTTTTTGTCCTGTCGATCAAGTTCTTTTTCCAGATCCAGGAAACAGGGCAGAAAATCTGCAATGATTTTTGCAAAGATCTCATTAGCCGTGTCCTCGTTGTAGGTATGCGAGGTAAGATTGCGGCTTTTTATCATTTCCATCCACTTTTCACCCTCCCTGATCAGCCCCGCTGCAAAGGCTTCCCGCGTGGCGTCTCTCGAACCGAAAATAGGACTGGAAACGCCTTGATAGCTAAGGAAGTCTTTCAGAGTGTTCCACGCCAGTTCATGAGTATATTCAAACCGCTGGATCACGCCCTCTTTTTCCAGGTCGGACATTTTTTCCACCTCCATGCCGGCCACTTCCGCCAGTTTGCCTAGCGCCTTCCTGTAGTTTGAAAACCGTTGCTGCCAGCGGATGTCTTTTTCCATTAATTCAGGTTTGCCTACAAGCTACAAAATATTAAGGCTATTTACAATGTAGGAAGGTTCCTGCTGCGTATCAAGAACAAAAAGAGCCTTGTCAAGAAGCAAAATGCCGAATACTATTGTCTCCAGCTCAGCTTCCTCTTTTCGCATTCGGCCACGGGAAGGCCCAGATGCGGATTCACGGTTTCGCACAGCTCATCCAGTTTTTCGATGGCGTGTGCTGGAGAAATGGCTTCCGTTTCTACCATACGGTCAAAAATCCACAGGTGCCCGTGTACCTCAACCTGCTGGCTTTTTGCAAACTTGCGCAGTGTATTATCGCTGGTCAGTAAGATACCTTGGAGAGATTGCGCCCGGTAGAAGGCGGAGCAATCTTGTTCGGACAGGCCGGGGCACTGCGCCTTTATTTCATAAACTGCGATTAGATCATCGTCCGTCATTTCGTTGACCTGTAACCTTTCCACATCCACGTAGGGCATAATCGCTTTCTGCTGATCCTCCCGCAATTCTTCCAGTATCAAGTCGGTGGTATGAAAGGCGTATTCCAACTCAAAGAAATGCGGTAGCAGTCGTAGCTCGACAAGGTCGATCAATATGTTCGCATCATTTACTACTACCTTCATAGCGCTACGAACTCCTCACGAAAGGCCGCCAGTTTTTTACCGGCCAGATTAGCCGCCTTACTCATCGAGATAATGCCCTCCGATGCGGCCCGGTAGACCAGTTGCAGGAAGCGCCCGGATTGTTCTTTTCCCTGGTATTTCCCCCAACCCTCCTCCTTCCGGTTGCGGTTAACAAACTTCCGGAACCGAACATAGGTGTTTTCCGAAATGACGTCCAGGTCCCTGGCCCTCGCCATCAGCGCCTGTATCGAAATGCCGTAGGTTTCTTTTACAGAGATGAGTTCCGGTAACGAAATGCCAGACCGGTGATCGCCCAGTTCAGTGAAGAAGGTTTCTCGCGGGATGAGGATGGCGGCGGCGAAACGATGGCAGAGCTTTTCGATCGACCTGGGGTCCAGTCCTTCGGCAAAATTCATCAGCAAGTGCCCCAGTTCATGCAAGGCGGTAAATCGCTTGCGTTCGATAGTGAACTGCTTATTGACTACTATGACGGGAATCCGCTCATCCGCCCAGCCCGATAGGCCGTCAAAAGCTGGGGCTGCTTCGATCTCGATGACCTTGATCTCTTTTTCTTCCAACAGTTCTATCACATTGGGCAAGGCGTTCAAGCCCAGCTTCCAGTACCTCAGCAATTCATTGACTGCTTTTTCAACGTCTTCTCCGGTCCGGACCAGCACATCGGCGATCGGATTCTCAAAGAGGGAAGAGATCCGCAGCAGGGCTTCGATCTCCAGGTATCGTTCCACCTGATCGGTCACCTGCTGTTTTATGGCGCTGACCTGTTTCGCGCCCAGCTTGTTCTTTTTCCGAAACTCCACACTGCCGATTTCCACGGTAAACGGCCGGAAGAAATAATCCGGCTTCACCGAAAGGGCTTTCGCCAAAGCGATCAGCACTTTGCTGTTGGGCATCATTTCTCCCCTTTCGTACTTGGCGATGGCGTTTTTGGAAACGAGGCCTCCCATGGCGTCCACCAGTTTGTCCTGGGACAGGGAAGCGAGGAGCCTGGCCGCCTTGAGCCGTTTAGAGAATATTTCTTTCATGGGGATATGTGTTTGGTTTACAATTTAAGTAAAAAACCTGAATTTGTAAACCATTTAAAGTGAGAAATTTTTTTAATGCAACAGAGACTATGAATCATAAAGCCCCGAGCCTTCGTCTTCTTTCATGCTCTCGATGAGCAACGCTTCTTTTCTTCTCCCTCTCCATTTTGTCGTACTTCAGCTACTGGCAAAGCTTCGACTATCCCTTTCGGCAAGGCGCGGGAAACCGTTGGTTCAATTTTCTATGACCTGGCGCAGCACTCGAAGCTCGACCGGAGAATTGTCGACGCTACCGCCGCATTGAACGCTTCGCGCATGGGCATCTATGAGGTGCTCGAAACGAAAGGCGGCATCATAACCTCAAAGGAATTGCTGACGAATGTGCCCTACCAAAGCACCTGCCTCGCCGGATACAAAGGCAAACCCGGAGACCTGATGTTCGCCCGGATCGCCCCCGGCCTGTCCGGCCCGGAAGCGCCTTCCCACATCCTGACTACGCCTTATATCCTCCTGAATGCCAAAGCGGAAGACTGGATGGCCTTTTTCCTCCGGCAGGGCGTCGGCGAGGCCGGGCTGTACGGTTTCTTCAAGTACGGCCCGGCGGAAAAGTACTGGCATGACTATATCATGGATGGCTATGTCAATTGCAGCTCGGACAGGGTGTATCTCACGGGTATTCCTGATGTGCGGGGGAGCCTGCCGCATGCGGGGTAGGGGGATGCCTTTTGAGCTATGGTTTATTAAAGTTCGAGAGCCGTTTCTGCTCAAAGTCCGTTATATCAAATCGAATGCCGACAAAATCACGGCTTTCTGAATTCAAAAACCACTTTCACCTTCAATCCATTCAAATTCTTATTAGGCAAGCTGCCCACCCGCTGCAACTGGGCGGCTAAAATGCCGGGATGGATCTTATATTCTTTAGCCAAATCTACCAATTCCGCCTCGCTCCATGGCCTGGCCATGTTGGCGTACTTTTTCAGTGGAAAGTCTCCGAGCAGATATTTCAAAGCTATTCGATTGGCTTCCGCTTCTTTTTCTTCATCCTGCTCAACTCCTGTGACCCCGTCCAGAAAAATTTCCGTTTTTCCATGCTTC
>CAZAXA010000679.1:2220-3182 GCA_964488965.1 uncultured Phaeodactylibacter sp. | reverse complement strand
CCGGCAGCCTGTTCGAAGGCCAGAAGGTGTTCGAAGTCGTCGTCTGGGGTGTTCCCGAAGTGCGCAACAGCATCGAAAGCGTCAAGGACCTGCTGGTCGATACCCCCGAAGGCAATAAGGTGCGCATCAGGGATGTGGCGGAAGTGCGCGAGAAGGAGAGCCTGGCCGTCATCCGGCGCGATAAGGTTTCCCGCTATATGGACGTCACCTTCGGCCTGTCGGGCGTAGACATCAGCGCAGCCAGGGCCGGCATCGAAGAAAGTTTCAAGCAGGTGCAGTTCCCGCTGGAATACCACGCCGAACTGGTCGGCAATTTTACTGAGATACGGGAAGACAGGAGCCGCCTCATCGGCGTTGCCGTCGCCTGCCTGATCGGCATCTTCCTCCTGCTTCAGGCCTCCTTCTGGAGCTGGCGTTTGGCCCTGATCGTCCTGCCCACCCTGCTGGTTGCGCTTTCCGGCGGCCTGGCGGCAGTGTGGCTGAGCGGCGGCAGCATGGAACTGGGCCACCTGGCCGGCCTGCTCGCCGTCCTGGGCGTGGCCGCCTACCAGGCCATACTGCTGGTCAAATCCTTCAAACGCATGGAATTGCTGGAAGGCGAAACTTTCGGCCCCGCCCTGGTGCAGAAAGGGGTTTCCGGCCGCCTGGGGCCCATCCTGATGACGACGATCATCAGTGCGCTTGTTTTCCTTCCGTTCGCCTTTATGGGCGGCGCTCCCGGCTTCGAGATGCTGCACCCCCTGTCGCTGGTAATGCTGGGTGGGCTGTTGACCTCTTTTGCGGTCAACCTGTTCGTGCTTCCGGCCCTCTACCTGGCGTTCGGGAAAGTGTCGGACGCCGTCCTGGAAGAAGAAAAAGCCATGCTGGAGCTGGATGTGGCGCCGAGTATTTAAAACATTCAGGTTTTATGGTATTTCGGTGTTTTGGCCCGTCTGACCAGCGTTCGACTGAGCTCACGCCGA
>CAZAXA010000679.1:0-2210 GCA_964488965.1 uncultured Phaeodactylibacter sp. | reverse complement strand
GGGTAAATTTTACGGTTGGCTCAATGCAAGCCCTGGGTTCATCCCGAAGGTATCCTGGACCGGCCTGGCCGCAATACCGCAACACCACAAAACCGCCACACCTAAACTACAAAAAGAAATGAAAGTTCATCAACATAAAATTTTGCTCATCCTGCTGACGGCAGCCCTCCTTCTCCCGGCCTGCCATGAGAAGGAGACAGTTCATCAGAAGATAGAGCCGGCCCATGTGGAACACATCGAGGGCAGCGAGCTCAGCCGGCTGACGCTGACGGAAAAGGCCGTCGAACGCCTCGGCATCGAAACGGCCCCGGTAACGGAAGATCTGATCGCCCACAGCGATGCCCGGCAGCGAATGACCGTCCCCTATTCCGCTTTGCTGTACGACGTGCAGGGGCGCGCCTGGGTATATACCAACCCTGAACCCCGGGCCTATATCCGCCACGAGGTCAAAGTCGACTTCATTGAAGGAGGCAAGGCGATCCTGAACGAAGGGCCCGCCCCCGGGACTCAGATAGTCTCTGTGGGCGCCGCCGAGCTGTACGGCACGGAGTATGAAGTAGGGCATTAATCCAAAATTGAAGAGAAATGTTAAGATCCATAGTAAAATCAAGCCTCCGGTTCCGGTTCCTGGTCATTGGCCTGGCGGTGGCGATGATGTATTTCGGCCTCCGGCAGATCCAGGAAACGCCGGTGGACGTCTTTCCGGAATTCGCTCCGCCCCTGGTGGAGGTGCAGACCATCTGCCTGGGCCTGGAATCCAATGAGGTGGAGGCCCTGGTCACCGTGCCGCTGGAACAGGCTTTCAACGGTATTCCCGGGCTGGACGTGATGCGCTCCAAATCCGTTTCCCAGTTGTCGGCCATCAAGCTGATCTTCGAGACGGGAACGGACCTGATGGAAGCACGGCAGTTGGTGGCTGAAAAGATCGCCACCGCCATACCGACCCTGCCCACCTGGGCGGCCCCTCCCCTGATGCTGCAGCCCCTGTCGGCAACCAGCCGCTGCATGAAGATCGGGCTGTCCTCCGACACCCTTTCGGTGATCGACCTGTCCATGCTGACCTACTGGAAGATCAACGATGCCATCCTCGACGTGCCCGGCGTGGCCCATGTCGCCATCTGGGGCGAGCGCATAGAATTGCAGGCCGTGGAAGTAGTGCCGGAATGGATGCAACGGCACAACGTGACGATGCAGGAGGTGATGAATGCTACGGCCGACGCACTGGAAGCCGGCCTGCTGTTCTACTCTCCCGGCGCCATGATCGGCACCGGCGGCTGGGTGGAAACGCAGGACCAAAGGTTGGGCGTGCGGCACGTCCTGCCCATTAACCGGCCGGAAGACCTCGGCGAGGTGGTCGTCAAAACCAATAATGGCCAGAAAGTACACCTCGGCGACGTCGCCAGGCTGGTGGTCGACCACCAGCAGATGTCGGGAGACGCCATCATCAACGATACGGTCGGCCTGATGCTCATCGTCGAAAAGCTGCCCTGGGGCAATACCAGAGACATCACTGCCGGGGTGGAAGCTGCCATCGAGAAGCTCCGGCCCGGCCTGCCCGGCGTGGAGATCGACACCGAGATTTTCCGCCCGGCGACTTACATCGACATGTCGATCAACAACCTGCGGGAAGCGCTGCTCATTGCCTGTGTGCTGGTGATCATCATCCTCTTCCTTTTCCTCAACGAATGGCGGGTCACGCTGATCAGCTGCACGGCCATACCTTTATCGCTGATGGCGGGGGCGCTGGTGCTCAAGATGCAGGGCGCCACCATCAACACCATGATCCTGGCGGGCTTTGTGATCGCCCTGGGGGCGGTGGTGGACGACGCCATCATCGACGTAGAGAACATCATGCGCCGCCTGCGCGAAGCGCGCAACCAGGGCATTAACAAATCGCCTTTCCGGATCATTCTCGATGCTTCCATCGAGGTGCGCGGCGCCATCATTTACGCATCCCTGATCGAAGTGGCGGCCCTGATCCCGGTCTTCTTCATGGGGGGCCTGTCCGGCGCGTTTTTCAAGCCGCTGGCCTCCGCCTATGCGATCGCCATTATGGCTTCGATGATTGTCGCCCTCTCCATCACGCCGGCCATGAGCTACGTCCTGCTGCGCGATGCCACGCTGCATCGCCGTGAATCGGCCCTGATGCGATGGCTGCATGGCGTCTACGACCGCATCCTGGCCCGCCTGCTCGGCAAGCCGGTGCATGC
>CAZAXA010000678.1:0-3189 GCA_964488965.1 uncultured Phaeodactylibacter sp. | reverse complement strand
AGCAGATGCTGTTGGCGCCGATCTTCCGCCGGCCTTTGACCCGGCAATGATCGAAATATTTAAAAAACCTTCAACCTCTTTTTTTACAACGGATTGATCATTTTCGAGGGGTTGATAAACAGGGAGTTATGGAGGGGTAAAAGGGCCTTTTTTCCCTCTGTTATCCAATTTACGGCAAACGGGAATTTTTGTTCCAGGAATAAAGCCTGAGGCGAAATTTTAATCTGTTGACTGCTTGATTGGTAAGGCCGGGGGGCGGCTTCCGGCCCGATCAACTAAGGAAGCTTAATGAACCGATCAACGAATTCACCCCCCATCACTCTTCTCAAAGTAATGATAGCGGTTAGGATCCTGTTCCTCCTCTTTCTGTTCTTTCTCCTCCTTGCCAAAGAGCAGTTTACTCCAGAACTCCTTGCGTTTTTCCCGCCGTTCATCGCGGCGTTGCAGGCGATCCTGGTACTCCTGCAGGCGTTGCAGGTACTGCTCGTCGGTCTCATCGGGGCGGCGGGGAGGCACGTTGATCACGCGGCCCTGTTCGTCGGTGTAGGGCTGGTTGAGGAGGCGCTCCAGGAGGCTGCGTTCATCAGGGAAGTAGAAATAGCCGTCCTGGTAGCCGGCCAGGATAGGCATCTCCTCCAGGTAAGGCGGGCAGGCCATCAGGGCCTTGATGGTGTCGGCCGGCTCGGCAAAGCGGGCATAGCGGATATCTTTGAAATGGGGGTCGCGGTAAACGCTGCGCATAAACTTGCCGAAGATGGGCAGCGCCGAGGTAGAGCCCTGCCCCAGGCGCATGGAGCGGAAGTGAACCTGCGGCAGTTCCGCCCCCACCCAGACGCCGGCAACCAGCCGGGGGTTGAAGCCGATGAACCAGCCGTCCGACTGGTTCTGGGTGGTGCCGGTCTTTCCGGCAAGGTCGTTGTACAGGCCGAACTGGTAGCGCAGGGCGCGCGCCGTACCGCTGTCGACGACCGATTCCATCATGCGGATCATCATGTCGGCATGGGGCTCCGTCAGCACTGCCGGGAAGCGCCGGGGGTCGGGCCGGGCGAAAATGGCAAGAGTATCCCCTTCACTGGTCTCGATGCGGTCCAGGTAATGCATGCCGGGGCGGACGCCGCGGTTGGCAAAGGCGCCGTACACCTGCACCATATCGGCCAGAGAGGCCTCTGCCGTGCCCAGGGCGATGGAAGGCGTTTTGGGAATGTAACCGTCAACGCCCATGGCCTCCGCCAGCTGCCGCACCGAGTCGATGCCGGTACGCATGAGAATCTCTACGGCAACGGCATTGACCGACCGGGCCAGCGCCCCTTCCATGCTGTACACCCCGCCGTATTCCCCGTCGGAATTGCGGGGCGTCCAGTTTTCGTACTGCGCATAGGCCACCTGCCGGTTGTAGGTGTACTCGCAGGGCAGCATGCCGCTCTGCAGGGCGGTGGCGTAAACGATGGGTTTGAAAGTGGAGCCCACCTGGCGGCGGGCCTGTATGACGTGGTCGTACTTGAAATACTTGTGATCGATGCCGCCCACCCAGGCCTTGACCAGGCCGGTGGAGGGATCCATGGCCAGAAAACCGGTATTGAGGACGGTAAGATAGTATTTGATGGAATCCAGGGGCGACATTTCCCGTTCCTCCTCTCCCCCCTTCCAGCTGAATACCGTCATGGGCGCCGGAGTGGAAAAAATCTTTTCGATCTCCTCCTGCGGCAGGCCTTTTGCCTTCAGCCACTGATAGCGCTCCGACCGTTCGACGGCCCGCCCCAGGACGGAGTTATCTCCCCAGGGGCGGCCCTTTCTCCACTCTTTGTCGAATGCTTCCTGCAGCCAGGCCATGTGCTCCTGTACCGCCGCCTCGGCGTAGCCCTGCAGGCGGGCGTCGAGCGTAGTATATATGCGCAGGCCATCGGTGTAAAGGTTGTAGGGCGTGCCGTCGGGTTTGGTATAATCTTCCAGCACCTCCTCCAGCTCCTGGCGCAGGTGTTCGCGGAAATAAGTGGCCAGGCCCTGGTTGTTGCCTTCCTTGTAGTACCGGACGTTCAGCGGGAGGGCCTTAAGCGAGTCATACTCCGCCGCCGTCAGGTGGCCGTAGGCCGACATCCGCCTGAGCACCACATTGCGGCGCTGCAGGGCGCGCTCGGGGTGGCGCACCGGGCTGTAATAGGTGGTCGCTTTGAGCATACCCACCAGCACGGCCGCCTCTTCCACGTTCAGTTCGCCGGGGGCCTTGTTGAAAAAACGCTGGGAGGCCACCTTGATGCCGTATATGTTCTCGCTGAAGGAAACCGTGTTGAGGTAGAGGCGCAGCAACTCTTCCTTGGTGTACACCTTCTCCAGCCGGCGGGCAATGAACATTTCCCTGAGCTTGTTGACCAGCATGCTCAGCATCATGTATTCGCGGCGCGGGTACAGGTTCTTGGCCAGTTGCTGGCTCAGGGTGCTGCCGCCGCCGGAGGACTCGTCGGATAAGAGAATGGATTTGACCAGCACCCGCAGGCCGGCCCGCAGGTCGATGCCGCTATGTTCGAAAAAACGCGCGTCCTCGGTAGCGACCAGGGCATGGATGATGTTGGGTGAAATCTCCTCCAGGTCGGCGTTGATGCGGTTTTCAATGAAATACTTGCCAAGCAGTACGCCGTCCTCGGAATAGACCTCCGAGGCGTTGTAGTTCCGTATGGCGCGCAGCTCCGGGTAACCGGGCAACGGGCCCAGAAGGCCGGAATATACCAGCAGGGCGGTGAGGAACAGCACGCCGCCCCCCAGCAATGCCGCGCCCCCGGCGATCAGGCCGGCAATGGAAAGCTTCGGGTTGCGGGAATAAAAGCGCTGCGCCTTTTCCCGAAAGGCCAGCAGCCGCTGCCAGGCCCGCGCCCGTATGTTTTCAGAGAATTGTGGCTCCTGTTGGCTCGTCATTTCAGCACATTATGAAAAAAAGACCTATTCTAACGCCCCAAGGTTGCGTATTATTACCTTCCTCAAATTGTTTCAGCGGACACAAAATTAAAACAATTTTGTTTGAAATGCCTGCTTTGGGCCGGTTTTAACAAAAGGCGTGTTGGTTGTTGGTTGTTGGTTGTTTGTTGATTGTTGTTGGTTGTTTGTTGTTTGTTGTTGGTTGCCCCAAAGGCCCTGGGACAACAAACAACCGGCAACAAACAACCGGCAACAATCAACCGGCAACGATCAACCGGCAAC
>CAZAXA010000677.1:0-3194 GCA_964488965.1 uncultured Phaeodactylibacter sp. | reverse complement strand
ATCCCCCGCTGGCGGGGGTTAGGGGGTGGATTCAAAATAAAATTCGAGATCGAGGATGTCAAAATTCTGAAATCGACTTTTAGGAGCGTCCTCATTCGTGCATTCGTGGCGGGCCTTTTACGGAAAACCGGCCGGAATGTTACATGAAAACCGGATTTTAACCGCCGGATGACCGACGAAAACCCCAAAATAAGCCGTACGAAGTATTGTAATTAATAGAATTTCCTTAATTTTTCGCACAAATTTCATAAAACCTAAATGCGTTTAGTATGAAAAAAGACTACTTGTCTCGGTTGAATTTCAACCAAATCCTAACCAATGTAGCCGCTGTGCTGGCAGTGGTATGCCTTAGCGCATTCAGCCTGCAGGCCCAGTCCAATGCCAGAGTGATTGTCACGGCTCCTGCCGGTTCCGAAGTGGAAATGGGCGCCCTGCAGTCCGCTTTCGGCACAGGCTTTACTGCCGGGGAAGTCTCCGGCCCGGTCATTGGTGTTGACGATGGCACCGGCAACTTAGAAGGTTGCAACCCGCTCGTAAACGACCTGACCGGCGCCATCGCGCTGGTCGACCGCGGCACCTGTGGTTTTGTTGTCAAAGCCCAGACTGCGCAGGCTGCCGGCGCTATCGGCGTCATTGTCTGCAACACCGAACTTCGGGACAATGTGCCGCAGCCCTACAAGTACATCACTATGGGCGGCGACGATATGGGCACGGTTACCATTCCCGCTGTCATGATCTCCTGGCAGAACTGTGAAACCCTGAAAGCAGACCTGGTCAATGGCCTGGAAGTGACCCTCTCTCCGGATGGCCTGCCCCTGGAACCCGCTCAGGGCTGCGAAACGGCCATCGCCGTCAGCGCCGGCACCCACTCGGTTGACCCGATCATCGAAGGGCTTGGCGGGCTGAATATCGCCGGGCCTTCCGCCCTTATCACGGCCAACCACGCCGCTTACTACTCCTACACGGCCCCGGCCAATGCCCTGGTAACGGTGACCAACTGCGGCTTCGATGTGGATTCCCGCCTGGCCATCCTGCAGTCGGAGGACTGCGCTTCTTTCTCAGTATTAGCTTTCAATGACGATTGCGACCCGGACAACGCCGTCTTCTCCTCGGAGGTGAGCTTCGTGGCCGTCGCCGGGCAGACCTACTACATCTACTGGGATGATTACTGGGATTACAACGGCTTCGACTTCACCATCTCGGAAGGCGCCCTGCCGGAAGTGGCCGGCACTTTCAGCGTTAACATGGCCAACGAAACGGTTTCCGGCGATGGCGTGAGCATGGTCTATGCCGGCCCTGGCGCCACCGGCCTGGGAGACGTCACCATAGTCCCCCTTGCCGATGATGACGGCGACGGCATCTGGTCCGGTACGGCTACGCTGACCGCTTTGGATACCATCGGCTATGCTTTTGTGAATGGCGATGTGCTTGCCGGCGGAACGATAGAAGCCGTTCCTGCCCAGTGTGGACTGGACGGCGGCTTCGGCTTCAACGTCCGCCCCCTGATCGTCACTTCGGCAGAAGACTTTACCGTGCCGGTCGTTTGCTTCAGCACCTGCTCCGCTATCTGTCCGGAGCCGGGCGACTGCAGCCTGCCCCCGGTCGTCTTTGAAAACCTGGATGAATATACTCTTGGCTTCGTAGGCCCGCAGTCCGACGTATGGACCACCTGGAGCGGCGCCGGCGGCGAAGGTACTGCCGAAGACGCTACGGTATCGGACGAGCAGGCCTTCAGCCCCCCGCACTCGGTGAAGATCGAAGGCCAGAACGGCCCTGTTGACGCTCTCGTGCTGCTGGGCAACCAAACTACCGGCAACTGGCTGCTGCAGTTCAAGATGTTCGTCGTTGCCGGCCGCAATGGCTACTACAACATCCAGGATGACGAAGCCCCCGGCCAGCAGTGGAACCTGGAAACCCAGTTCAATGCCAGCGGCACCGTGACCATCGCCGGCCAGACGGCCACCGGGACCTATCCTCAGGGCGAGTGGTTCGACGTCATTCACCACATCGACCTCGACAATGGCGTCGCTTCCCTGGCCGTTGCCGGCCAGCATGTGCTGACCTGGGAATATGGCCCGGGCTGGAAGATCGGCGCGATCGACCTGTTCCCAACCAATGTCGGCCCGCATGAGTATTACGTAGATGACATCGAGCTGCGCCCGCTCGAACCCTGCCCGGAGGGCGCCATTATCTGTGATGGCTTCGAAACCTACCTGCTGAGCGAAGTGAGCGCCCAGAGCGAAAACTGGGGCCCGTGGACCAGCAGCCCGGCCGACGATGGCCTGGTGACCGATGAGATCGCCTTCGAAGGTTGTAACTCCCTGAAGATATCGGATGCCGACCCGGATGACCAGTTGCTGTTGCTGGGCGACCGCACCAGCGGCAACTATCTGCTCGAATGGCAGATGTACGTCCCATCCGGAAGCCTCGGCTATTACAATTTCCAGAAGGTACAGGGCAGCCCGGGCAACCAGTTCGGTATGCAGGTAGAATGGTTCGCCGACGGCACCGTTACCCTCGATGCCGGCGCCGCCGATGTGGTGACCTTCAACTGGACGCCGGATGCCTGGATGCACTTCCAGCACTTTATCGACCTGGACAACAACTGGATCACCTTTGTCGTCGACGGCAACGTCATCTACGAATGGCCCGCCAGTTGGACCACTTTCACACAGACCGGCCTCAAGCAGATCGGTTCCGTCGACTTCTTCGGCAACGACGGCAACCTCTACTACCTGGATAATGTACACTTCATCCAGCTGCCCTCCCTGCCGGGCAACCTCTGCGGCGGCTCCATCAGCATTCAGAACCTTCTGGGCCAGGGTGTTGGCACGACCGTTTCTTCCGGCTCCTATGACAATACCAACTACTCCAGCACCAGCCAGGATCCCGACTTCGGATGGGAATGCTTCGGCGAGCCCGATGGCGCCGGCGGCGCCCCGAGCCTGGAGCGCACCGTTTGGTTCTCCTTCGTCGGCGACGGCAACCAGTACTTCATCGAAGCCCTCGGCTGCGGTGACGACCCCATCGATTTCGACGATACGCAGATGGCCGTCTATTCCGGCAACTGCGGCAACCTGGCCGCAGTAGACTGCAGCGAAGATGGCGAGAATGCCATGTCGGGCTTCTTCCCGGCATCGCTGCACCTGCAAACGGAACAAGGGGTGACCTACTACGTGATGGTCGACGGCTTC
>CAZAXA010000676.1:0-3196 GCA_964488965.1 uncultured Phaeodactylibacter sp. | reverse complement strand
GCGCCGCAAGACCCTGGAGCGGGAACTGGAATGGATACGCATGGCGCCCAAAGCCCGGCAGGCCAAGGGCAAGGCCCGCCTCAACGCCTACGAGAAGCTTGCCGATGAAGAAGTTAAGGAGAAGGAAGCCCGGCTGGAAATCTACATCCCGCCCGGCCCGCGCCTGGGCGATGTGGTGATCGACGTGGAAGGCCTCGGCAAGGGCTACGGCAACCGCCTGCTCTTCGAGAACCTCAGCTTCAGCATCCCCAAAAACGCCATCGTCGGCATCATCGGCCCCAACGGGGTGGGCAAGAGCACCCTCTTCCGCATCATCATGGGGCAGGAACAGCCGGACAGAGGGAAAGTAGCGATCGGCGACACGGTGCAGTTGTCTTACGTCGACCAGGCCCACAAAGACCTGCAGGACAAGGAAAAGACCGTCTACCAGGCCCTCTCCCAGGGCAATGAAATACTACAGGTGGGCAAAATATCGGTCAACGCCCGCGCCTACCTGAGCCGTTTCAATTTCGCCGGCGACGGCCAGCAGAAGAAGCTGGGCGTGCTCTCCGGCGGCGAGCGCAACCGCCTCCACCTGGCCATGGCCCTCAAGGAGGGCGGCAATGTGCTGCTGCTCGACGAGCCCACCAACGACATCGACGTCAACACCCTGCGCGCCCTGGAAGATGCGCTGGACAACTTCGCCGGCTGCTGCCTGGTCATCAGCCACGACCGCTGGTTCATAGACCGCCTGGCCACCCACATCCTCTCTTTCGAAGACGAGGGGGAAGTGGTGTTCTTCGAGGGCAATTATTCGCAGTATGAGGAGATGAAGAAAGAGAAGTACGGGGACGTGCAGCCGCATAGGCCGCGGTTCAAGAATGTGATCAACCGCTAAAGCGACTGCCAGATTCGCGCGCTGAAACTAAAAATGGTGGCGGGGTTGAGTTCTCCCCTCTCCACCTGTTCCCTGGCATGCCTGATGAAACTGTCCACGTCCATATTATCGATGGCGCCGCCCTGCTCGAAATGCAGGCTGTAGACCTTGCCCACAGCGCCGGTGAAGAAGCCCATCACCGCCGCGTTGGTCAGGCCGTCGGCCCAGCGGCCGAAGCGCTCGTTGGGCCGGAGCAGCCTGCCGGCGCCGGAAGAGAACAGGCGGGCGATGGTGCTGAAGGAAAGGGCGCCGAGCACGGTGCGCACCTCCTGTGCTTCGAACGGCGTCTCATAGGCCTCCGCCAGCTTTTTGACCATGCGGTACTGTATGCCTGTCACGGCGGCGATGTCCAGGCCGGAGGAAAGAAAAAGCCCGGCGGCGGATGACAACAGCACGTGCTTCTTAATAATATCGTCGGCTGCTTCAGAGAGGGAGGTGGGTTCTGCTGTGAGCGTGGAAGTTCCGTTCTGGTGTTTCATGGCACTCGGGATTTATGAATGGCTCCGGGGCGTATTATTAAAACCCGGCAAGCATACCGGCAGTTTGATCGCCAGGGGCCTTTTCAACGCTAAATAATGAAAGCCTGCCCGAATGCTCAAAATGCTTCCCTGACATTAAAATAAAAGCCTGGCCGCTGCGTCCCAAACCCGAAATCCACGCGGATATTGACCCGCTCTTTGGGCAGGACGAGGTAGCGGATGCCCATCCCCAGGGAGTATTTGAGGCGGCTATCGGGAAGGCCGCCGAAGTTGGGGGCGACAGTGCCCAGGCCGGCGAAGCCCGCCAGGCCCCAGCGTTTCCAGAAGCCCAGCTTTTCTTCCCCTCCGAACCAATCCCGGCGGCTGACGGGCAGGCGGTACTCCACCTGGGCGGCCATCAGGGTTTTGTCGCGAAAACGGCCTTCGTAGTGGCCGCGCATCAGCTCATCGCCCCCCAACAGCGCCAGGAGTTCGAAGGGCGGCTGGCCCCAGTTGTTTTCAGCAAAGAACTGAAAGGCCAGGACGTGCTTCCCGAAAGGCCGGAAATACCTGCGAAAATCCAGCTCGAACTTGGTAAAGGCATAATCGCTTCCAAAGCTCTCCGGAAAGGCCGTCAGGCTCGACTGCAGGTACATGCCGCGTCCGGGGTTGAGGTTGTTGTCGCGGCTATCGTAGCGGCCGATCACCCCTACTCCGCTGGATACGCTGCCCTCGCTGCCGGCAATGAGGCCGTCCCGGCTGAGCAGGCCGTCCGGTTCCCGCTCCAGGACTTTATTATTGACCCAGATCAGCTGAGCGCCCAGGAAGAACCGTTCTGCCAGGTTGTTCAGGTAACTGGCCTGGGCGCCGATGGTGCGGCCGGTATAGGTCTCCTCATCTGTTTCCATCGTCCCGGAGCCGATGCCGTAGAAATAGAACGGGAATTTCTGCCATTGTACAAAGCCGTCCAGAATGTGGCGGTTGCCATCGAGAAATACCTCATAGGAAAAACGCACCTTCTGCTGCCGGTTAAGGGTATAGGTGACCGGAATCCTTATGGAAGACAACTGGGTGCCCGTCGTACAACCATTGGGCCGGAACAGGAAAACGGAGGCGGTGCCCAGCCGCAGGGAAGTCTCCGGAGAATAACTGATGAGGGGAAGGACGTACAGCTTTTTGATCCGCTCGGCGGAAACGAGGGTATCGGCGGGCAGGGTATCGGCGGCCCCCTGGGCTTTTGCCGAAAGGGCGCCGGCCAGCACAAGTGGCAAAACAAAAAAGTATTTCATGGCCAGGGCATTGTTAGGTGATCAGGGGGGGGATACCCAAAGATAAGAATATTACTTTTTATCCGGCAATATGGTTTTCCGGATCACACTCGCCCCCAGTATGCCGATGCCCATGGCGGCAGCGATGACGACCGCCGGATAGTACACTTCCGCCGCTTCCGGACTGCGCCGCGCGATGATGCCCACCAATGCCCAGACGACTACCAGCAGATTGCTCGGTACTCAAGAAAAACCACCCGCCGCTAAATTTCCCGGCACGGCATCAAAATTCCCCCTAAATTGCGGCCTTCAATCCAAGGCCGATGAAACTGCAACTATCCCACGGGAGCCTCATCATCGCTTCCTTTGCCGCCATCTACTTCATCTGGGGCAGCACTTACCTGTTCAACTACTTTGCCATTCAGGACATACCGCCCTTCCTGATGGCTGGCAGCCGCTTTTTCGTGGCGGGCGCCATTCTGTATGCCATCATCTGGGCGCAGGGCGCGCCGCGCCCTACCCTGGGCGGCGCGACGATGGGAACCTCCTGGTCG
>CAZAXA010000675.1:0-3205 GCA_964488965.1 uncultured Phaeodactylibacter sp. | reverse complement strand
TCCGTGGGAAGGCGGTATGCTTTACCGGTTAGTTCATTGAGTTTCGTGATAAAGCCTTGGGCATCCTCCCAGGAAACATTTTCCACCGGCCGGCTATCACCGTTAAAGAAAGAGGGGTTTTCCGTCATAACTGCCGTCCATAGGCCCTGGGTAACAGGATATTTCCCGATAAAAAAGCTGTCCAATTCCACCTTGTGAATAGGGTCTTCTCGCCAAAGGGCGAGCTCTTTCTCTTCGCTCCCCATCATAAAAGTTCCCCCTTCGACATGGACCATCTCGAACTCGAAGGAGAACCTTTTGGGTAATACCTCTTTAAAACCGGTGCTCGGCGTAGTTTCCATTTTCAGCCGTTTTTTCAAAGTTCTTCATTTTTTTGGCCATCCTGCGCTCCGTGGGCTAGCCATGCTCCGTTGGCTGCGCCTCTGGCTTGCCTTCTCCGCATGGCCTGCCCACTTCGCTCCCCTCCTCCCTCTCTTTTGGAGAGGATCGGGGTGAGGCTTGCTCACGGGAAGGCCGGATGGCTATCCATCTGACTGCAAGGGCAAGGCCAACCGAAAACCAACATCGTTGACGCGGATCTGCGGCCTGTCGTCGTCGCGGATCGTGCAGCGGCAGTTCCGCGGATCGTCGCCCCACGAGCCGCCGCGCAAAACACGGGACATGCCTTCTTCCCGATCCACCCAAGCTGAGCCGTCAGCAGGGGCGCCGTTATAGTTGCCGTGCCAATGATCTTCCACCCATTCCCAGACATTGCCGCTCATATCAAATATGCCTAGCTCATTCGGATATTTCAGCCCCACTGCTTTCGTTTCAAAATGAGCATTTTCCCAATACCAGCCTACTTCTTTGAGTTTATTACTCCCGGCATATTTATACCCCTTACCCTGCTGCCCGCCCCGAGCCGCATACTCCCATTCCGCTTCCGTCGGCAAGCGATAGGCTTTGCCTGTGATCTCATTGAGTTTATCTAAAAACTGCTGGGCATTCTCCCAGGATACGCTTTCCACCGGGCGGCTGTCGCCATTGAAGAAGGAAGGATTCTCGTTCATTACCGCTTTCCACAACGCCTGGGTAACAGGAAATTTTCCGATATAAAAGCTATCGAGTTGGACTTCATGAACGGGTTTCTCCCAGGATGAGGCCTCTTCCCCTTCACTTCCCATAAGGAAAGCACCCCCTTCGACGCAGATCATATCGAAGGCGGCACCATTGGGCAGGGATTCCTGTAGAATGTTGCCTGATGTGTTTGCTTTATTGTCCAAGTCAGCCGTTTTTAAGTTTGCTGCTCAAAAGATAAGGAAAGTTGGGAGAATGGCAGCTTCTGCGAAGGGCTAATTAACGGCTTAGAACAGGCCTGGTATAAGCAGGCGCTTCATTGGCCGAAAAAACTGATGCGGCTGTCAGTTGTTTAAGATACTTGTATATTCTTTTTTCAAGAAATCACCCGACTGACATTATGAAACTACCAGCCACCCTTTTCCTGCTTTTAACCTATTTCAGCATTCAGGCTCAACCGGCCGCTATCAAGGGGGAGATCCGGGATGCCGACGGCCTTCCCGCGGCCTTCGCCAATGTCATTTTGTACCATGCCGCCGACAGCAGCCTTTACAAGGCCGGGGCCGGCGACGAGGCCGGCCTGTTCCAATTCCAGGGCATTGCTCCCGGCAGTTATTACCTGCAGGCCACCTATGTGGGCGCTCCTGATCTTTGGATAACCGATATCCAGTTGGCGAAAGGCCAGCTCCTCGACCTTGGACAGCTGGCATTCTCTTCCTCAACCATCGCCCTGAAAGAAGCGACGGTCACCGCCTCCCGCGTCATGGTGGAGATCAAGCCCGACCGGACGGTATTCAACGTCGAGGGCACCATCAACAGCACGGGGGCCGACGCCATAGGCCTGTTGCGCAAAGCCCCGGGCGTAACGGTCGACAACAACGACAACATCAACGTGCTGGGCCGCTCGGGCGTCCTGCTTTACATCGACGGCAAACGCCTGCCGCTCACCGGCCAGGATCTGAGCAACTACCTGCAGAACCTGCCGGCCGACCAGATCGACCGCATCGAGATCATCACCAACCCCGGCGCCCGCTACGAAGCGGAGGGCAATGCGGGCATCATCGACATCAGGCTGAAGAAAGACAAGAACCTGGGCGCCAACGGCACGGCAAACGCCACCTACAGCCAGGGGCGCTACGGCCGCTACAATGCCGGCGCCAGCGGCAACTACCGCAACAAAATCCTCAACGCCTTCGCCACCGCGGGCCTGGCCGACGGCAGCGGCTATCACAACATGGATTTCCTCAGCTTCCAGAATGGCCTTCAGCTGGACGAGATCAACGACAGCCGCCACAACTGGCAGAACTACAACTACCGGGCCGGAGCGGATTTCTTCCTGAGTGGCCGCCATACTCTCGGCTTTATCATCGGCGGCATGCAAACGGAAGGGGACCACTGGTCGCTGAACCGGATCGCTATTTCCCCGCAGCAAAACCCGGCGCAGACAGACAGCATCCTGTTGGCCTACAATACGGCCGACAACCGCCGGGACAACAACACCCTCAACCTGAATTACCAGTTTGACAATAAAAAGGGGCGCAGCCTGAATGTCAACCTGGATTACGGCAGGTACAGGAACGACAGCCGGCGCCTGCAGCCCAACCGCTATTACGACGCCGCCGAGGAAGAGCTGCTCACCGAGGCCATCAACAGCTTTGACACGCCTACCGATATCGACATTTACACCTTCACCGCCGATTATGAGGAGGAATTGTGGGGCGGCAAGCTGGGCGCCGGATCCAAGCTGAGCCGCGTGGTTTCCGACAATACCTTTCTGTTCTTCGATGTCGTGAACGGCGCGCCGGAACGCAACAACCGGCGCTCCAACCTCTTCCGGTACGAGGAAAATGTCTATGCCGGATACATCAACTACAACCATCCGCTGGGAAAGTACTGGAACCTCTCGGCGGGCCTGCGCGCGGAGCAGACCGACGCTACCGGCGACCTGCAGGCCTTCCTTTCCGAGCTGCAGGAGCCGCCGGTGGAGCTCAACTACCTCAACTGGTTCCCTTCTGCCGGCATCAGCTGGCAGCTCTCGCCTCAGCACAACCTGTCCCTCAATTACGGCCGCCGCATCAACCGCCCCGATTACAACGTGCTGAATCCCTTCAACAACCAGATCAGCCAATTGTCGTATGAGAAAGGCAAC
>CAZAXA010000674.1:0-3205 GCA_964488965.1 uncultured Phaeodactylibacter sp. | reverse complement strand
GTTCTTCCGGCATATACCCGATCTGTTCGGGGTGCTGGCTGTTGAGCTTTTCGCCATCGAGGTAAACTGTGCCCTTATCTGCCCGGGTGATGGTGGTGATGATGCGGATCAGAGAGGTCTTGCCGGCGCCGTTGGGGCCCAGCAAACCGAAAATACTGCCTTTGGGCACATCAAAACTCACGCCGTCGACGGCTACGTTCTTGTCGTAGGTTTTTACGATATTGTCCAGCGAAAGTATGTTGTTGCTCAAGGCCGATGCTTTTGAGTAGTAATGGGCCAGGTTTATAAAAAGTTGACCAAAAGTAGGAAATTGTTCGGTATTTCGGTGTTGTGGCGTTTCGGTATTGTAATATCTCCTGAGTACCATAAAATAAAACCCCATGCTCCACCAATGGTACGTCATCGCCAACCCCACAGCGGGCAAAGGGTTGGTGCGCCGACAGTGGCCCGCCTTACAGCAGCGCATCGCGCAGGCCTTGCCGGCGGGCGGCTTTGCCCTTTCGGAATACAAAGGCCATGCCATTGAGCTGGCGCGGCAGGCCGTGGAGACGGGTTACCGTAATATTCTCGCTGTTGGAGGGGACGGCACCAACCACGAGGTAGCCAACGGCATCCTGATGCAACAGGCGGCCCCTTCCCGGGATATCACCTATGCCTTGTTGCCCATCGGGACGGGCAATGACTGGATCAGGACGCATGGTTTTCCACGGGATATGGGCAAAGCGCTGGCAGTGATACAGGCGGGCAAAACGGGCTTTCAGGATGTGGGCCTTATCCACTATCACCAGGAAGGGCGGGCGATGCAGCGTTATTTTGTGAATGTCGCCGGGCTGGCCTACGATGGTTATATCGGGAAAAGGTCGCAGGAGCGGCGTTATGCCACCCGCAATAAGTTCTTTTACCTGATGTTGGTGCTGAGCTGCCTGTTCGAGTATAAATTGCAGGGGGCCATCGTCGAGGGGAATGGCCGGCGTATCGAAGGCCGTTTTTACACCATCAACCTGGGGATCGGCCGGTATTCCGGCGGGGGCATGCAACTGGCGCCCCATGCTGTGCCCGATGGCGGGCAGTTTGCCGTGACCATCGCCGGGGCGCTCAGTCGGCTGGGGGTTTTACTCAACACCTATCGCTTTTATGACGGCTCCATCGGCAAACATCCAAAAGTGGAGACATTTTACGCGGAAAACCTCAGCGTGCAGGCCACAGAGGGCGAGCCGCCCACCCTGCTGGAGGCAGACGGGGAGTTCCTGGGAGAAACGCCGGCCCGTTTTTCGATCGTCAAAAGAGCTTTGCGCATAATAATCCCTTAACCTCAACCTCAACCTTAGTCATTCTCATTCCCGGCCACATCTTCCTCACTGAAGAGGGTTAACCGGCCATCGGGGTAGAGATAATAGGCTTTCAGCTCTCCATTGTTCTCTTTTTTAATGACTTTGGCCTTTCCCTCTTTGAAGGGCGCAGCCTCTTCAAACTGAGGCCATACAGCCCAGTTTCCTGCCTTATCCATGTATCCCCATTTCTGGTTAACTTCATTGAACCGGGGTTGAGGCAGCGCTTTGGTTTCCTTTTCCGGCCCGGCGCCTTTTGGCGGCTTAGCGGGTTTGTCTTTTTCCACTGCTTTCTCCGATGCAGGCGCGGTAGCTGCTTTGGTGGCCTGGGCTCCTGCCGCGGTATCCTTTGCCTTCGGGGCGGGAAGAGGCGGCTTTGTCGTTTTTACGGGATCGGCCGGTGGGGGTGTGCTGCTCTTTTTGGCCTGCGCATTGTTCCGGCCGGTATCGACGGGCATTTCCTGAGCCGGCTTATTGGCCTCTTTTCCTCCGGCTTCTGTATCCTCTGCCGGTATCTCATTTTCTTCTGCCGGCAATAACAGCGCTTCCGGCTGAGGGGTATTGGCATCCTGCGTAAGCTGCCCTTCGCCGGCCAGATGGCCTTCATTTTTCACCTTTGGCCAGGCCCATATGCCTGCCATGGCCAAAAGCACTGCCAGCAGGGCTGCTATGAAGCCTGCGCGTTTAAGCCAGGGTTGCCGCGCGCCGGCCCATTCTCCGGTTTTCCAGCCCGCGCCGGCCTTGCCGGAATACCATACCGGCCATTGCCCTGTGTCCAGGTATTCCTCTGCCATCTGCCGAAGGTTTTCGGCCGAGGGGCGGCTCCCGGGGCCTTTGGCCATACAGTGCTTCAGGACGTTATTCAGCGGCAGGGAAAAGGGGGGAGGCAGGACGGAAGGCGCCATTCCGGGAGGCTGCCCGGCAGCCAGCTCGTAAAGGGTGGCGCCCAATGCCCAGATATCGGAGGCCGGCGTCATATTATCTTCCTCATCACCGCCGGTACATTCCGGCGCCAGATAGGCCGGCGGCGCTATGCCTGCATCGCCGGAAATATCAATGCTCTTTCCACCGGCATGGCGGCGAAATTCCCGGCGTAACTTTGGGTTGAGGCCCAGGCCGCTCAGCAGATAGTGGCCCTGGTCGCTCAGCAGGATGTTGCCGGGTTTGACATCCCGATGCACCAGGCGGTAGGCGGGCTGGTGGAGATAAGCCAGCGCGCTGCCGACATCCCGCATAATTTTGGCGATCTCCACTTCGCTCAGCTTGCCTGCCAGCCTTAAAGCATCGCCGCGCTTGCGGTAAGGCAACACCTGATAAGGCCTGTCCTCATGCACGCCGAAATAGGTGGTGCGCAACAGGCGGGAATGCATCAGGGACTGATACCGCTCATATTCCTCGCGGAAGGCCCTGCAACCTTGTTCATCAAGGCTCCTGTAGACCTTCACCACCTGTTCACATTCAGCCTGTTCGTTGTAGGCCAGCCAGGCCTCCGAAAAGGCGCTCTCCCCCAACTGCTTGCGCAGGCGGTAGCGGCCGGCAAAAAGGTCGTTCGGATGGAGGGCGTGCATGTTTATCATTTATTGTTTTGAACTGCTGTTCAGGTAAAGATATATGGATTTTAGGGGATTATATTCACTTTGCCCTTTTTTAACGTAGGTAGTGCGCCGGGATTTGCACGGTTTTTGCACATGGAATTTGCGGGTCCCCGCAAATTCCATGCGAAAGGCCTGCGAAGATCAGCAGAATTCTCGGCCCCGGATTCGCGTTATCCGCCCGATCCGCACAAACCCGTGTTCCATTTATGGCCACTCCTCAATGATTATAGTGAATCTCCTCACAAATTGAGTTTCTGCATCTTAGGCAGAGCAGCAGGAATA
>CAZAXA010000673.1:0-3210 GCA_964488965.1 uncultured Phaeodactylibacter sp. | reverse complement strand
GCGGAGCTACAGGAAAACTATGCCCTCAGCCGGGTGAACGTTATCCGGGGGGCTGTGCTGGCGAAAATGTTCGGGATGGAGATCAGGGAAGAGGCAAAACAGGAATGAAATGGTAAAACTGTCCAGCATAAAACTCAATGACAGCAACCCGCGCACCATCCAGGACGAGAAGTTTGCCCTGTTGGTGAACAGCGTCTTGGCCTTCCCCAAGATGATGGCCATCCGCCCTATTGTCCTGGACGGCAAGAAAGTACTTGGCGGCAACATGCGCCGCCGGGCCCTGGGCGCAATCTTCGAGATGCCAGAAGCAGTGGGGCGGATCATACCCGGAGGCTGCCGGCAGGGTGCTGGACGGCAGGACGTGGAACGAAATCCCGCGCCTGCCTGGGGGCAGGACGCACATTGAAAACAACTACCTGAAGAAGATAGAGCGCGAGGCTCGTGAGGCAGGCGTTGAAACCAATTACTAGGAACAGAAAAGCGGGGATAGAAATACCCCGCTTTTCTTCAAACAGAAGAAAAAAAATAAGTGGCCTACAACAAAGCAGAACTGGAAAAACAGGCGCTGGAAGCCATACGAGCCAACAACCTTATGTTTGTTACCGATGTGCCTGCTTTTCTACCCTGCTCAAGGGCCACATTCTACAATAAGAAATTAGAAGAATTAGAAAGCATAAACCACGCATTGGAACAAAACCGGATCAAAACTAAGAACGGCCTGCGAGCAAAGTGGTACAAGAATGACAATGCCACGACGCAGATCGCGCTATACAAGCTGCTGGGCTCTGAGGATGAATTGAAGCGCCTGGCTGGGCAGTACGTAGATATAACAACGAAGGGTGATAAGGTAGAATTTACGGGATTTAACTTCCTGCCAGATAATGGTAGCGACGAAGAGGAATAGGATACTTCCGAAACAGCGGAAGGCATACGCCCGGTTAAAGGACCGGGAAACGAGATTTATTTTATATGGCGGCGCGGCCGGCGGCGGAAAATCCTGGCTCGGCTGTGAATGGCTGATGCAATGCGGCTATTACCTTCCCGGCACACGCTGGTTTATCGGGCGAAACAACCTGAAGGATACCAGAGAATCGGTATTGGTAACATGGGGTAAAGTGGCGGCAGCTCATAACTTCGGCCAATACAAATACAATGATAACGGCATCCGGTTTGATAACGGCAGCGAGGTTCTTTTCCTGGACCTTACTTACTACCCGCAAAAAGACCCGATGTTTGAACGCCTGGGCTCAAAGGAGTTTACCGGCGGCTGGATCGAGGAGGCCGGAGAGGTTAATTTCGGGGCATTTGATACATTGAAGACAAGAGTGGGCCGGCATCTGAACGCAGAGAACGGCCTACCGCCGAAAATCCTTATAACGTGCAACCCTAAAAAGAATTGGCTGTATAAGGATTTTTATAAGCCCTGGCGGGCCGGCACACTGGAAGCTGATAAAGCTTTCATCCCAGCGCTACCAAAGGATAACGACTACCTGACGGAAGAATACCTGGATAACTTGCGGTCTATCCAAGATAAAGCACGAAAGCAAAGGCTTTTGTTCGGGGTTTGGGAATACGACGACGACCCCAATTCATTAATTCAATATGATGCAATTGTTGACGCCTTCAACAATGATCATGTGCCAGAAGATAAAAATAACAGGTATATGACTATTGATGTGGCTATGCAAGGAAGTGACCTTTTTGTTATTGCCGTTTGGTATGGATTCGTATTAGCGGACCTATTTACGGCAGATAAAAGCACCGGCAAAAGCATCATTGATGATATCAACCGGATGCGAGTAAAACACCAAGTCCGGCCCGGCCGGATAGTTTATGATGCTGATGGGGTGGGCAGTTTTATCGGCGGCTTTATCCCCGGAGCAATGGCGTTTTTGAATGGGTCCAGGCCGGTACGATACCAAGGTGATGACGAAAGCAATTACGAGAACCTGAAGGCTCAATGCTCATACCACATGGCCGGCAGGATCAACTCTGGAGGTTATTGGCTGAAAGCGGCAAAAAACACCAAATATGAGGAACAAATGGCCGAAGAACTGGAACAGGTGAAAAGCCGGGATAGCGATAAGGACGGAAAAATAAGAATTGCCAGAAAAGAAGATGTAAAGGACAAAATTGGCCGGTCTCCCGACTTAAAAGATGTGGTTATGATGCGGGAGTTTTTTGAATTGGATTACTCCAGGCTGCCCGAAATGCTATGACATGAAACTGACAGTAGACCAAGGATGGGAAAAGATACGGCAGGTGATCGAGAACGATCTGCGCCCGCGCCACTATGGCGCCTGCCTGGCCACCGCCGAGGCTGCCCGCGCCTATCTGGCTAAGAGCGCCGAGGGGCAGCGGCATAAGCTCCGCAACCTGCGCAAGAGCGAAAGCGAAGAACAGCAGGCACAGCGCGAGCGCCTGAGCAACGCCATTACCAGCGTTGCCCTATCCCCGGTATTCTCCTACGTGGAGGAGGTGTGGCGCTGCGACGGCGTGAAAAAGGAAGTCAGCGCTGATGGGGCCTTGCGCGAAAAGGTGGACGCCCACCTAGCTAAGTACTTTCATGGTGAATCCTTACACCGTTACGTTTTCGAGGCCGCCCTGCATTTTGCAGCCAAGACAGACCCCAATGCCTGGACGGTGTTCGAGGCAAAATTCGAGACACAGCCCGGCGGGGCAAACAGCATAGTCGATATGTATCCGGTCGAGGTCCTTAGCGAGGAGGTTCGTGGTTTCGAGTTCGACGAAACCGGAACGCTGCAATTCCTCGCCTTCGAGTTCGCCCGGCCGGCATACAGGCGCGACAACCGGCAGGATAAGCGCGAGCTCGCCGACTTCTACCTGTACGGCGCAGGGTTCTCTATCCACTTCGCCGAGTTCAACCCGGACTATGTGAGCGAGAACATGAGGGATTACCCGGCTGAGGGGTATATGCTGGAAGAACTGAAGAACGGCAAGCGCTACTATTCCCGGCAGTTCGCCAACACCCTGAAAGATGTGCCGGCCATCCGCTGGGCTGCCTGGTTCTCCGATATGTACCGCCTGAAAGAGGTAGGGGAAACGATCTTCGCCCCGGCTATCCCGAAGCTGGAAGAACTGCTGAAGGATAACACCCTATTGCAGTTGCAGAAATACCTCCACATCTTCGCCGAAAAACACCAGTACGTCAAGCGGTGCAACCACCGCAACGAGGAAGGGCTGGAATGC
>CAZAXA010000672.1:0-3211 GCA_964488965.1 uncultured Phaeodactylibacter sp. | reverse complement strand
GAGGCCCGCTCTCCATTTGCACCGAAATTTCAACGGATTTAACCCACTACCCGTTTTTTTGTATTTGAAGTACACAAGCCGGACTAGTGTCCCTGCAATAAAAGCAGGCTATAAGCTGTGCCGGCTTTTAGGAGGCATAGGCGCTATAGCCTTTGTTATACCTTCGTGCTTCTTTGCTCGTTCTTTCACTTGCAATTCCAATGACTTTACCACTTCAACTTCACTTTGAATTTCAAAAAGCCTACTTGATCCGGATGAGTCTTTAGTTTGAATGACAACTTTATATTTATAGCCTTTCCCTTTTGAGGCTCTTTCAATTTTTTCTATTGCATCTTCTAATGTCTCAAATTCTCCTTGAATTTTAACAGGTACAGGTTTCCCATTGACCCGCTCTCGCAAGAACCCATCAATTCCAGAATTCCTTTGAACAGGAATTGCATTTATGTTCTGAAGTATAGCAAGCTCTTTCTCGGTTTTTTCAAGGTAACTATCTGCTCCTTTATCTAGTAATTCAGATTTGGTGATTACCATTTTGTTAAGCCGGTTATTAGCTAAGTTTACCGCATCTGAAGATTTGTCAATACCGATGAAATTTCGATTAAGGTGCCTAGCTGAAACACAAGTAGTGCCACTACCGCAAAATGGATCTAAAACCAAATCTCCTTCATCTGTGGCTATATTTATTATTTGATTGAGTAATAATACCGGTTTTTGTGTTGGGTAACCGGTTCTTTCTTTTGCTTTAGGATTTAAGTATGGTATTTCCCAAACATCAGATAACGGCACCCCTTTTTTCCCTTTACCCAGGATTACTTTTCCGTTTTCATCTTTTTTATAAACCGACTTGCCATTTTCATCCCTTACCCTTTCTTGAAGTATTTGATCAATATTTGTTGTTGCCGAGTAGCCTGAATAAATCGTATTGAATTTAAAATCTTTAGTTTTTGAATAAAAAAATATGATCTGGTGTGAATTCAATAAACCTTTTTTTGAATTCGACCAACGCTTGTATGACCAAACTATTTCACTTTGGAAATTATCGTAACCAAAAACTTTATCGAGGACAACTCTTATATGGTGAGACGCTGTTTTATCACAATGGAGGAATACGTTCCCTGTATTTTTCAAAACTCTTTTACATTGAATAAGTACATTTTCAATAAGTTCTAAATATTCTCGCAATGAATTGAATTTATCGTCAAATTCATAGGTCTTTGAATTATCCCTGGTTTTTAAAGAATGAGTTTTTTGGGTATAAAATGGCGGATCAAAGTAAATCATGTCAATTTGATTACTCTCGAACTCCTTCAATATCTCTTGACAATCACCATGCATGATTCTATTAATTTCCATTTGACAGTGTCCTTTCGTTTGCAATTTCTGTTAATATCTCTTTGAGATCAACGCCACTATATGTTTTCAGAAATTCCCAAGCTTCCTCACCGCCGTAATATTCTCCACCTACTCCTGCATAAAGCGTTTTCAAAGTTTCCTGAATTTTAATAGCTTGATCTCTTTGAGGATAGTAGAACATCACTCTTATGGGTTTATATCCATGATCCTTGATAACTTTGACCCTTGTATGTTCTTTTGTGATATGGTCTCCATCGGTAGTTGCGTCTCTCCATTTAACTTCAATAGCATCATTCTTATTAAGAAAATCTATCTCAAAAGTTTTCGGACGCTGGCCTAATGTATTTTCTACCTTGTTTTTTAAACCTTCTGGAAATTTAAAGTTCAAGCATAGAGTTGCGGCTTCTTCGAGGAAAGAGCCCGCATATTTATAAAGGAATCGTCCAGTGTTTTGATATATATCTATCAGTTCACCTTCTTTGGTTGTAATTCCCAAAACCCTATAGATTAGGTAGTGGGAGTTATCGTCTGATTTCATTGCTTCTTTTCTCTCTTCAATCCTATCCTTCAGGTTTGAAGCGTATAATTCAGCCAAAGTCCTTATTTTCTCTTTTAATTCTTCCATTAGCCAAAGATACAAATTTCTCTGGCCGATCTTAAGTTATGACTATGGCCTTCTTGGCGTGAGGCACAACTCCAAGCATAGTATCTGACAGCCCCGTTGCGCGGCTCCGGCAGATACTATGCTTAAAGCCATCCCGGATTTTCAAGCAGAAAACAGAAGTTTCCCCTCACTCCTTCAAAAACGACATCGCCATCCCCCCCTCCGCCGTCTCCAGCCTGAGGTAGTACTGCCCGGCAGGCAGGCTGCTCACTTCGGCCTGCTCCTTCTCATGGCGCAGGGCGAGCCGCTGCACGAGTTGCCCGCTGCTGTTGAAGATTTGCCCCTGCGCCGGCAACAGGGCCGCCGGCAGCTCAACCGTAAGCTGCGCCCTCACCGGGTTGGGGAAGAGCTTCACCTGCCCGAACAAGGGGTTGGACAAGCCGGTGATCTCGTTATTGGTGACGTAATTGCCGTTCGACAGCAGCCACAATTCCGGGTCTATCCGGACCAGGCCGACGTTGAAGGGCAGTTCGAACTGGAAAAACTGATCGTTCCCGGTATGGTTGAAAACCAGGGTGGTATCATATCCGCCCGCGCCCCTGAAGTTGATGGGAACGGGCATCTCGAAGAAATCGACGGAAGAGTGGGAGGCGGCCTGGCTCAGGGTGGCGTAAACGGTACTGCCTTCCTGCCACCAGTTGAAGCGGTAGGAGGGATAGCCCTGGCCGTAGTACCAGTCGTTGAAGAATTCCGTGAGGCCCTGCCCGCTCTGTTGCTCCAGGTGGGCCTGCAGGTCTTTGGTGTGGGCATAACCATAGGCGAGGGCCGGGTCGTCGAGGTAGTTGCGAATGCCCTGGAAGAAATCTTCATCGCCGAGCTTCCAGCGCAGCATGTGGAGCAGCAGGGCGCCCTTGGAGTAGGACAGCCGGCCGTCGAAAATCCGGTTCACGGAAGTAGTATCCGGCACGTAAACCGAGCCGCCCGGCTGGCTGGTGACGCTGCTGATCTTACCCTGCAGCCAGCTCGCCCATGTATTGGGCCCCAGGTTGTGTTCATAGGTCATCCCTTCCAGATAAGTGGCGAAACCTTCATTGAGCCAGATATCGGCCCAGCTGCCGCAGGTCACCTTATCGCCGAACCACTGGTGGGCCAGCTCGTGGGCCTGCAGCAGGTGCGAATAGCCGCCCATGAAGCTCATGGTCTGGTGTTCCATGCCGCCGCCCCAGCCGAACTGGGCGTGGCCGTATTTCTCAT
>CAZAXA010000671.1:0-3224 GCA_964488965.1 uncultured Phaeodactylibacter sp. | reverse complement strand
CACGCATGTAGGCGCGGCCGCCGCCGTTTGCCGGTTTGGAAACGTCGTAGTAGCCGTTGGACTCTACATCGCGCCCTTTCCTGTCCTTGCATAACTCGGAATCAAGGACGACCAGGGGCGGCAAGTGCTCCCCTTCGTAGCGGAGTTCACCGTAGGGATCATCTTCGATGATAGGCACGCCATAGCGGTCGGAGAACTCGATCAATTTTCGCCGCCGTTCCAGAGAGAGCGTAACCCCGGCCGGGTTATGGAAGTTCGGCAGAATATACATGAACTTCGGGCCGGCGGTGAGCGCTTCTTCCAGCAGGTCAACCTGCAAGCCTTCATTGTCCATCGGCACAGTAGTGAACTCCGCCTGGCAAGCGCGCCAGGCCTGTAGCGCTCCCAGGTAGGTGGGCTTTTCCGTCAGGATGAGATCGCCGGGGTTGATGAGCACCTTGCCCAGCAGATCCAGCGCCTGTTGCGAGCCGCTTGTGATCAGCACGTTGTCGGGCGCGGATTCGATCCCATAGGCGGCCATTTTCCTGGCGATCCACTCTCTCAGCGGTCGGTAACCTTCGGTGGAGCTATATTGCAGCGCTTGCTTGCCTTGTTTGGTCAAAACGCGCTCGGCCGCAGTTCGAAACGCATCGACCGGGAACACTTCCGGCGCGGGCATACCGCCACCAAACGCGATGATATCCGGCCTCTCGGTCAGTTTGAGAAGTTCGCGAATCGCCGAGCCTTTCATTGATTGCATTCGTTGTGCGCAGCGATGATTCCAGGGAGTTGTCATAGGTTTGCTCCTTGCGGTTTTTATTTCCAGTGGGATGGAAAGGGCTTATTTACGGGATTGCGCCAGATCGGGCGCCACTTTGTAGTCGCCAAGAGGATAGGTGGGAATCATACTGTCCCGAATCCAGTCCAGCGACTCCGCGGGTGTCATCCCCCAGTTCGTCGGGCAGGACGACAACAATTCAACGATGCTGAATCCCAGCCCCTTGATTTGGGCCTCGAAGGCGGTGCGGATTGCCTTCCTGGCTTGAATAACGTGTCGTGGGTCGTGGAGGCTTCGCCGCACTGCGTAGGCTGTGCCGTCCATGTTGGCCAGTAACTCCGCCATCCGGATGGGTGCGCCACACATCTGCAGGTCGCGGCCGAACGGCGACGAGGTGGTGACTTGTCCGGGCAGCGTTGTCGGCGCCATTTGTCCGCCGGTCATGCCGTAGACGGCATTGTTGATGAAGATGGTGGTGATTTTCTCGCCGCGCGCGGCAACGTGCATGATTTCGCCCATGCCGATGGACGCCAGATCGCCGTCGCCCTGGTAGGTGAAAACGACCTTGTCGGGATGAACGCGCTTGACGCCTGTCGCCATGGCCGGCGCGCGGCCGTGCGCGGCTTCGCAAGCGTCCACCTCGAAATAGTTATAGGCAAATACAGAGCAACCCACCGATGCGACCAGGATCGTATCCTCGCGGATTCCCAGTTCGTCGATGACTTCTGCCACCAGGCGATGGGCTATACCGTGGGTGCATCCCGGGCAGTAGTGGGTATGGACATCGGCCAACGCTATGGGGCGCTTGTAGACAATTTCCTCTTCCGTCGTCGAAGGGGTGTTCATGATTTTTTGCTCAGTGGGCGACACGGCCATTGCTCGACTCCTTGGTGGCCGGCATCTGGGCCGGTTTAAGCGTCAACCGAACTTTCTCTTCGACTTCTTCCGGTACAGGGATAATACCGCCCATCCGACCCATGAATTGGACGGGAACCTGGCCGGCGATGGCCTCGCGCACGTCGTGGAGCATCTGCCCGGCGTTCATCTCTACAACCTGGATGGTCTTTAGGGTGGGAATGCGCTTGGGTAACTCGGCGATTTCCTTTTCGGGGAAAGGCCACAGCGAGATCGGCCGGAAAAGACCCACGGGCAATCCGGCTTCACGCATCCGCTTGACGGCCGTCTGGGCCACGCGAGCTGAGGTGCCAAAGGCTACGATGATGACCTCGGCTCCTTCCAGGGATACCTCTTCATAGCGAATTTCGCCCGCTTGTTGAATTTGCAGAAGTTTGTCCTGTAGGTCGAGGTTAAGCGCTTCCAACTGTTCCGCGCCCAGGAAGAGCGAAGTGATCACGTTGTGGGGCCGGCCTTTGGCGCCGGTGACGGCCCAGCCCGGTCGTTCAGTGGATATGGGTCGCATTTCAGGCAATTCGGCTGGTTCCATCATCTGTCCGATTGTTCCGTCGGCGATGACAAAAACCAGCGTCCGGTATTTCTCCGCCAGATCAAAAGCCAGGACGGTGAGATCGATGGCTTCCTGGACGGTTGAGGGTGCCAGGACAATGGGGTGGAAATCACCGTGGCCGGCCGACTTCGTTACCTGGTTATAGTCTGCCTGGCTGGGCTGGATATTGCCCAGGCCGGGGCCGCCGCGCATGATATCGATGACTACCGCAGGAACATTCGAAGCGGCCATGTAGCTGAAGCCTTCCTGCATCAAGCTGATGCCCGGACTGCTGGATGATGTCATGACTCGTGCCCCCGCGGCCGCCGCGCCATAGACCATGTTCACTGCAGCCACTTCGCTTTCGGCCTGCAGGAATACGCGCCCCAACTCCGGCATACGGCTGGACATATGCTCCAGTAATTCTGTTTGGGGAGTAATGGGGTAGCCGAAATAGACTTCACACCCGGCGCGAATGGCGGCTTCGGCGAAGGCGATATTGCCTTTTAACAATTGTTTAGCCATGATACAGCACCTCCGGGATTCCATGTTCGACAGCGCGCGCGGATTTAGCGGGGACGCCCTCCATGCTACGGCTTGCCGATGCGCGTCCCTTCTCGACATTGACGTCGCGGTAGACGGTGATGCAGCCGTCAGGGCAAACCGTGGCGCAAAGCGCGCAGCCGGTGCAATCGTGATGGGGGTCTAAAAGGATTACGGGTCTATATCCCTTGCTGTTCAGCTCTTCGGCCAATGCCAGAACATCTTTAGGACAGGCCGGGAGACACAACTCACACCCCTTGCACCGTTCTACATCAATTACAACTCTTCCAGTTGCCATCTAGAGTACCTCCGGTGAGATGGGAAAAAGTGCCTGGACTTCCCTATGTTTCATATAAAACGAGAAAGGCGGAGCAAGGGTTAGGCTTGCAGGCTCCGCCAGTTGCCTTATTCGATTTTCTTGTCGATCCGGGTTGTCAAGGAACGGGATTGCCAGGCAAGGGTATCAATCTAGTGTTAGTA
>CAZAXA010000670.1:0-3233 GCA_964488965.1 uncultured Phaeodactylibacter sp. | reverse complement strand
CGTGCGCATGATCGCCATGAGCCGCATCATGCTGCCCAATATCGCCAATATACAGGCCTCCTGGCTGACGGTAGGCAAACAGGTGGCTCAGCTCTGCCTGCACGCCGGCGCCAACGACTTCGGCTCCATCATGATCGAGGAGAACGTCGTCTCCGCCGCCGGGGCCCGCTTCCGTTTCACCGCGCAGGGGATACAGGACGCCATCCGCGAGGCCGGCTTCCGGCCGCAGCTGCGCAACCAGGAGTATGAATACCGGGAACTGCCGGAGAATATCGTGCAGCAGGAACTGGACAGGCAGAGGATGATCGTGGATTGAAGGAACATATTCGGTTAGCCGGGTGATCAGGCCTGGCTATGTTGCTGGTTGCCGGTTGTTTGTTGCCTTTCCGGAAAGGCCTGTTGCCAAACCCAAACCCTAAACCCCAAAACCCACAGCCATTCATCAGTTTTTTCTTGGTCAGCACGGCAAGGGGCCGTATTTTGGCCATATGGAAAATCAAACGCCACTTTACGACCAGATCCAGGAAGCTCTCCGCTACATCCGCACCCTGACGGGCTTCCAGCCCCGCTACGGTATCATTCTGGGCACCGGCCTGAGCGGGCTGGCCGATGAGATAGAAGCGGTAGCGGAAATCCCCTACGGCGACATCCCGCACTTTCCCACCTCCACCGTGAAGGGGCACAAGGGCAGGCTCGTCTTCGGCAACCTGGGCGGCAGGCCGGTAGTGGCCATGGCCGGGCGCTTTCACTACTATGAAGGTTATACCGCCAGGCAGATCGCCTTCCCTGTGCGGGTGATGAAATTTCTGGGCATCGGGCTGCTCATCCTTTCCAACGCCGCCGGCAGCGCCAACCAGCATATTCAGGCCGGCGATATCGTCTTTATACGGGACCACATCAACCTGCAGCCCGATAACCCTTTGCGCGGCGCCAATGACGAGCGCCTCGGCCCCCGCTTCCCCGACATGCTGCACACCTACGACCGCAGCCTGAACGCCAGGGGGCTGGAGATCGCCCAAAGCCACAATATCCGCGCTCATGAGGGCGTCTATCTGGCCCTGCAGGGGCCCAACCTGGAGACGCCGGCCGAGTACAACTTTTTCCACATCATCGGCGCCGACCTGGTGGGCATGTCCACCGTGCCGGAAGTGCTCGTAGCCCGGCACATGGGCCTCAGGGTGATGGCCATGTCGGTAGCCACCAATAAGTGTTATCCGCTGGAAGAAATCCGGGAGACGGCCCATGAGGATGTGATCGCCGTGGCGCAGGGGGTGGAACCAAAGATGCGGAAGATCGTGATGGAATTGCTGGAGGGGATGGGGTGAGGGGCTGCGTTCGGGGGCAGGGGTGTTCGGGATTCGGGCGGAAGGGTGAAGCCATCAACAATTATAACCGGCTTAAAGAGGCGGCGAAAGTGAAACAGTGGAAGCTGCCACCGCCTGCCGCGGCCTGAAGCCCTGGGAGTGGATGCACGAGGGCGATATCTTCGGCGTGAAGGACGCCGAAAGCGGCGGGATTGGCTATAGCTGCATCATGGGAAATGCCGGCGAGGTGTATGCCCTGGGCGTATATCTGGACGACGAGGGTTTTAAATTGTATCAGCTTGAATTTTGCGCTGTTACACAAAGAGAAGGGCGCTATTTTAAAAGCAAATTTTTCAAGGGTGTCGATACTTGGGTTTTATGGCATTAGCCAGGGAATTTTCGTAATTTTGCGCGCTGATGTAATACGGTAGCAAATGAAGATAAATAGTCTTTCCCTTAGAAATTTCAAGCGGTTTAGCCATCGGGAGTTCAATTTCTGCGATGAGGAGGGAAAAGCCTACGATATGATTCTGCTGGTAGGGAAAAACGGCTCTGGAAAATCTTCCTTGCTCCAAGCTATTGCCATGTTGTTGGGAGCCGCCTTCAAACCTTTTACGACTCCTTCGAGCTTAAAATACCCTGGTTTTTATTGGGAAAATTTGCAAAGTGGCCGTATGCCGGCGGATGTTCGGGCAACTGTTTCCATGAGCAAGGAGGAAATTGATGCTACGCTAGACTACTACAAACAACTTCAGGAGCGATTCCCTGAGGTAGGAGTTATGCCGGGTAAGGATAAAACATTCGAACTTTTACTGGATTACCGCAAAGACCGGGTACAAGCTTCGACTGCCGCCAATTATTTCCAAACCAAAGGTTACGAATATGCGCTTCAGCTGAGTAAGTTCCTCCCAAACTTTGAAAAATTGTTTGAAAAGGTCGGGTCCGTTTACAAATACGATGAACAGCGCAATGCTGCCAGCTTATCCTCAGCACAGATACAGGGATTGAATGGAAAAGGCAGAGAAAATGAAGCTAACGGAATTTTCAGCGAAAAACAACTCAAAGAAGTTCTTTTCAAATGGTACGTTTTTCATCAAAATGTTGCTAATAAGAAATTCCGTTTGCGAGAAGGACAAAGGGATTTTTTTGCTGATTTTGAACGACTATACCGGCAGGTTTTTCCAGGCCGGTCGTTCAAAGGCTTTGCCCCAAAAATGGAATTCGAGGATTTTTTTGATCAAGATCAGGATTTTTGGTTATTTGACGGCAAGAATGATTATGAATTTTCGGAATTATCGGGCGGAGAACGAGCTGTATTCCCTATTTTACTGGACTTTGCCAATCGGATAATAAACCACTCCCTTATTCTCATTGACGAAATAGAGCTTCATTTGCATCCACCTTTACAACAGGCATTGGTCCGTGCGCTTCCTAAGCTGGGAAAAGCTAACCAATTCATCCTTACCACCCATTCCGAAAGTGTGGCCGCAATGTTTTCTGAACCCCAAATCATAAGGCTCGATGAGTAAGTTCCGCTTCATTTTCTGTGAAGGTAACCGCGACAGCTGGGATAAAGAAGTGTTGGAAAAAATAATCGAAAGTACTCAATTGATTGATATTGAGGTGGTTCCGGTGGGTGGGAAGGGGAGCCTGGCAAACTTTCGTGATGGCTATGTGAAAGGGAACCGGCTCGTTAGGGATGATGTAGAATCATTGGGCTTTAGAGACCGCGACTTTGACTTTCCAGTTCCTGAAAGGCCGCAATTAATAAAAGCAGGAAATTACATCTACGCATCTTATCGCACCACGATTGAGAATTATGTACTTGACCCCGAAAAGCTATTCCGATATCTGGAAGAAAAAAAATATCTCGATAAGCTTAAAAAACATATAAGATCACTCGAAGATGTTCAAACTGCTTTTCGGGAT
>CAZAXA010000669.1:0-3234 GCA_964488965.1 uncultured Phaeodactylibacter sp. | reverse complement strand
ATAGGGGGGGAATAGCAGGAAGCTGTTATTCTCCTTTTTTATTCTACCACCCACCCTTCAATGGACAACACTTCAGCCCGGCGCTGCCCGTGGAAATAGACCTTTATCTTCTTGTTGAAGTATCCCAGGTCACGGGCATCGTACTCTATGGAGATCGTGCCGATACTGTCCGGCAATACCGGCGCTGCATCCCAGCCGGGCGCCGTACAGCCGCAGGAGGGCCGCACGTTATCGATGGCCAGGGGTTGCCCGCTGACGTTGCGGAACCGAAAGGCGTGCTTTGCCGGCTTTTTATGAGGTATATCGCCAAAATCATGAGTGGTTTCGGACAGCCACTCGGCTTTTTCCCCGGAAGGCAGGCGATATGCCAGAAAGAATAGCGGCATAAAGGAAAACACAAGGATACGAAAGATCATGCTGCCTGTTTTTAGAGTTCGGATAAATGAATAAAGCCGGGGCCGCCTTTTGGCAACTCCGGCTTTATTGTGTCACGGCTTTAATAAGAGGCTACTTCAGGCGCAGCGTAGTGCTGCCCGCCAGGTAGCCCTTGTTGTACACTTCGATCTTGTAGTTGCCTTCGGCGAAGGTTTGGTTGGGAGACCAGACCGTGCAAACCTGCTTTTCACTCTGGTTGTAGTCGACATCTTCCACCTGGGTGTAGCGGATTTGCTCGCCGCTCGCATTATTGGTGAAAACGCCGGAGCCCAGTTCTTCTATAGCCAGCGTCTCTCCCAGGGGGTTGATGATGCGGATGAAGAACTGCTCATTACCAGGTTCGGCCACTTCATTGGCGGTGGTGTTGAAGCACACCTGAATCTGGTCGACATTTTTGGCGCTGCTGCGGGCCACGGGCTTGCCGCTGCCTTTCACTTTCATGCCATCGGCTTCCAGGTTGCTGACCTTGATGACCGAAGCGATATTCACCTTCTTGGCCAGGAAGGAACGTTCGGCTTCGATCGCCTCTTTTTCACTGGCCAGGGCGGTCTTGGCTGAGGACAGCTCCATGTTGCGGACGCGGGCGGAATCCAGGTTGGTGGTCAACATGGTATTCTCTTCGGTGAGTTCCGCCGTCCTTGCCGTCAGCTGCTCGTTTTCCTGGCGGAGTTGGTTGATCTCTGCCAGGTATTGCTCGACCTGAGCGGTCAGCCCTTTGATCTCCTTGCGGGCCTGCGCCAGGTTGCGGCTGTCGCGGAGCAGGGCGTCGATGCGGTCTTTGGAATCCTTGAGTTCGGCTTTTTGCTGTTCGATCAGTGCGTTGAGTTCCTCATTGCTTCCGCGAAGCTCCTCCAGTTCGGAAAGCGCTTCGTAGTACTGCTTTTCCAGTTCGGCCTTGAGCTGTTCGGACTCGTTCAATTCGTAAGTAAGGTTGTTGTTGGCCTTGTTCTTGCTCACAAGGTTAGCCACCAGTACAATACAAAGGATAGCCAGTACCGCGATGGTAACGATGGCCGCCACTTTGAGTTGCTGCTGCGACTTGTCTTGCTTGCCAGGGCCGGAGTTAGTGGGTGTAGGACTTTGACTGCTAGTAGCCATAATATAGAAAGGAATTTGTTTACCTATGAGTGTCAGTAATGAATGCGTGTTCAAAGACGCGAATAAAACGGAGGGCCGTTTTAGAAAATTGTATGCCGGGAATATATTTTTTCCGCTTTTTCAGCCTCCCGCACCGCCGCTGGCCCGATTCCGCCTACCTTCCGCCTTTGGTTTTCGGGGCTTTTTCTTAGATTTGGCAGTTCACAGGCACAACATGCCTCAGTACTTGTCTGGAGGTAGTTATCCTGGCTGCCCCAAAGGGAGATTCGCTTCAAAAGCGCCGCCTCCAGACAAGCGCTCACTAAAAAAACTGCATATTATGAACGACAACACCGACATCGCCAACATACTTTTCCTGGACATAGAGACCGTTTCCGCCAAGCCGGGCTTTGACAGCCTGAGCGAAGAGTTCCAGGAACTGTGGAAGGGCAAGGCCCGGCAGTTGGCCCGCCCCGAGGAAGGGGGGGAGGAGCCGGACTATGCCGCACTGTACAAGGGCCGGGCCGCCATTTTCGCCGAGTTTGGAAAGATCGTCTGCATCTCCGTCGGCGTAGTACACCGCGATAAGGAAGACCAGCGCCTGAAGGTCCGCCTGAAATCTTTCGCCAACGAGAACGAACAGGAACTGCTCTACGAGTTTTCCCAGATGGTCTTCAAATACTACAACGACCCCAACAAGCATGCCTTCTGCGGCCATAATGCCAGGGAGTTCGATATTCCCTACATCTGCCGCCGCATGGTCGTCCACCAACTGCCTTTACCTGTTTCCCTCAACCTCGCCGGCAAAAAGCCATGGGAAACCAAACACGTCCTGGATACCATGGAAATGTGGAAGTTCGGCGACCGCAAGCACTACACCTCCCTCAAGCTGCTGGCCGCCCTGCTGGGCTTCCCTTCTCCGAAAGACGATATCGACGGCAGCGACGTCGGCCGCGTCTACTGGGAAGATAAGGACCTGGAACGCCTTTCTCTGTACTGTGAAAAAGATGTGCTGGCCACCATACAGCTCTACCTGCGCTATAAATATATGCCGCTGCTGGAGGAGGACCAGGTGCTGCATGTGAAATGAAAGTGCTTGTACATTTGTGGCCAAAAAGGCTAAATTTGCGCCCGTAAAAACCCGGTATAACAATGAATTTTATCGAAGAACTACGGTGGAGAGGCATGCTGCAGGATGCGACGCCCGGCATCGAAGAGGCGCTGGCCAAAGGCATGATGAAGGGCTATATCGGCTTTGACCCTACCGCTCCGGCACTGACCATCGGCAATTACGTACAGATTATGCTGCTGGGCCTCTTTCAACGCTCCGGCCACCAGCCGGTCGTCCTGATGGGCGGCGCCACCGGCCGCATCGGCGACCCTTCGGGCAAGGATGCCGAAAGGGAGCTGAAAACCTACGAAGAACTGGACGCTAACCTGGAACATCAGAAAAAGCAAATCCGCCAGTTCCTGGATTTTGACAAAGGCGACAACCGCGCTCTGATGGTCAACAACCTGGACTTCTACCAGGGCATGAACGTGCTGGACTTCCTGCGCGATGTGGGCAAGACCCTGACCGTCAATTATATGATGTCCAAAGAGTCGGTGCAAAAACGCCTGGAAACGGGTATATCCTTTACCGAATTCAGCTACCAGCTTCTGCAGGCCTACGATTTCCAGGTGCTTTTTCAGAAGTACGGCGTACGCCTGCAGATGGGGGGC
>CAZAXA010000668.1:1499-3236 GCA_964488965.1 uncultured Phaeodactylibacter sp. | reverse complement strand
CCAGTTCCTTCTGGGCCAAGGCATGTTGGGCAAGTGAAATGAAGGCTATTAGTTTTTTGACCTTAAAGGCGAAGTATCCTATGTAAGGCTTTGCTCTTATTTCTTTCAAATCAATGAGGGCATCGTCGCAGAGCCTTATCATCCCTTTGAAATCTCGGAGGATGCTGTATTTAAAAGCCTGGATATTGTAATAGTAGATGATAAAAGTAAAAGTGTTTGCTGGAGGAATCGATTTTATCAATTTGATTTTCTCTTCAATGAGCGGCAGTATATTTTTCTTTAAGCTCCGGCTGTTGGCATGTTTGTGTGCGACCTCCAGGTAACTAAGCCGGGCTAGAGCCTCAGATTGAAGGTTTTGAAAAGAGGCATTAGCTTCTTTTAAAAAGAAGTTAAAATGCCGGGTATCTCCCTGTATAGCTCCATAATGGTGAGCAATTTCGTTGCTGGCGAGAAAATGAATCTGTGTAAAGTTGTACTTTCTGGCAATATTGCATGCTCTTTTTGCCAACTCATGTCCAGCTGCCCGGTTTCCAGCCTGATAATAATGCAGGGAGGCTAGGTAATATTTTGAAGCTTTAGTGAACGCCTGATTGGCTTCTGTCCCTTGATTATTGTTCTTTAAAGCTGCCTCCACCAAAATATCGCGAAGTTTACCCTTTAATTCACTATAGTAAACTGTACAGTCTTCAGATCCAAAAATGGCAATCTTGGCATCTTTGTCAGTTTTGAATTTACCGCTTTTGATACCGTCAAATAAGTACTTAATTTTTGAGTCTTTTTTTAAGCCCAAATTCCCTGAATTTATTGACATTTCTATCAAATCCTTCATAAAAAAACTGAATTATATCACCAAATTAATACTATAAAACGTTATAGGCCCGAAAAAGGAAGGGTTGTAAGTTTGAATAGGTAGATTTCACAACCCTTCTGAAAAAATAGTATATGAGTTCACTGATTGCATTGATGATGCTTATGGGTCTCATCAATGAAGATTTGCAGGGTTTTTGATATAAAAAGGCAGCGCCATTGGCTGCAATGCTTTGGCGCCACCCTTATATAATTGTTTAAAACTACTCTAATATACAAATTGAATTTGAATTGATGTAATTTGAATTCGTACTTTTTTATTGAATTTACTGAAAAACTTAACCTCTTATATCTCTGTTTATCAGCTTTTTATTTTTTTATTGCCTCTTTTTTTACCCAAATCTGTTATGTCTTTTTTTGTGAAAAAAGTTATTTTTTTCCTTTTCACGCCTTGTTATATTTACTGCGTTTTTCAAGCTCACAAACACAAACTGCCGACACTGCCGCTTGTAAGGCTAGGCGCTAGGGGTCTCTCTGCAGCCTGCCAGGAACCGCTTTTCGCCCGGCAGAAGGCAGTTTGCCTGGACAGAAACAGTGCTGCAAAAAAGCATTGGGGCAAGCTACGGAATTCGCCCCCAGCTCCGCGCTTGTGTATCCTGTCCTTGTGCTTGCCGCATTCCGTCTTATCGTTTACAATAATTGTTTAAAACTGTGGCCAAGAATCTTTTTCTCTAATGTCAAAACCATTAGGCCATGGGCAAATTACATCCCGGAATAGTGATCAGCAAAATAAAGGCATGCTTAAAGGCAGCTAAAACTACCAAGGATGAACCTAAGAAGGAAAGGATAACAACAAAGGTCGAGGAGGCGCTGAAAGAACTCAAAAAATTGGATGAAGATAAATCCTGACCGTTGACAAGGCTAGGATAG
>CAZAXA010000668.1:0-1489 GCA_964488965.1 uncultured Phaeodactylibacter sp. | reverse complement strand
CTTTTCCTCCCCTCCGATAATGCCGTATTTCTCCATCAGCTCCACGATGATGGCGTTGGCCTTGTTCAGGGCTTTTTGGACTTCCTTCCTTTCGTGGTCGATGCTGGCAAGGTTTTTTTCTAGCTCTCCTACTTCTTTTTCCAGCTTTTCAATTTTTGCGAGCAGGGCTTCCTGGCTGGGTTGGGCCCCTGCGCCGGACCCAAGCCTGAAGCCGGCCTCTTTGGCTCGGGCGCGAAGCTCGGGGAAGGCAGCGGCCAATGCCGCGAAACACTCCTGCGGCGGCTGAGTGGGGCCGTTCCGGTAGGCGTTCATCTGGCTTTTAGTCAGCCCTGCCCTTTTGCCTATGGCATTGATGGAGATGCCAAAGCTTTTCTTCAGAAAATCGGTCCAGTCCTTAAATATTTGATTATCAAGCCGTTCCAAAGTACTTTTGTTTTTTCCTGGGCAAATCAGAAAAAATAATAGCTCATTTTGAACTTTTTTTGATTTAAAATGAATATATTAGCTCAAAATAAACTAAATCTATGCTGCCAAAATACGAAAAGAACCGCAAAGGTGCTTAAAAATCCGTATTGAAAATGAATCGGCCCAAACTCAAATTATAACCTATAGTTATGCTAATCGAAGGGTTAATAAGGGGAGATTTAGTAAGGATCACCAGGAAGGCTCGCCAAATTTTGCGAGACAGAGGGGTGAAGGGGTGGCGGATTTCGGAAAGGACGGTTTCTTATCACATCAAAACGCTGGACGACAGGAAATATACCGAAACCGGGAAGGTCGTCCGCGAGTTGGCCTTGCAGAAGATCAAAGAGAACCGGGAGAAGGAAGAACAGATCCAGTCGGCTGTCGCCGACCAATAATTCAAAACATACGGTTATGACTGATTCAGCAATACGCAACCCTATTGCCAGGGTTGCTGCATGCCATCCGCCAAAACCAGCAAAACCCCTGCCTTTCGAAACCCTGCGCGAGCTGGTCGGCGATTTCATCCTCTACGCCATCCAGGGGCAGCCCTGGGACGGCCCCAAGCAGGCCTTCGCTGGCGCCAACAACTTCCGGGCCATCCGCTCGGTAGCCTTCATCGAACGCAACAAAGGCAAAGCTTCGGGGCTAATTGCTTGGGAACTGCGAGAGGTAGAGGACGGCGACAAAGAGGACAGCTTCACCTTGTTCTACTGTTCGGCCGGCGGGCTGGAAATGGGCAAGCTGAAGGTCGCCAGCCAGCCTCGCAAGGCCTGGGGCGAAAGCAAGGCCCCTCCCTAACCAGAAAGAAACAGCGGGGAGGGCATATCCACATCCATTCTCTACTACTCATGAAGGCCATCAATGAAGCCCCTCCCTGCCTTTTTATACGTTTTATGACTTGGTAGCAGGCAGGATAAACATGCCCGGGATCTCATGCCCGGCAAACTACAGGCACCTCTTGTTTTCCGCGGCTGTGGCGCCCAAACGAGGATGCTGCAGCCAAACAGGGATGGCACGCCATTTA
>CAZAXA010000667.1:0-3255 GCA_964488965.1 uncultured Phaeodactylibacter sp. | reverse complement strand
TCCTCGAGTTCTATTTCCTTGGCCACCGTCACGCCGTCTTTGGTGATCTGTGGGGCGCCGAAGCTTTTCTGGATGACGACGTTGCGCCCTTTGGGGCCCAGGGTCACTTTTACGGCATTGGAAAGCGCGTCGACCCCTGTGCGCAGTTTTTCTCTTGCGTTTCTATCAAAGCTAATTTCTTTAGCCATTTCAGGTTCGATTTTTTTGGTTTGAAATTTTGAAAAAAAGGCGGGCAGGAGGCCGAAGCATTATTCATTGCCTTCCAGGATGACCAGGATATCATCTTCTCTCATGATGAGGTATTCCTGGCCTTCGTAGTTTAATTCCTGGCCGGCATATTTGCCATAGAGGACGATATCGCCGACCTGAACGGTCATCAGGTTGCCATCTTTACCCGGGCCAACTGCTACGACTTCGCCGCGCTGGGGTTTTTCCTTAGCAGTATCCGGGATGATGATCCCACCCTTAGTCTTTTCTTCCGCCGGGGCAGGTTTGACTACAACTCTGTCGTTGATGGGCTTCATAGTTACGAGCTTTTATGATCGGTTTGGTTAAACAAATAATTAACAGGTTCTATAAGTCAAACATCCTCTATCATACGGTATGCCAACTTTGATTTCATGACATTATTTCAGGTTTTACCGCCAATTGCTGAAATTCTCGAAGGCCGGCCGGCCGGCTGTCTTTGAATGCTTGCCAAATTGGCAAGCTCCCGGAGAGGAACGAAAAAGTAAAAAGGCCTGAGAGAATTCCCTCAGGCCTTTTTACGCCTTTCTTCCGGTAATTACTGAGACAACAGGGGGTCGGCAGCTTCCGTGCCGCCGCCTACCATAAGAGCGGTTATGATGCAGAGCGCCCCCAGCGCAATAGCCAGATACCAGGTTGCTTTTTCTATAAAATCAGCGGATTTTGCTGCGCCGAACATTTGGTTAGCCTGCGTTCCACCGAAGGTCGAATCAACGCCTCCGCCTTTCGGGTTCTGGATCAACACCGCGCCCATTAACAGCACACACACCAGGGCGATCAGGACGGTCATAGCAGTTAACATATCTTACTTGCTTTTAAGGATTTCAATTTGCTCCGCAAAGTAATCACTTTTTTTCGGAAAAACCAACATTAGCCGCTGGTACATTTCAATGGCCTTGTAATATTCTCCCTGAGCGGCCAGCAGTTCAGCCAGGGTTTCTGACAGTACCTCCTTGTTTTCGGTAATGCTCCTTATGGCGATGTGTTCCACCCCCGGTTTGCCCTTCATGGCCTTTTTTCTTTTTTTTCTCTCTTTCCTGAACTCTTCCCGTTTTTTGGATTCCATCAGTTCGCTGAGCCGCAGTTGTACCGTAGGGTGCTGAAATTGTTCCAGCCAGCTGGTAAAAGATTGTTTGGGCTGAGGGCCTGGAGTAGTGATTTCTTCTGTATCGGCAGGCTTTCCGGCGGGAAAGTGGCGGCGGCGGTAGAACTTTTGGGCCAGGGCGGGCAATTCCGGGCTGGGCAGCGGGGGGCGGCGCCGTTCCTTTGATCCTGAGGGCGCTTTTTTCTTCTCTGCAGGAGATACGGCCGCCGGCCGGCCGGATTCCATAAGTTGGAGGATACCGAGCAGGCTGGAGTAATTTTCTATGAGCTCCGGGGGTACTCTAAAGGGAGCGGAAAGCGGCCCGGGGCTTTCGGAATGAAGAATGGCCCGCCCTTCAACAGTGGATTCCGCCAGGGCATTCTCCACTGGTTTGGTGGCCAGGGGGCTTTCTTCAATGCTTTCGCGTTCTTCCCGGGGGGCAATTCCGGCGGCGGCCTCAAAGAGGCTTTCCACGTCTATGTCTTCATCTTCTTCCTCTTCGGCTACCCGGCTGGGGGCATCCTCCGGTTTCAGGCCCGGCCTGTCTTTTGGCAGCGGGCTGAACTCCAGCGTAAGGCTTGCCTCCTCCTGCACTGCCGGCCCGGCCGGCCTTTCCTCTTCCATGCTTTCGTCCGCTATGAGGGCGTCCAGGCTTTTGAGCTCCAGAAATTCGCCGCTCAGCAGGAAGCTGTCGGCTTCCTTTACTTTGCGGTCCAGTTTTCTGGCCTGCCGGAACAGGTGGGCCCGGTCGATGCTGTAAATGGCGGCTTTTTCCAGGTTTTGTTCCCATTCTTTTACGCCTTCCATTATGCTTTTCTGGAAAAGCAGCAAGTGTAAATTCTGGCAGTAGGGGTACAGTAATACGAGGCTCTTCAGCTCCTGATAGGAAACCTGATACAACAAGGAGGGGTCTTCCAGGTAACGGGTAAAATTATCTGCATTCATGTCCTGCTGTCTGTTTTTATATGCAAACGCCGCTTTTTGATCCAAAAGTGCAATAATATACGGAGAAAAAACCTACTTCCCTCTCCTTTCCAGCAGAAATACCCTGAGCTTCTCCATCGCCCTTCCGCGGTGGCTGACGGCATTTTTCTCTTCGGCGGACATCTGGGCAAAGGTCCGGCCGAAACCGTCCGGCATGAAGATGGGGTCATAGCCAAATCCCTGGTTCCCTTTTCTGAGATGGATGACCTGCCCATTGGCGATGCCTTCGAAGAGAAACTCCTGCCCGTCGAGGATGAGGGCTACAACGGTGCGAAAACGGGCGCGCCGGTTGCTTTTTCCCCTGAGGTTGTTCAGCAGGAGGCTCATATTGGCCTCCGGGTCCCGGGCAGGGCCGGCATAGCGGGCGGAATAAACGCCCGGAGCGCCGCCGAGCGCTTCTACCTCCAGCCCCGTATCCTCGGCAAAACAATCGGCCCGGTAATGCCGGTAAACATAACGCGCCTTTTCCAGGGCGTTGCCTTCCAGCGTGGGGCTGGTTTCGGGAAGCTCTTCCGCACAGCCGATATCTTTGAGGCTTTTGATATCGAAGGCGCCTTTGAGGGCGGCGTTGACTTCTTTTACTTTGTTTTCGTTTCCGGTGGCAAAAACGATCGATGGCATAGGCTGTAAGCTTTTTCAATCCCCGGGGAATAGTTGCCGCAGGCTTTTCCAGAGGGCGGCGGCTTTAGGCCTGCCCTTTGACTGCCGCTCTTCGGCGATTTCAGAAAGGGCATGGCTGCGGAGAAAAACAATGCCGTCCAGCTCTGCGGCCTGGTGCAGGGGCAGGGAGAAGTGCAGCCCCAATTGCTTCGGTTCGATGCCGAACAGCAGCACATGCCGGACAGGCCAGGCCCGGCCCAGGTTCGAAAAACTAATGTTTTCTCTCCTTGTTAATCTAAGTAGAAGGATGTCTTCCTTCAGGTTCAAACCCGCAGCTGAAA
>CAZAXA010000666.1:0-3275 GCA_964488965.1 uncultured Phaeodactylibacter sp. | reverse complement strand
ATTGGACTGCCGCCCCCAATCAACTTGATCAACTAGTTGACAACTCAACCATTCTCCCTATTTTTAACCCCTTGAAACCTATTGAATGATGGACGATATAAACCAATTGCGGGAGGCAGCCCGGAACTCCCCCGACAACCTGCCCCTGCGCAAATTCCTCGCCAATGCGCTGATGAAGAGCGAGCGCTACGAAGAAGCGGAAGCGGAATTCAAAGGCGCCCTTCGCCTGGCGCCCGATGACCCGGATTTGAAAACAGGCCTGGCCGATGCCTTTCAGGCACAGAAAAAGACGGGCCTGGGGCTGGTGCTCATCGAAGAACTGCTGAAGGATACCAAAGCGCCGCCCCGCGCCTGGCTGGTGTATGCCAAACTGCTGCTGCAGGGCCGGCAGGCCGAAGAGGCCAAAGAAGCTTATGACAACGCCATCGGCCTGGACGAGAAGCTGCGCGACGCCTTTCTGGAATCAGAGATCAACCTGAAGCTTAAAGAGCCTTCAGAGCCCGAAAAGATCAAACTACGGGCCGGCGGCGCCCCGGGCGAAGAAGGCGCCCGCGACGGCATCGACATCGAACGCCCCGCGGTGAGCTTCGACGATGTGGGCGGCATGGACAAGGTCAAGGATGAAGTCCGCATGAAGATCATCCACCCCCTGAAGCATCCCGATATCTACAAAGCCTACGGCAAGAAGATCGGCGGCGGCATCCTGCTGTATGGCCCTCCTGGCTGCGGCAAGACCCACCTGGCGCGGGCCACCGCCGGCGAGGTGGCCTCCAACTTTATCCCCGTCGGTATCAGCGACATCCTGGATATGTACATCGGCCAGAGCGAGCGCAACCTGCATGCCATCTTCCAGAAGGCGCGCAGCCTCAAGCCCTGCGTGCTCTTCTTCGATGAGGTGGACGCCCTGGGCGCCAGCCGTACCGATATGCGCCACAGCGCCGGCCGCAACGTCATCAACCAGTTCCTGGCCGAACTCGACGGGGTGGAGTACGACAACGAGGGCGTCCTGATCCTGGCGGCCACCAATGCCCCCTGGCACCTCGACCCCGCTTTCCGCCGCCCCGGCCGCTTCGACCGCATCATCTTCGTGCCGCCGCCCGACGAGCCGGCCCGCGAGGCCATCCTGCGCATCAAGCTGAAGGGCAGGCCGGCGGGCGAGATTAACTACGGCCGCCTGCTGAAAAAGACGGAGGGCTTCTCCGGCGCCGACCTGGAGGCCGTCATCGACCTGGCCATCGAGTCCAAACTGGAAGAGGCCATGCGCAAAGGCGTACCCACCCCGCTGGAAACCGCCGACCTGGAAAGCGCCGCCAAAAAACACCGGGCGACGACCATAGAGTGGTTCAGCACTGCGAAGAACTACGCGCTCTTTGCCAATGAGGCGGGAATCTACGATGAGATACTGCAATATCTTAAGATCAAGAAGTGAAACTTCTTCAATCAGCTGATCAACCCAATCAACAAACAACCAACAACAATCAACCCTCATGAGCGAAGCCCTGCGGCGCAGTTGGTGGCTGATCGAGCGCCGGCGCTTTGACCAGGCGGAGGAGGAAGCCCGTAAGCATCTGGCGCAGCATCCCGATGATGCCAGGGGCATTGCCATGATTGCCTGGTGTAAGTTGGGGAAGAACCACTGGCGGGAAGCGGAGGCGCTGGCCCGGCAGGCCCTGGAGAAAGATCCTGCCCTTAGATCAGCCCTGCGGGCGCTGACTGTCTCTCTGTTCTATCAGAGCCGCTATAAGAAGGCGCTGGAAACCATAAATGCCGGCCTGCAGCTCGAACCGGAATCCTCCTTTTACCACTGGTACCGGGCGATGGCCTTCAGGGAACAGGGAAAGGTAAAAAAGGCCCTGCTGGAAACAGAAACCGGCCTGAGCAAGGAGCCGCAGCATGAGAAGCTCCTCCAACTGAAGGCCGAGCTGCTCTGGGCCGGCGGAAAAGGGCGGGACGCCCGGGAGGCCATCCTCGATGCTCTGCGGCAGCAGCCCAACGACAGCAACAACCTCTGCCTGCAGGGCTGGATGTGCCTGGAAAAAAAAGAAGTGGAAGAGGCGCGCAGGTTTTTCGCCGATGCCCTGCGGGCGAACCCAGGCAATCCCTTCGCCAGAGAAGGCCTGGTGGAGTGCCTTAAGGGCCGGGTGGCCTGGTACCGCTGGCTGCTGCAGTGGGCCGTTTATCTCAAAAAGCGGCCCGAGGCCCTGGTGGGAAGCTTAGTCGTGATGGGGACCATGTCCGTGCGGCCCCTCCTCGACGGCTCGGAAAAAATTTCAGGGCCTCTGCTTCCGCTCCTGCTTACTCTTCTGTCTTTTTTGCTGGTTCCCCTGCTGATCATCCCGGCTTCCAACCTGCTGCTGCGGCACGAGCCAGAAGCCGCCTTCCTGCTGGAGAAGGAAGACTATCGGAAGGCCTGGGTTGCCTTCGCAATAATAATTTTGTTATTATTGGGGACGATTGTCAGTTGGTTGTGAGTACCGAATAACCTGCCGGCTATCCATTCTGAATGATAACCTTAGAACCAAAGAACTAAACATAAAATGAACATTCACCTGGAACGCGGGAAATTGCTGCTGGCCCAGAACCGCCTGGCCGAGGCGGAGCGGGAACTCAAGGAAGCCCTTTCGCAGCAGCCCGACGACGCCTACGCCATGGCCTGGCTGGCGGAGTGTTACCTCAACGGCAAGCGTTTCGGCGAGGCCCTGAAGGTGAGCGAAGCGGCCATGCGTTTTGAGCCGGACAACGGCTTCCTGCTGTACACCCTGGCGCGTTCCTACTTTTACAACCAGCGGACGAAAGAGGCGCGGGAGGTCGTCAGCCGCGCCTTGCGCCTCGACCCCAACGACCCCGATTTTTTCCTGCTGCTCGCCCATATAGAATTCTACGAAGAGAACTGGCAAAGGGCCCTCGACTCCGCCGAACAAGGCCTGCAACTGGACGCCGGGAACGTCAACCTCATCAATATCCGCACCCAGGCGCTGGTCAAGCTCAACCGCAAGGCAGAGGCGGCGGCCACCATCGACTACGCCCTGCGCCATGCCCCGGAAGACAGCTATTCCCACGCCAACAAGGGCTGGGTGGCCATCGAGCAAAACCAGTACGGGCAGGCCTTCGGCCACTTTCGGGAAGCCCTGCGGCTGGACTCTGCCAACGGCTACGCCCGTTCCGGCCTCAAAGAGGCCATCAAGGCCCGCAACTGGCTCTACCGGGGCGTCCTGAAATACTTCCTCTGGCTCAGCAAGATGAACCGGCAGGGGCGGTGGATTTTCATCATCGGC
>CAZAXA010000665.1:0-3289 GCA_964488965.1 uncultured Phaeodactylibacter sp. | reverse complement strand
CCCGCTTGGCGTCGGCAATGGTAAAATGCCCCTCCGGGATATAAGCGAGGGTCTTCTGAAGGGAAGCCCAGCCTCTTGCGCCCTGCGCCTCGTAAAAGGCCAGGTTGGGCTTGTAGGCCACGCACAAATCCCTGGTAGCGTCGATAAGTTGCCGGTTGAACTCGTAAACCGGGTCTTCGTACTTCAGCAAATGGCGGGGAAGGCGCTCGTATTCCGTATCCAGCCCCACACACAGGTAAGTCCTTTTTGAACGGATTTGCTCATGTAATTCCAGGCGGGTCATATTTTTTGGGGATGAAGATAAGAAATGTGCGAATGTGTGAATGTGTAAATGTGCCAGGGCGCAACCTGCCCCCTCTCTCAGGCGTTACAATCCCGTAATTTCCCGTCAGAAAGGAGCAAATGATACAAACACTAAGCAAAGCGGAGGCTATCCGGAAGATGAACGAGTTGGGCGGGGAGGCAGAGCCCTTTCTGTTCATCGTCGACTTTGAGATGGAGCGCCCTGTCGTCCTGCGGCTGGAGGAGGTATCTCCCGGGCATATTCTCTACGATATCCGGGGCAGGAGGAATTGCCGGAGCGCTCCAACCTTCCGCAGGAAGTTCTTTTTCGAAAAGTATCCCATGCCCCGCCCAGCCTACGGGCGGGCCTTTCATCTGGTACAGGAAGAACTGCGGGCCGGCAATTCCTATCTCGTCAACCTGGCCTTTCCCACCCCTATTGACACCAATCTCGGGCTTCGGGAAATTTTCCTGGGCAGCCGGGCCCCTTACCGGCTTTGGGTTGAGGGGCTGTTCTGCTGTTTTTCTCCGGAATCCTTTGTAACGATCAGTGAAGAGGGCCGGATCACCACCTTTCCGATGAAGGGCACCATTGATGCCGCCCTCCCGGATGCGGAAAACCTGCTTCTGAATAATGAGAAGGAAAAGGCAGAGCATGCCACCATCGTCGACCTCCTCCGCAACGACCTGAGCATGGTGGCAGAGGAAGTCCGGGTAAAACGCTACCGCTACGTCGAAGAAGTGCAAACTCATCAGGGAGGATTGCTGCAAAGCAGCTCTGAGATCAGCGGCAAACTGGGCGCCGGTTTTCGGGAAAAGCTGGGAGATATTCTCTTTCAATTGCTGCCTGCGGGGTCCATCAGCGGCGCCCCCAAACGCAAAACGGTGGAGGTCATTCAGAAGGCAGAAGGGCAGAAAAGGGGGTATTACACCGGTATTTGCGGCCTTTTTGACGGCAAGGAGCTGGACAGCGGCGTGATGATCCGCTTTATAGAACAGGCGGCGGAGGGGATGCTTTTCCGAAGCGGCGGCGGCATCACTGCCGGCAGTGCCGAAAGCGAAGAATACGAAGAAATGATACGCAAGGCGTACCTGCCTTTTGCCAATACTCCGGAAAAATGGACCGTGTGAAAGGGTTCCTGCTCGAAACGATCCGCTGCGAATCGGGCCGGCTGCTGAACCTGGAATGGCACCGGCAGCGCATGGCCCGCAGCCGCCTGGCTCTGCTGGGGCTGGACAATAGCCTGGAATTAGAGAACATTCCCATACCGCCGCAAGCCCGTGAAGGGATTTTCAAATGCAGGGTGTTGTATGACAGCCGGATATGGCATGTGGAATTTACCCCATACCGCATCCGCCCGGTACGCTCTCTGAAGCTGGTGGCGGCCGACGGGCTGGAATACGGCCACAAATACGCTGGCCGGGCCGGCATCGGAGCCCTGTTCGAAAAACGAGGCGCCGCCGATGATATCCTGATGATAAAAGACGGCCTGCTCGCCGATACTTCATACGCCAATATTGCCCTGTACGACGGCTCGGCCTGGCACACTCCTGCCCGTCCGCTGCTTCCGGGCACCCGCCGGGAAGCCCTGATCGCCGCCGGGAAGCTGACTGCCGCCGATATTCCTCCCGGATGCCTGGGCGATTTTCAGGAAATACGCCTCATCAACGCCATGATGGGGCTCGAAGAAGGGCCAGTCCTGAAGCCGGCAAATGTGTACTGACGCAACCCTTTGAATCTGCCAGTTGTTTTATGCCCCTCAGAACATAAAATAAAGCCTGCGCACCAGCCACATAGCCCGATTTTTTAATACCTTAACGCCCTTTGCAAATCGGCAAAAAAAGCGTAACTATCATTGCCGAACAAGAACTAACCAACTGTGAAAGGGGCGGCAGGAATCTGCACTCTTTTCACGGCCAACAAAACCATATCATGAAGTCCCAACTCATTGGCCCCGGCCAATTCGAACCGGCTGACCATTGGTATCCCAAGGCCCTCAACGCCACCATCCACCCTATGATATCTTTCTTCCTGCACTTATCTGAAGAACGTATCATAAAGCGGTACTGCCACCTGCACCCTACGGTGAAACCGGAGATACTTTGGTCGATGCTGACCTATAAGCCCAGCCACTTCATCTGGGCCGGGGCCGACCTGATGCACGTGACCAATGAGGAAGGCAAGCGGCAGATGGTCGTCATCGAGAACAACTCCTGCCCCTCGGGCCAGAAATCCATGCCCCTGCTCGACGACAACCAGGAGCAGGGCGGCTACCGCCTGTTGATGGAACGCACCATCAAACCTTTGATACAGAGCAGGAAACGCAACCTGCAGGGCGGCCTGGCTATGATCTACGACAAGAACCCCATGGAGGCCCTGGGTTATGCCCGGGCTATGGCGGATGCCTTCAACGAAACCATACACTATGTATCCTACTATCATGATGACCCCTCCCCCAATGTCCGCTTTGATGATGGGATGATGTTCGTCAAGGGCGCCGACGGCGCCTGGCGGCCGATACGGGCAGCCTTCCGGTACCTGACCCAGCGGCCCTGGACCCGGCTGCCCATCCACAGCAAGACCCTGATATTCAACCCCATCATTGCCTGCCTGGCAGGGGGGCGCAACAAAATGCTGGCCTCCAAGGCCTATGATATTTTTAATGCCGAACTGGATGGCAGCGGACTGGAGATTCTGACTCCGGAAACCATCTGGGATGTGAGCCAGGAAGAAATCCCTCTGTGGGTCCGCAAAATGGGGGGCCAGGCAGTGGTCAAGAACCCCTACAGCAACGCCGGCCAGGGAGTGTTTACCATCGTCAACGAGGCTGAACTGGACGCCTTCATGAACCAGGAATTCCATTACCAGCGCTTCATCGTGCAGAGCCTCATCGGCAATTACAACTGGAGTTCAACCAGCAGCCGGGGGAAGCTCTACCACATCGGCACGGTGCCCAGTTCAAAGGGCAACACCTATGTGGCCGACCTGCGGATGATGGTCAGCGCC
>CAZAXA010000664.1:0-3299 GCA_964488965.1 uncultured Phaeodactylibacter sp. | reverse complement strand
GACCCGAAACCTCATCATGTCCCTCTGGCAGGTACCTGACTTTCAGACTCAGGAGCTAATGGCCGCCTTCTACCACAAATGGCTGCTGGACAAGCTGCCCGTCCACCAGGCCCTCCAAGCCGCGCAGGAGGAGATGCGGGACAAGGGCTATGAGCCATACTACTGGGCGGGCTGGGTGCTGGTGGAGTAGGAACAGTGTTCTGAAGAAAACCCCTTGAGAGGATAGTACGCTGATGCATTAGGATCAGTTATGATTCGTTAAGATCACTGCATCTGATGGTTACGATCCTAAAAAATCTTAATTCTTAATTTATCCTAAAAAATCCCCGGCTACCTCCGGCAGAAGTGCACCAGTGTACCATGCCTTTTTACACAGCCCCGCATCAAAAAAATTTCCCCTTGCCTGTTAAGATTTTCGCTCCTCGTGGAACTAAGAGGAAAACATGAGGACCATGAGGACACCCTTTACCGCTCTTCTACTTTTCCTGGCCCTTCAACTGGCCGCCCAGGAAGGCGCCTGGGATTACTTCGGCCCCGCAGCGAGCCTGAAGAGCCTGGCTGCCCGGGGCAATACCATCCTGGTGGGAACCGAAGGCGCCGGACTGGTGCGCTTTGACACCCTGGCCGGCCGCTCTTTTATCAGCACCGGCAATTCCGGTATCCCTTCGGACACCGTCCTGCAGCTTGCCATCGATACGGAAGAGAACTGGTGGATACACCAACCCGGAGGCATCAGCCGCTTCGACGGGGCCGGCTGGCAAAGCTGGCGCCTTGCCGAAACGGGCCTGCCTGCCGCCGCCGCCATCCGGGCCATGAAAGCAACCCCCGGCGGCAGTTTGTATGTGGCCACCGATCATGGCGCGGCCATTTTTCAGGACGGCGCCTGGTCGGTGCTGAACATCTCCAACTCCGGCCTGCCGTCCAATAATCTCTGGGATGTCGCCTTTGGCCAGGACGGGAAGGTGTATTTCGCTACCGCCGGCAGCGGGCTGGCCATTCAGGATGGGGGCGATTGGACGGTTTATAATTCCTCCAATGCCGGCAGCGCGCTGTTAAATAATAATGTCTTTTCCGTAGCGCTGACTGCCGATGGCGTACTTTGGGCCATTAGCGGATTTAGTACTTCACAGGCAATCCGCCTGGCTAAATTTGAGGGGGGAACCTGGACGGGATATACGGCCACGGGCATTGGCATAACCAGCCTCCCCGTCTTTAGAAAAATACTGGCCGATGAATCCGGCAGGCTTTGGTTGACTACATCAAATAGCGTGTCCGTATTTGAGGGGGGCGCCTGGGCCCATTATTACCGGGAAGACATCGGATGTGACATTGACGGAACGGCATCGCCGGCAGCAGACGGCGCGGGGCGGTTTTGGTCCCTGACAAGCTGCCAACTGGCCCGGTTCGACGGGCATGCCTGGAGCCTGCTCAGCGCCGGCTTGCCGGGGCTTCCCTCCGGAACCGTTTTCAATGGATTGGCCGAGGGGCCGGACGGCAGCTTGTGGTTCGGCGCAGCCGGCAGCTGGTTCGGTGCAGCACTTGGTGGAAACTTCATCGCGCAACTGGACGGCGATACCTGGAATCAATATTTCCCTGCCGATTTCGGCGCTTCCAATAACGATGTTTACAGCATCCAGGCCGGCCCCGACGGGCGCCTCTGGTTTGGCCTGGACAACGGTGAGATCCTGCTCAACGAGGATGGAGCGTGGTCCTTTTTCGATACCTGCGCCGCCGTTTTTCCCGGCAGTTCAGTCTGGTCATCCGCCGCCGCTCCCAATGGGGATCAGTGGTTTGCATTGTTTGAAAATGGGGGAACGGGCGGCCTGGCGCATTACGCCAACGGCGAGTGGCGCTTTTTTACACAGCTGGATTCCACGCCGGTCCTGCTCAACTTTGTCAATAAGTTCGCCTTCGAGGCAGACGGGACGGGCTGGTTCGCCACCGACTGGAATGGCCTGTTCCGCTATGACGGCGCCAACTGGCAAAACTTTACCACCGGAAATTCCGGCCTGCCCGATAATACCGTCCGCGACCTGGCCATTTCGCCCGAAGACGGTTCGCTCTGGGTATGCACCCGCTTCGGGCTGTCCCGCTACGATGGCCAGTCCTGGTCCCGCCTGACGGCCGGAAATTCCGGCCTGCCTTCCAACGACACCTGGCGGATCACTTTTGACAATGCCGGCGGCATGTATGTTGGCTATGCCGGGGGAATTGTCGCCGTTTTGCGCGACAGCGCCTGGACGGAGCTGATACCGCCCGCCGGGGAGGGCTTCACAGACGATGTTCCCTGGGGATTCAAAGTAGACAGCCGGAACAGGCTGTGGTTCGCTTTTGACATTGGGGCCGTGGGCTCCGGAAAATTTGGCGTCTACCGCTATGATCCTATGCTGGTGAGGACGGAGGAAACGGCTTTGGCGCAGAATGGCCTGGCAGTTTACCCCAACCCAACGGCCGGAACCTTGGCCGTTCAATGGGAAACGGCTCAAAGCGGGGAGGTACAGCTTCGGCTCTGCAATATACAGGGGCAAACCGTTTATTCTTCCGTTGTTCCGCAGGCGGACGGACAGCCGATACAGGTGGACCTGGGCCGCCTGCCCGCCGGCGTGTACTGGCTTTCAGCCATTCAGGGCGGGCGCTTGTACACGGCCCGGGTATTGAAGCAATGATAAAGGAATTATACCAGAAAAAAATAATTAACCATGAGAACACCCTTTACCTTAATGATTTTCTCGCTGGCCTTCCTGCTGGCCGGCATTCCGCTGTCCTCTCTGTTGCCGGAAAACCCCGGGTCTCAGGCAAAACCACAGATAACAGTTGCAGGAACACCCTCCGGCGCAGAGGCTTGTGAAGCAGAACAAGTGCTGAACGGAGCCCCGGGGCTGGCCTGGGCCACTTATTTCGGCGGTTTGGATGGCGAATATGGCGAAGCCATCGCTACCGACAGCATGGGCAATGTCTATCTGGCGGGGGATACCGAAAGCGAAGATATTATGAATACCGGCGGCCACCAGAATACCTATGGGGGAGGAGACCGGGATGCTTTTGTGGTGAAATCAGACGCCTCCGGAGCGCGCTTATGGTCCACCTATTACGGCGGTACAGGGTGGGATTACGGCAATTCCGTGGCCATTGACCAGGAAGGCAACCTGTACCTGGCGGGCACGACCAACAGCAGCGGCAATATAGCCTCGGGCGGCCATCGGAACACCCATGCCGGCAGCAATGACGCCTTCCTGGTGAAGTTCGACGCGGCTGGCGTACGGCAGTGGGCCACTTACTACGGTGGTTCAGGTAGCGAC
>CAZAXA010000663.1:0-3323 GCA_964488965.1 uncultured Phaeodactylibacter sp. | reverse complement strand
TGCCTGCAACTGTCGGCGAGCATGAACGATGATTATTATAGCATAGACTTTTACAAAAGCTCCGGGGCTTTCTTGTACAGCACCGGCCTGCTGAACGGGCCGGCCAGCCGCTTTTGCCTCTCAAAGTCCTTCCGCCCTCCTTATGGCTACCCTTACGGCTTTCAGCCGGGCGAGGCCTATACAGCCGTATTAACGGTGGAAAATTATTGTGGCGACGAGGCGGAGGAGGAGATCACCTTTATCTTCGAAGAGGTACAGTGTACCGGAGAACCAGGGCACCAGGTCTTCATCACCGGAATTTACCCCAACCCCTTTACCGGCGCCTTGCAGGTGGATTATAAAACGGAAAAAGCCGGTCATCTGGAAATGTGGCTGATGCCGGCCGCCGGCCCCCCGGATGTGCCGCTCCATTCTGAGTATATTGCCACTCCCGGCAATTATCAGCAGTCCCTGTCTACCGGCCAGATCTCATCGGGGGTGCATTACCTCATCCTGAGCCTCGATGGGGAAACCGTTGCCGAAACCGTAATAAAACTGTGAGCTATGAAACGTTTTCTTATCTTAACAACCCTGTTGTATTACGGTTTCTCAAACAGCATGGCCCAACCCACGGCCCAGTTCGAAACCACCTTTTATTTTGAGGATGCCATTGGCAACCAGGATTCCGTCATTGTTGGTTATGACACACTGGCTACTTATGATATTGACCCCGAATTTGGCGAGCAAGAGATACTTTCACCATTTGATTCGGTTTTTGAAGTGAGGGCCGGTACAGATTACTTTCTCTTCAGGACGAAATTATCAAAAAAAATAATCAATAGAGGTTCTCCAGCTACCGGCCCATTTGCCCCTGAGGACTGTAATAGTGGTTTACCTGTTTTTATATACATCTGGGCAAAACACCAACCGGTCAAAGTGAAGTGGAACCGGGCTGTTTTTTCAGAAAGGCGCTGTTACAGAGCATCTGCGCTGTTCAACCACTGGCTGGACGAACTGGCTGGCCCTATACCACCAGATGAAATACCGCCGGAATACGCCTGCCTGGCCGCTGAAGATTCCATCTGTTTTAATATGTCTGAGGAATACTTACTGAGTAACCCTTCATTTTCTGCTTTAATAAGCTTGGAAAGAGAAGTAGAAGAGGCGGGGTTGCAGACTATTTACGGCCTCAGATTCAAGCCCGCTTCCACACCCTACGATTATTCTCCCTGCTATTGGGTAACCTCAACGTTGGAGGCGCCCGCAGCTGAGCCTGTTTTTCTGTACCCCAACCCGGCGGGAGCCACCGTTTTTTTCCGCCTGCCGGAAGGGGTGGAAGCCGTTGGCTGGCGGCTGTTCGGCATGACCGGCGCTTTGTTGCGGGCGAAACGGGAAGCCGTAGCGGGCGAAGCCGATCTGTCGGGCCTGCCGGCGGGCATGTATCAGCTTCTGGTACGCGGCAGCGACGGGAAGGCCTATCAGGGGCGGGTGGTGAAGCGGTGATATTTTTTCTTTTGGATGAAAGGCGTTTGAGGTTTCCGAAACCTCAAACGCCTGTTTTCACTTAAAAAACTGTGTCATGAACCATATAAAAATAAGCCTGATCCTGTACTTTCTCCTCCCATCCTCCTTACCGGCCCAGGTACCCAACGCCGATTTTGAGTTGTGGGAATCCGCCAGCCCTTTCTATCTGGCTGAATACCCTCAGCAGTGGAATGCCCCTCCAGATATGGGAGAACAACATTGGCCGGTAGAGAAGGCAGGCAACCCCAATATGGGGCAATATGCCGTAAAGGTCAAAAACAACCTGCCCACCCCATCTGCCGTCGGTGGCGCACCCGGATTTCTCGAAACTACTTTTGTGCCTTCTTCCCGGCACTTCCGCCTGAGCATGGAGGTGAAATACGACAGCATCGTGCCGCCCGGCAGGGCCAGGATCGTGGTTGGGGGCGCCGGATTCTACGTCACCCATTGGGTAGACGAAACCATAAGGGAGGAAATGGAAACCATCCAGATAGAGGTGGAATTGCCGCAGGCGTTAAACCTGGCGGTGTTCCACATCGAAGCCAGAGGGGTTTATAACCCGGATTATGGCAATCCGCCCTTCAATGGCGGTTATGACGGCTATGCCGAGATCGTCGTCGATAACATCTGGTATGAGAATGTCACTTCCGCCGGCGAAGCGTTTAAAGAGGATGAGGTTACTATTTTTCCTAACCCGGCCAGCGAGGCCGTGTGGGTGAAAACGCAGACAGGGGAATCCATACAATTCATCACCATTCTCAACCCGGCAGGCGAGATCATTTTACAGAAAAGCCCCGGCAGGCAGGATTACTTGCTGGACGTTCAGGTATTACCGGCTGGAACCTACTGGATGGAAATCGCCCTGCCCGGCCGGCGGCTTATCAGGCAATGGGCAAAAATGTAAATCGGGTAATTGCATGATGGAGTCGGCTTTTGCAGTGCAAAAGCCGTATGTCCATCAGGGTAGGCGCCCTAAAAAGCCCCGGCAATCTCTGTCCAACCAGCTCTTCAAATCCCCCTGATCCTCTTCATCAATGCCGTAAATGCTCCCTCCCGCTGCGGCCGGTCCCAGCTTTCTCTGGCGTCCAGCTGGCCATCCTTCTCTTCCAGCAGGAAGTGAAAAACGAAGTCCTCCGGCTTGTCGAACGAATCGCCCAGGGAACCGTAGCGCAGGTCGTTGAACTGCAGCTGCCCGCCCGGGCGCTCCAGTATGCTGTAATAGCCGTTGGAGAACCAGCGCAGGATGCGAATGGAGCGGTCGTCTTCATGCCCTTCGATCAGATGATGGTTCTTGGGGATGACGGCGAAGGAGAGCACCTCCGGCCGGCTGTCCAGGATGGAATACATGCCGTGGTAGTAGGCGGTGTTGCCTTCCGCCACGCCCTGCCAGAGGATGTTATTGAGGATGGTCGGGCTGGTCATGTACCGCTCATAGGCGATGCCGTCCCGCCGCAGGGAATTTTCGAAAATGCGGTTGACCTGCACCTTATTATAAAAGGTGAACAGCATATAGGCAGAGCTTATCCCGATGCCGATGTAGTTGAACACCGGCCGCAGGCGATGACGGCGGTTCAGCAGGAGCGCTATGAGCACGAAGAGCAGGAAGGGCAGGGTGTACAGCGGGTCTACCACCGAGATGTTGTTCAGGGCCACCCGGTAATCCCAGAAGGGCTGGAAGAGCTGGGTGCCGTAGGTAGTGCAGGAATCCAGCAGGGGGTGCGTGAAGATGGCCCAGAAGAAGAGGAGGGCCCAGCCGCGCGGTGAAACCTCGGGCCTGACCTTACGCCGGCGCAGTTTTCGCCTCACCCATACCACCGCCG
>CAZAXA010000662.1:0-3335 GCA_964488965.1 uncultured Phaeodactylibacter sp. | reverse complement strand
CACCGTGGCCTTCCGGCTGGCGGAAGAATCCCTGCAGTACGACAGTGCCAACACGCTGGGGATGGGGGCGCTGCTCAGCGCTTTTTATGCTTCAGCCGATTTTCCCGCAGGGAAAGCCGGCTACCTGTACCAGAAAACAGAGGCCATGCCGCCGGCTTTGGCGGCAGCGGCGGCCGAAGAACGGAGGGAAGAACGGGAAGAATCCCGCCCTTTCAGGGAGTTCATGCCAAATTGGGGAGCGATCGTTCAAAAATTCTATTCCCCTGGCGGCCGGTATTTATTTCAGCTGCACCAGGACCAGCACGGCCCGTTCACAGCAACCGTCTGGAATTTTGACACCCAGGAATATCTGGAGGTGGAGATCGGGGAAACCAAGGCTATGTTCTCACCCTACTCTTTCACCCCGGATGAAGAACGCATCGTCATCCCCGTGCGCAACGTAGCGGAGGTATGGCCGGCCGGGGGGCGGTTGCCGGTTGCCTGCCAACTGCCGGCTCCCTTCTACCTCTCCCGTGCCTTCTTTGATGAGCAGGGAAAAAACATCTACGCGGAAACGTCCAATGGTTATGCTTATAAATGGAACATGGAAGGCTACCCCATCGCCCGCCTGGGCGATCCGGGCCGTAATCTGGGCGCCTTATTTTTCGACCCTTCCGGAAAGAACATCGTCCTGGGCTATCCGGACGGGTATGATGCGGCAGCGGCGGAAACCTGGTCGGAAGAGGGAGGCGCCTGGACAAAACAAAGCGGGGCCTTTCAATTGTCCAAAGATAAAAAGACGGTAAGCGGCGCCGGCGGGCCGATGAACATCAGCAACTATATTCCGGTAGATCATAAAACCTACAATTATTCGCGGAACGGCGCCACCAGAGACACCTCCGCCAATGGACAGTATGAGGTTGTCATCGACAACAAAAGCAGAAGCGTCGCTATTCATCCCTTTGGCAAACCGGAAACTTTGCTGGAACTGCAGGCCCACGAACTATGGATCGAATCAGTTTCCTTTTCTCCTGACGGGCATTTCATCCTCACTACCTCCAATAATGAATCGAAGCTGTGGGACTGGAACGGCAATAACGTCTTCTCCCTGCCACGGGGCGGCATCGCCGGTTTCCTGCCCGATGGGAAATCCATTTTCCTCTGGCCAACGGCTTATATGGAATACTACGAGATCGGCCAGATCGAGCTGTTTACAGTGGATGTGGAGGAACTGGTGGACTGGGCGAATGAGAACGATATTTACCGGCTTTCGGAAGAGGATAAAAAGAAACATGGGGTGGTGGAATGAGTTTTTGCAGACATAGTGTGATTAAATATTCCATAAAGCCCAAAGGTTTTTTATTGGTTTCTGCCAGCTTTACTATTTTTAACCCAAAACATGCGCCACTTTTGCTCCTTCTTCCTTTTCCTGCTTTGTTTTGGCGCCCTCAGCGCCCAGAACCAGCCGCCCACGGTAATCATCCAGAATATCAGCCTGGACGAGGAAGCCCAGTCCCTCACCCTCACCTACAGCCTGGAAGACGCCGAAGGCGAGGACGCCGAGGCCTTCTTCCTTGCCTCCGACGACGGCGGCCAAACCTTTCGCCTCAACACGGAGAACGCCGCCGGCGATATCGGCTACCCCATCAGCCCCGGCACGGGCAAACAGATCAGATGGAATTATGCCGGCAGCATCCTGCAGGCAGGCGAATACGTGCTGAAAGTGGTGGCCGCCGGCCGCTATCCCATCGATATTCAGGAGATGGTGAACCAGGTGGACAGCAACCTGCTGCGCCAACGCCTCAGCCATATCGTCGGTAAACGCCACTATACCGCCGGCGCCGCCCTGCTCAACGCCACCCGCGATACCATCGAGCAGGCATTCCTGGCCTACGGCCTGGAAACCTACCGCCAGAACTTCCCCTACAGCATCACCACCGGGCAGAACATCATCGGCAGCCTGCCGGGCGCCACGCAGGACGCGGCGGTGGTCATCGTCGACGGCCACTACGATACCGTCGCCAATACGCCGGGAGCGGATGACAATGGCTCCGCCGTCGCCGGCATGCTGGAGGCGGCGCGCATCCTCTCCCGGTACCGCTTCGCCCGCACCATCCGCTTCATCGGTTTCGACCTGGAAGAGGCGGGGCTGAAGGGCAGCCGGTATTACGTGGAAAACCGCAATACAGAGGAAGACATACAAGGCGTGCTCAACATGGAGATGATCGGCTATTATGCGGAGGAACCCAACAGCCAGACGCTGCCCACCGGTTTCAACCTGCTCTTCCCGGACGCCTACCAGGCCGTGAGCGAAAACGAGTTCCGGGGAGACTTCCTCACCAATGTGGCCATCACCTCTTCCGCCGGCCTGAGCGGAAGCTTCCAGGCTGCCGCCCAGCAGTATGCCCCGGAGCTCAGGGTGGTCTCCCTCACCGCCCCGGACAACCTGGTTCCGCCCGACCTCACCCGCAGCGACCATGCCTATTTCTGGCAGGCCGGCATCCCCGCCCTGATGCTCACCGACGGGGCAGACTTCCGCAACCCCCACTACCACCGCAGCTCGGATACCCTGGGCGCCATCAATTTCACCTTTATGAGCCAGGCTGTCAGGGCCGTCGTCGCCACCGCCGCCGAACTGGCCGGGCCGCAGCACAGCACAGAGGCCACCGCCACCATACAGGCCACTACCGGCGAAGAACACCTGCACCACCTGGATTGCTTCTACAGCCTGTCTCCCAACCCTGCCCGAAGCCAACTACGGCTGCACTTCGGCGCCTGCCGGGAAGAGAGCCTCGAAGTGGAACTTGTCAGCCTGCAGGGCCGGCAGGTGCTGCAGATGAAAGTCCAGCCCCAAAATGGGGAAGCCCTCATCCCCACCGGCGGCCTGCCAACAGGGGTGTACTGGCTGAGAATAGGGAATGGAAGGTTCTTCAGCGGGCAAAAGGTAGTGATAGGAAATTAAAGCGTGATGTAACATTGGTATGCTCCTGCAGCGTTTTAGCATAGATACCGGCAAATCTGAGGCATTCGCTGTCCCGGCGGTTGGTTCCGGAGATTACAGTGATCATTTATCCTTGACCTTTTTTGTGATGTGCCATAGAAAAAAGAAATTCCGGCTACTACACATTTGAAACCATAGATTTGTTCATTAAAAGCTGAATGTTCAGGAACTTGTTCAAAACCAAAACCAAACAGATATGAAACTGACATACTACGGCCACTCTGCCTTTGGCGTTGAAACGAAGGGCCGGCGCCTCCTGTTCGACCCCTTTATCAGCCCCAATCAACTGGCAAAAGGAATTAATGTCCATGCCCTTAAAGCCGATTACCTGCTGATCTCCCACGGGCACGGCGAC
>CAZAXA010000661.1:0-3356 GCA_964488965.1 uncultured Phaeodactylibacter sp. | reverse complement strand
AAAACCATAAAATTTACCCGGCCTAGGGGACGGGCCGGAATACCTAAATAGTTACCATTTAACAATATAGCCAATGAAGCCAAACGGCCGGCAGGACAGCCCGTGGAAAGCCCCCTCATATCCTCTGGCTCAGCCGCCATGCCCGGGCAAGCATAGTGACGCGGTCGTAATTCTCCATACCTTCGGGTATGCCCTGTGACCTGAGGTAAGCATCATAAGCGTAGTAGCGGAAACGAGGCATGATATCCGGATAGCGCCGCAACACCTCGTTGATCGCATCGAGGTCGGACTGAATGCCGAGGGGCAGGCTTTCTCTGAATTCGCGGTAGTTTTCCGGTTCATACTGCAGGTAATTGGCCGCCAGCGTCCGCCAGTAATTGAGATGGCCGGCGTAGGCGACCAGGGGGTTGTCAGACTGTATGCAGGCCAGGTAGGCCAGGAAGTTGCAGGCGCCTTCATCGCCAAAGCCATAACCATGGGCCAGTTCGTGGGCCATGACGTATGGTTTTTGCAGGGCATGTACGCCGGCATCGATATGGCCTTCGCCGGTGAAGGGGAAATACAGGCCGGAAGAACTGAAGCGCAGGAAAATCCCCCTGGGCAGCACATAGCGCCCCCGTACCCGCCCGGCAGTTGAAAATCCGTGCTGGCTGAGCCAGCTTTCCAGTTCTTTCCGCAGCAGGCCTTCCATGTTTTCGGGGAGCATTGCCTCCGATATCGGCTCTCTGGTCACTTCGGGAATAGCCTTTCTCAGGCGCTTAACCGCCTCCGTTTCGTGAGCAAACTCCTCCTTCAGTTCGGAAAAGCTGAGCGGCTTCAGCTCCAGCCCCAGCTGCCCCTCGATGGGTACCCGGCCGTAATTGTACCCCCAAAGCATAAAGAAAAAGAAAAGGCCGCCGCCCAGGAATGCCCCCACCCCCAGCAAGCCGTTCAGGGCCTTCTGCCAGCGCCCGCCATAAGGCCGCCGCCACCAGCGGGCCAGCCCGCGGGGAACGAAAAAGGCCAAAGCCGCCAGAAAAAGGTAGATCAGAGGTATGGGAAACCACGCCAGCAGGTAGTCTATCAGGTAGCGCACGGCAGGGAAAAACATCCGGCTGTAATATAACTCAATAATCTCGGGCCGGGAAGACAAGGCATAACGCAGCAGCAAGGCTCCCAGCCCGAGGCCTATCCATGCCAGTTTAGTTTTCATTTTCGACATAGGCCGTCTTTTGGCTTTCCTTTCTCAAACGGAATGTTGATGGCGCTTCGTGTTAACAGGAGAAACTTTCCCAGCGCTTGTTTGTTCTCTTTGTGTCAAAAAAACGCCGGCTGATTGTCCCGGCCGGGACAAATGAGTTGGGGAGTTTCTCTATATTTGCAACTCTTTTTGAGGAGTAGCTGTTAACTGATCTCATGACAGTGTTTTTGACAGGGCCGTGAATTTTCCACAGCCCGGAAAAATATTAACTAACCCGCAAAATTGCGAAAATATGGCTTTTGAGTTCACTGATGCAAACTTCCAGGAAACAGCAATAGCTACCGATAGCGTTACCGTAGTGGACTTCTGGGCGGAATGGTGCGGCCCCTGCCGCATGATCGGCCCCATTATCGAAGAACTTTCCAGGGAATACGCAGGCAAGGTCGTCGTGGGAAAGGTCAATGTTGACCACAACCCTGAAGTGTCCATGAAATACGGTATACGGAGCATCCCCACCGTACTTATCCTCAAGAAGGGGGAAGTGGTGGACAAACAGGTAGGCGTAACGACGAAAAAGGTGCTCGTCGACAAGATCGAATCGCACCTTTAATTTGCCATAGAAAACCCCAGCTTAAAGCCCTTATGCCATTCTAAGACGGGATAAGGGCTTTCTGCATTTTTTCATTATTCTTTGACCACGGATCATGAAGCTGTTAGATAATTATGAGGTGCGCGACCTTGGCAACCTGGAGTTGCTGGCCAGGCAGGTTGTAGAAGGCTTTATCATCGGGCTGCACAAAAGCCCTTTCCATGGCTTTTCCGTGGAGTTTGCCGAGCACCGCCTCTACAACCCCGGAGAAGATACCCGGCACATCGACTGGAAAGTCTATGCCCGGACCGACCGCTTATTTACCAAACGCTTTGAGGAAGAGACCAACCTGCGGTGCCAGATCGTCATCGACGCCTCTTCTTCCATGTACTTCCCGGAAGTTAACAAAACCAGCAGAGACTACGTCAACAAGCTGCGATTCTCGGCTCTGGCCGTCGCTGTTCTGATGAACCTGCTGCAACGGCAGCGCGACGCCTTCGGCCTGAGCGTCTTCGACGAGGAAGTGCGTACCCATACCCACTGCAAAAGCAGCACTTCTCACTACCGCCTGCTGCTCACCTACCTCGACGAGCTTATCAACCACCCGGAACGCAACCGCGCTACCGCCGCCGCCAAAGCCCTGCACCAGGTCGCCGATTCTATCCACAAGCGCTCTCTCGTAATCATTTTCAGCGATATGTTCGAGCAATCCGAAGACCTCGAGCAGCTGTTTTCCGCCATGCAACACCTCAGGCACAACAAACACGAGGTGGTGCTCTTCCACGTGGTCGACAAATCCAAGGAGATCGATTTCGAGTTCGAAAACCGCCCCTATCTGTTCATCGACATGGAATCCGGCGAAAGGGTCCGCCTGCAGTCCAGCCAGGTCAGGGATTATTACATCGAACAGATGGCCAGGTTCAAGGAAGAACTGAAGTTCAAATGCCTCCAGTACCGCATCGATTTCGTGGAAGCGGATATCAATGAGGGCTTCCGCAATATCCTTCAGTCCTTCCTGGTAAAGCGGAGCAAAATGAGGACGTAGGGCAGCGTTTTTGGTTTGTGGTTCGTGGGTTTATAATTTACCGGCATGTATTCATTAACTATGCAGAATATCCATGCAAAGATCAATCACTCTAACCCTTTTGCTCTTTATCCTGGCCCTTTCCGCCCGGGGGCAGGCCGACGCCGGCGCCATACAAGGCCGGCTTCATGAATACTTTAAGGCTACGGAGGCAAAAGACTGGAACAAGGTGGTGGATATGGTCTACCCCAAACTGTTCAACCTGGTGGAAAAGGAGGCCATGGTACAGCTCTTTGCCGATATGGAAGGCAACGGCATGGAGTTCCGGATGAAAGACTTCCAGGTACATAAGATTTCAGAAACGGTGGCCCACGAGGGCGAACGCTTTGCCCTGGTAGGCTACAGCGCCGGCATGAACATCCGTTTCACCTCCGCCGCCTACCAGGATTCCAGCATGGTGAGCATCCTTCAGGCCAGCTTTGCCGCCACTTATATGATGTTGATGCCGAGGATGAGCAGGCCGGCGATCGCGTCGCCGCGGACGAACTTGGAGGCGCCGTCCA
>CAZAXA010000660.1:0-3375 GCA_964488965.1 uncultured Phaeodactylibacter sp. | reverse complement strand
TAAGGGCCAGGGCTTTTTCCCGTATTTCCTGCCATTCGGCCGCCGTGGCCTCGTCCCATTGGGGGTCGTTGTTCCGGACTGTTTCCAGGAGGGTGTCGAGGAAGGCTTCAAAATAAGAGCGGTATTCGATATGGCTGCTGGTTTTGGCCAGCGAGAGCAGCAGGCCGCTTTTCCGGCCCAGATCCAGCAGGATGTCGATGGACATTTGCAGCATGGCGGACTGGCGGCTGCGGCTGATCGGGTTGAACACTTTTTCTGTTTCCGGGGCGTTGCGGTGAAAGGCCTGGTAGAAATCCCGGATGAATTCCTTGTTCAGGGCGATGCAACGGCGGTAGCTCTGCCGGCTGAGGCTGAGGCCGGCCACGTCGGCCCGGGTGAAAGGATGCAGCGCGTGAAGAAGATCCCGCAGCCTGGCATAGCGGCCGCCGGGCTGTTCGTTCAATAGCCGGCGTATGATATCTGCCACTGTGCCGGCGCTTCCGTCGGGAAAAATAAAAGTCTCGGCCGGCATGGCCCCGAGGCGGGCGGCCCGGTAGGCTTTGTTGTTCGCGAATTTGCGGCGGCTTTCCAGGATGTCATACACCGAATCTCCTTCGAAGAGCTCTTCACCGGAAAGCAGCTTATAGGCGATCAGGCCTATGGAATACTGGTCGGACAAGCCCACGTCGCCGATATCCGTGCTGATGCCGTCCGACTGGAGCAGTTCCGGGCTGCCGTACCGGCAAACGTCCAGGTAGCGCTTGAAGGTATACGTGCCGGTGGAAGCCATGTGCAGGTCGAACGGGGAGATCATGACCTGCCACTCGTCGTCAACGAATATCTTGGATGGCCGCAAATTGTTAGGCAGCAGCCGTTTATTTCTCAGGTATTCCACGGCGTCGGCGAGTTGGTACAGCCAGTCCACCACCTGCGCTGCCGGGCGCGGCCCGGTGGTTTCGATCGCGTCGGTGAGCGTCGGCCCGTGGATGTATTCCATGATGACGAAATAGGGGTAACTGTCCAGCTCGCAATCGATCAGCTTGATCACATTGCGGTGCCTCAGGCCCGCCAGCTGCAGGATTTGCTGCTTTAAAACAGGGTCCAGGGAAGAGACCTTCAGCACCATGCAGATGGCGTACCGGCTGGTAAAGGGGTTGAGCAGGCGGTATATTACCGATGAACTGCCTTCTCCCAGTTGCTCTTTCAGCGTATACTGTTTGGGTTGCAACCTCAATTCCAGGGTTTCCCGGATCAGCTGGTCGCGGCTGGCGATCTCGCTCAGGTATTGCTTTTTGTCGGCCACCTCGAAGAAGGAGGACAAGACTTCGCCGTGGAATTTTTCAAGCTGCTGCAGAAAACTGAAGGTGATGCGGTTGCGTTCCACATCATAGGCCTCGTCTCCTATGGTGTGGGCGCGCATTTGATCCTGCAGGGTGGAAAACCTGTTCTGGTTCTGCAGGAGTTCGGCATGCGCCTCTTCGCATTGGCGTACAAAAGATTCAAAGCTGGCAAATGCCTCCGATAAGTACCCTTCCGCGATCAGTTTTTTGATGTTTCCTTTTGTTCGCATCCTGCATCAATGGTTGCCTCTGGTTTATTTTCTTTACAATATTTGTCATTTTTTCGTATATATCAAAGCAGAACTATACTGGATGGCCTCGGGAATGGCCGGTATCGTTATCGGCTTTACAAGGTTACCTGCTGCCAGAATTCCCGAAAATACCGAACCCGGCGGTCGTCATCCGGATGGAATAGAAAAGGTTGGACATCGGCGGCCAACGCCTCCAGGTCTACCTGGTCGAGCAGGGTGAAAATGGCGGTACGCAAGAGCTCGGGGGTTCCGGCAGACATTTTGGCGTTCAGATAGCCGTAGTCGGGCCGGTGATTTTGTGAAAAAAGAAAGACCACGTCGAAGTAATCCCGCCCTTTCGCCCGAGGCCGATTGATCAGGGCGTACAATTTTTGCGCCAGCAACAAGTTGGGCGGCGTAACGAGCAGGCGGGTGAACAGGCCGAAGCGCGTTAGCACGAAGGTTTGTGGTTGAAAAAAGTAATCCTGGTTTTCCGTATCGAGTTGGATTAGGATCTTTTCCTCCTGGTGGCCGCTCAGGCCTTGTTCGAAAAGCAGGCCTGGGAAACGGATATTACAACGGTAAGCGCCCCGCTGAACATTGGACACCTCCACCCGGAATCCCTGCCGTTCAAGGCCTGTTTGTACATTTTCGGCGACGGCGTCGAAATCAGCGTCCGTCAAACCGAAATTGTCGAAGTCGAGATTTTCCGAAAAACGGGTGTTGCCGTGCACCAGTCGAAGACAGGTTCCGCCGAGAAAGCTGAACCGGCTGGCAAACGGACTCTCAAAGAGGATTTCCAATATGACACATTGCAAGTATTCCCGTAGCATGGCTCTCTTTTGCAGAGACAAGTGAGCGGGGAATTGACGGGCGATTTGTTCGAGGCTCAGCATAGGGCAAGAAATTTTTGCAGGCTACTCCACCGCCTGGCCAGCGTTGGGGAGGCGATCAAGGCCAGGTAATTGGCCAGCCGACAAAGATCGAGTCGCTCGTTAATTTCCTCCCGGTCGAGTCGAAGTCCTTCAAAATCGGGCGCCTCAGCCAGCTTCGGGTTGAAGTAGAGCAGGTCGAGCAGCGTCTTTTCCGGGTCAGCTATATTGAAAGTGACGGCCTGGTGTTCCACCGGTTGGTAACCAAAAAATAAGGGGGGGCGCGCCGAGCGATAACTGAAATGGCCTATCGGGGTTCGCCACTCGGCGGGTTTTGCGGCCGTGACGGAAGTAATGCTGAACACGCTCTCCGGAATCCAGTTGTAGAACCGAAGGGCCGTTTCCAGGGAAACGTAGGAAGGGCGGCGCAGGCGGTTGGCGACGAGATACAAATCTGCCTCTGTTTTAAGCGTTTCGGGAAACGCATACCAGGTATTGCGGAGTTTGATCAGATAGCCTTTGGCCTGCCAGTTAACCAGGTTTACATAATTAAAATCCGGCCGCTCTTTGGCAATATCGCCGACGGAGAAAACCTTCTGGGAAAAAAAGATATTTCTAAATTCATGAAAATTCATTCCTGTTTTTTTATAAAAATATAATTTTTTGGGAACAATTCAAAATGATTCAGTGGAAGTCTGTTTTGAAGTTAAAGCAGCAATTGCCGGCCAGGTTTAAGAACCCATCCTGCCGGGGAACCGGGAGGAAGGTTCTCAAACCTGCTACCTGCCTATTCCACCCGCTGGAAGAACATGCTCGTAAACGCGGCAACGCACAGCGCGGCGACCAGCCCCCCGATGACGCCTGCCAGCAGGAAGGCGCTCATCTCGCCGGCGAAGAGCAGGCCTGCCAGGGTGAGCAGGAACATGCTCAGCGCCCAGCCGAAGACGTTCATGC
>CAZAXA010000659.1:0-3379 GCA_964488965.1 uncultured Phaeodactylibacter sp. | reverse complement strand
GCGAATTCGTCACCATCATGGGGCCCAGCGGCGCCGGCAAATCCACCCTGCTCAATATTATCGGCATGCTGGAAGAGCCCTCCGGAGGGGACTACTACTTCTTTGACGAGCCTGTTCACAAATTCAACGAGCGCAAGCGCAGCGACCTGCACAAGGCCTATATTGGTTTCGTCTTTCAGGCTTACCATCTCATCGACGACCTGACGGTCTACGAGAACATCGAGACGCCCCTGTTGTACCGCAATGTGAAGAGCAAGGAGCGCAGGAGCATGGTGGCCGAGATTCTCGACCGCTTCAATATCGTGGCCAAGAAGGACCTCTTTCCCGACCAGCTTTCCGGCGGGCAACAGCAACTGGTGGGCGTCGCCCGTGCCGTGATCAGCAAGCCGCGCCTCCTGCTGGCCGACGAACCCACCGGCAACCTGCATACCAAACAGGGCGACCAGATCATGGAGCTCTTCCAGGAACTCAACGAAGAAGGCGTCACCATCATTCAGGTGACGCACTCGGAGCGCAACGCCTCCTTCGGCACCCGAATCATCGAACTGGTGGACGGCAATGTGCGCAGCGACGAGCAGATCCGGCAGCCCTCGGGCCAGGCAGACGCGCCAAAGGGCGTGCCGAATGGAAATTGAGCGAAGGTGAAGGCGGAAGTGCGAAGGCGGAAGGCGGAAACGTCCAGCCTGGTAGCTGCCCTCCTGGCACTTCCCACTTCCCACTTCGCACTTCCGATCTGGCTTATCTCTTGTAAGAATTCACCGACACCCGACTCGATAAAAATGTCTTGAAAACCTTGTCTCCTAACCCGTCAGGGCGCTTACAGGCGCCTTGACGGGGAGTTTTTTCCCTGATCGCCCCTTCCTTTATCCAAAATCGAAAACAGATGTTCCGGAATTATCTGAAGGTGGCTGTCCGCAACTTGTTGAAGCACCGGCTTTACAGCGGCATCAACGTGCTGGGCCTTGCTGTGGGGCTGGCCCTGGTGCTGCTGATCCTGTTGTACCTGCAATTCGAATACAGCTACGACATCTGGCATACCAGGGGAGAGCAGTTGTATCGCGTGAGCATCCGCACCCAGCGGGCGGAAGCCCGGGGGGAGGAAAGCCATGTGTTTACCCCGCCCATCGGGCCGGATATGCAGTCGGAATTTCCCGAAGTGCGATCCTATACCCGTATCTCCACCGAACAACCAGCATACCTCTCCTTTGAGAAGGAAGCTATTCAAGTAGATGGCATCCGCTACGCCGATACATCCTTCTTCATTTTATTTGACTTCCCGTGGCTGGACGGGGATGCCCGTACTGCGCTGGCGCGGCCCAATACTATGGTGCTCACCCGGCCATTGGCCCGTCGCCTGTTTGGCGATGATAACCCGATGGGCAAATTGGTTACCCTGGATAACCGGCAGCAGTTTGAAGTTGCCGGCCTGACAGAAGCCCCGCCCGCCAATTCTCATCTGCAATTCGAGGCGCTCCTGTCCTTTTCCACGCTCTACCAGGACCCCGAGCGCTTTATGGATTGGAACGGCGGCAACCAGTACATTACCTATCTGCGGCTGGCGGATAAGGCCACTCCCGCTCAACTGGAAGAAAAACTGCCTCCCTTTATGTGGCGGCACATCAATGAAAATCTGAAGCCCTACGGCGTACAACTGGAAGCCCGCCTGCAACCTCTCCGGGAAGTTCACCTGTGGCACGATCCCGATTCGCCGGCCCTGCGCGCCCGCCTGCTGGCCTTTGGCGCCATCGGCCTGCTGATCCTGCTCATCGCCGGGGCCAATTTTGTGAACCTGGCCACTGCGCGGGCTTCCTGGCGGGCAAAGGAAGTGGGCGTCCGGAAGGTGCTGGGCGCCAGCCGCGGGGCGTTGATCCGGCAGTTCATGGGCGAGGCCTTTCTGCTGGTGCTGGCCGCTATGGGGCTCGCCTTTCTGATCGTTCAGGTTTCGGCGCCGGTTTATGGGAAACTGATCGGCAAGGCATTTTTTCCATGCGATATTTTCAATACCTATACTGCCCTGGCTCTGCCGGCTGCACTCATCCTGGTGGGGGGTCTGGCCGGTGGATATCCCGCCTTGTACATCTCCCGCCTGCAGGCGGTGAAGGCCATTAAAGGCGGAGCGGCAGGGAAGCAGAAACAAGGGCTGAGAAATGCCCTGTTGGTGGTGCAGTTCGCCATTTCCACCGGGCTCATTGCCTGCACGCTGGTGATCTTTCAGCAATTGCAGTTTACCAGTCACAAAGGATTGGGGTTTGAACAGGAAGGTATCGTCGTCCTGCCTTTAGTGGGCAGGGAAGTACAGTCGAAACAGGCGGCCCTGAAGCAGGAACTGCTGGCCGTGCAGGGCGTGGAAGGGGCGGCGGCCCTCTCCGAAGCGCCGGGGCAGGGCCTTACCCGCAATGGTTATATTCCGGAGGGGCATAAAGAATCCATGCTTTTCCACGCCATTGATGTGGATGAGCATTTTATAGCTGTGTTTGGCTTGGAACTGGGCGCCGGCCGCTTCTTCGATCCGGCCCGCCCGGCGGATGAGCCGGCATTTCTCGTCAACGAAACCTTGGTCCGCCAGCTTAACTGGAACAATCCCGTAGGGAAAATGATAACCCGCAATGGGGAACATCCGGTCATTGGCGTGGTTAAGGACTTCCACTTTGCATCTCTGCATTATCCCATTGCGCCGCTCCTCATTACGCAGCAACCGTGGAACGGGCATTACCATCAAATGGCCCTTAAAGTGCGTACTTCGGACTGGAAAGGCACGCTGGATGCCATCCGCAGCCGCTGGCAGGCTATACTGCCGCAGGCTCCTTTCGGCTACCATTTTCTGGATGAGGCCATCGCCCGGCAGTACGAAAGCGAGCGCCGCTTTCAGGAGGCCTTTCTGTATTTTTCCGCCCTGTCCATCATCATCGCCCTGATGGGCGTGCTGGGGCTGGCGGCCCTGGCCATTCAGCAGCGCACTAAAGAGGTGGGCATCCGAAAGGTGATGGGGGCCAGCGTGGCCAGCATCATCGGTTTGTTTTCCAGAGGCTTCCTTCAACTGGTTGCCGTCGCGATGGTGGCCGGCTTTCCGCTGGCCTGGTATTTCATGCGGCGCTGGCTGCAGGGCTTTGCCTATAATAACGGCATCGACTGGTGGGTGTTCCCGCTGGCCGGCGCCCTTTCCCTCCTGGTGGCCTTCCTGACGGTGGCCCTGCGGGCAATGGGCGTGGCGCGGGGGAATCCGGTGGAGGCACTGCGTTATGAATAGAAGAGGAATTAGTGTTGAAGTGTATCAGGGAGCAGTTTATCAGTGTTGCCCTGACTGATACACTGATACACAAATACACAGATACACTTTAAATAAAAGCCAATGCTTAAACACTTCCTGCTCGTTACCTTC
>CAZAXA010000658.1:1946-3383 GCA_964488965.1 uncultured Phaeodactylibacter sp. | reverse complement strand
CGTTGATGTGGAAAACGGGCGCCTGTACCACATTGGCCACGCCGGTGCTGTAGGTGGAAGAACGGGCCTCGTCAAAGTCGGTGGTAAAGCCGATCTGGTTGTTGATCACAAAATGGATGGTGCCCCCCGTATAGTAACCCTCCAACTGGCTCATCTGCACCGTTTCGTAGACGATGCCCTGCCCGGCCAGCGCCGCGTCGCCGTGGATGAGAATGGGCAGGATGCGGTCATAATCGCTGCCGTACAGGATGTCGGCCTTGGCCCTGGCGAAGCCCTCCACAACGGGATTGACCGCCTCCAGGTGGCTGGGGTTGGGCGCCAGTTTGAGGTGTACGGTCTTTCCGGAGGGCGTTTCCACCTGGGAGGAGAAGCCGAGATGGTATTTTACATCGCCGTCGCCGAAGCTCAGGTCCGGCACTGCGGTGCCTTCGAACTCGTTGAAAATCTGGCCGTAGGTCTTGCCCATAATGTTGGCCAGCACGTTGAGGCGCCCGCGGTGGGCCATGCCGATGACCACCTCCTCGACCTTATCCTCAGCGCCCTTGTTGATGATCCCGTCCAGGGCTACGATGGCCGTTTCGCCGCCCTCCAGGGAGAAGCGCTTCTGGCCGGTGTATTTGGTGTGGAGGAACTTCTCAAAAACTACGGCGCCGTTGAGTTTTTCCAGGATGCGGCGCTTTTTGTCCAGGCTCAGGCCAAAAGCAGTATCAGGGTTGGCCGCTTCGATCCTGGAGCGTATCCAGCGGCGCTTTTCGCGGTCCTGGATGTGGTGGTATTCAAAACCGATATTTCCGCAATACACCTTGCGCATGTGGGCAATGATCTCCCGCAGGGTGGCATTTTTGAGCCCCACCTCTATGCCGGCGGCACAAGGAGCGTCCATATCCTGATCGCTCAGGCCGAAGTCGTCCAGGTTGAGGTTGGGCCGGCGGTCGCGGCGCTGCCGGATCGGGTTGGTGGTGGAGAGCAGGTGGCCGCGGTTGCGGAAGGCCTGGATCAGAGCCAGGGCCTTGAACTCCCTTTCCAGGTTGGCCGTGGCGGGCGCCGTGGCCGTGGCGCCATTACCACCATGGCCGTTGGTGCTGTGGGCAAAGTCGAAACCCTTAAAAAAAGCCCGCCAGCTCTCTTCTACCAATGCCGGGTCCTGCTGGTATTTTTCGTACATCGACTCGATGTAGGAAGGGTGTGCATTCGCTATGAAAGAAAAGTCACTCATCTCGTTATCACTTTGATTTGGTTTGGAAAAACAAATAACAGCTGCTCTCCTCTTGTCTTTGCAAGGCCTTTCTACTTCTAAACCAGGGAAAATGCGCCCGGTTCGGAAACATGTGCCAATTAAAGAGTGCTTTTTCAGAAATGCAAGAAAAGTGAATAATAAAAGGGCCTTGAAGGGAGGAGCCACTCTTTCCGGGGGTGGCTTTGAGAAACTTCCGGCTG
>CAZAXA010000658.1:0-1846 GCA_964488965.1 uncultured Phaeodactylibacter sp. | reverse complement strand
CTCCTGGCTGATGGTTTCTTAAAGCTTCGGATGGCTGCCCCTTCGGCCTTCAGCCGCAGGTTTAAGAACCTTTCATCGGGGGGCGGGGGGGAAGGTTCTCAAACCTGCCGTCGGGGCCGCCATGCTTTGAGAAACTTCCGGCTGCTCCTGGCTGATGGTTTCTTAAAGCTTCGGATGGCTGCCCCTTCGGCCTTCAGCCACAGGTTTAAGAACCTGTCGGCCGGGGGGCGGGGGAAGGTTCTCAAACCTTCTGCCCTGTGTTGGCTGCCCCTTGGGCCTTCAGCCACAGGTTTAAGAACCTGTCGGCCGGGGGGCGGGGGGAAGGTTCTCAAACCTGGGCTCATTCATACTGCGTCCCCAGGAGTACGCCGCGGGAGCCGCAGACCGATTTGGCGATGCCGCCCACTCCGAAGGTGACCTCCAGGTAGAAGCCGGCGCGGAAGGGGCGGGTTTCCTGATAGGTGTTGAAGGTAGTGTAATAGGCCGGATAGCCGGCGGCTTTACCCTGGGCGGAGATGAAGTCGGTCAGGGCGTATTCGGCACGCAGGCCAGTCTTAATGGTCAACACTTTAGAGGCGGTGACGAACCCGCCCACCCCGAAGGCGGCCGAGGTATAGCGGCTGGCATAATAATCAGTAGCCTTTGACCATTCGGTGCCGAAGGATTGCTGGGCTTCGCTGACATAGGTGAGCTTCGGCCCTATCTCGAGAAAGGCGCCGTTGTCGCGGTACCAGCGGTACATAAAATAGGTATCCATGCTTTTCCACTCCACATTGATGGTTTTGCTGATGTCGTCGTCTCCCCGGTAGCTCATGGACTGGTGGTGGGTGGCGGAGAGCACTTCGATGTTCAGGCCGTGGCGCTCGCCGAAATTCAGGGCCGCTACGCCCCCGACGGAAAGGCCCAGCCCGAACTGGCTGTCGTGGCGGGAGTCGTCCACCAGGCTTTTATTGTAAAAACCCGTAATGCCCATCGTGCCTTTGACGCCCAGTTCCAGCCAGACCTGGGCATTGGCAGCAGAAAAAATGGCAAAGAGCAAAAGCGTGAGCGTAAAGTTTTTCCTCATAGCGGCGGTTGCATTTTTCGTTCGGACAGCAAGATACTATTTCCGCCATTAAATGCCGCTCCTGCCATCCTGAAAGTGTCTGGAAAAGAACGCAAAACGCTCCTCATCCGGCCGCCCTTCCAGGCCGCAGTCATTTTCCTATGGCCTGTCCGGGAACAATTTCTCTCAGGTTCTTTTCTTTTCCCGAAAGAATACCTAAATTTGCACCTCGTTTGAAAAATCAAGTCAAAAAGGAAAACTTTACATAGATGGCAAACCATAAGTCAGCAAAAAAGCGCATGCGCCAGGAAGCCCTCCGCCGCCTCCGTAACCGCTACTACAAAAAAACGGCCCGGACTTCTATCAAGAAACTGCGCGAGATGACGCAAAAAGCAGAAGCTGAGCAATTGCTGCCCAGAGTAGTCAGCATGATCGACCGCCTGGCCAAACGCAATACCTGGCACAAGAACAAGGCTTCCAACCTCAAGAGCAAGCTGATGCGCCACGTCGCCAGCCTCTGATAAAGGCCGCTCTTTTCCGTAAGCTTACGGCAAAAAGTGTATTTCGGTGCTTCCGGGATACACTTTTTTGCATTTCCATGCCCGGCCGCCGCGCCCTACTGCCACTTTTTCATCCCCTGGCCAACCTTTAGCCGCCTGTATTTCTTATATTTGCGAACGAACATTCATTCGTTTCAGGACAGAATTGAAACCTTATGCCTCAACTTCATTCCCTTAAGATAAAAGAGGTACGGCGGGAAACGGCAGACTGTGTCTCCGTCGCCTTTGAAGTGCCTGAGGC
>CAZAXA010000657.1:0-3399 GCA_964488965.1 uncultured Phaeodactylibacter sp. | reverse complement strand
TCCTTATAGTTTTCTTCCAGAAAGATTGCGGCATTTTCCCTTTTGATCACCTCGTCCTGCTCATTCATCCTTCCCATACCTGATACAAAAGTTTCTACACCCCGGGTAGAAGTGCTTTTCCGGTATACGGTTTCCCTGATGGCTACCCTTTTGCCACGGACCTTTTTATACCCGGTCACTACAGTAGACCGGTGTACGGGCATATCGTTGCAATGAATGGAAATGAATAAATCTGCCTTTGCATTATTGGCAAGGGCGATGCGCTCGTATAAGGGGATAAATACATCTGTACTCCGGGTATAGATCACCTTTACATCTTTCATATTTGCTTCTATTGCCGCACCAAGGTGCAGGGCAGTTTTTAAGGCCACATCTTTTTCTGTAGAATATAGGCCCCGGGTAGAGCCGTCACGTCCGCCATGACCGGCATCTATGACGATGGTTTTTATTTTGTATTCTTGTGTAAATGCTTGGTTACCAGATGTAATATTGATCACTAAAGAAATAAATACGATCAAAATTGCATTTGGTCTGAGCAATGGTATATTTTTCATTAATTTTGAACGTTTTGGATTAAACATTAATGCAAAAATAACATTCACACACGAATTTGAAACTTTTACGCTATATCATTTTTTTAAATGCGCTTGTTTTACTAACATCTGTTGGTAACCATGTGTTTGCATTTGCTTCTTTTTCTTCATTTCAGGTTGTTCAGCAAGTTGTTCAGCAAAATGATACCACAAAGCAGGACAGCCTGAAAAAAGGAATGCTAAAAAATGATCCGGCAGATACTACCGCATCAGAGAAAATCCAATACGCTGCTAAAGATTCTATCGCTTTTAGTAAAGACAGCAGCATTGTTTACCTGTACGGAAAAGCCAGGGTGATGTACCAGGGGCTGGAACTGGATGCAGATTACATTACCTACGACAATAAGACCCACCTGATTTACGCCAGGGGCAGCAAAGATGCAAAAGGAAAATACATAGGAAGGCCTATTTTTAAAATGGAAGGGCAGGGGACTTCCCTGGCCGATTCCCTGAGGTTCAATACGATCACCAAGGAAGGGAATATTTACGGGGTTTTTACAGAGCAGGAGGGCGGTTTTTTCTCCGGTGGTAAAGCAAAAAAGCAACCCGACGATGAGATCCACAGTAAGGGCCAGACCTACAGTACCTGTAACCTGCCGCATCCGCATTATGGCTTACACATCACCAAGGGGATTGTAACGGAAAACCAGATCATTACCGGGCCGGTTTACTTGCAGATAGAGGATATACCCTTACCCCTGGCTTTGCCTTTTGCTTTTTTCCCCAAGCCGAACAAAAAAAGCTCGGGGATCATCTTGCCCACACCAGGTGAGGATTATACCAGGGGCTTTTTTTTACAGGACGGAGGCTATTACCTGGGCCTGAGCGATTACTGGGATGCCAGGATAACCGGAAGTATATACAGTTATGGTTCTTATAATGGCCGGGTAGCTTCCACTTATACCAAGCGGTATAAATTCAATGGCAACATTGACATGAGTTATGCTTTTACCAAAAATGGAACAAAGGGAACCCAGGATTTTAGCACCAGTAAGGATTTCCGGATCAACTGGAACCATTCACAGAATGCAAATGCCAAACCTGGTACTACATTTTCCGCGCAGGTTGATGCAGGTACCAATACCTATGACCGGGAAACGGCTGCCGGCGGAACTTATGATCCTGGCCGGATTGCAAGAAATACCTTTGGCTCAAGTATTGCCTACGGCCGGACATTTGGCAATGGGATTAACTTTACCGGTGCCCTGCGCCATTCACAGGAAACCCAGACCAAGAGCGTGAGTCTGGTGCTCCCCGACATCACTTTGTCCGTTCCTACTTTTAACCCCTTTGATTCCAAGGAGCGCGTAGGTGAGCAAAAATGGTATCAGAAAATCACTGTGGGATATAACCTGCAGGCCACCAATCAGATCACATCACCCGATTCTCTCTTGTTTAAAAGAGAGTCGCTCCGTAAGTTCAGAAGTGGTTTCCAGCATACCATACCGGTTAATATGGCCTTTAACGTACTGGATTACTTTAATTTTAACGTGGGTACCTCTTATACGGAGAAATGGCATTTTCAATCGATCAGAAAAACGTATTTCAAAGTACCCAATAAGGCAGACGCTATTTTTATTGATACCATTCCGGGTTTTAACCGCTCCGGCCAGTATTCGCTTAGCGGGGGGATGTCTACCAAGGTATACTCTACCGCGCAGTTTAAAAATTTCGGGAAATTTAAAGCCCTCAGGCATGTCATGACCCCAAGTGTGAACTTCAGTTATACACCTGATTTTTCTGCCCTGAAGCTGGGCAATTATAAAGAAGCCAAGTATGATGATGGTACCACAGTGATGACAACTAATGCCAAAGGAGAACGGACAGCCTTGCTGTATTCCATTCATGAATCCTCTTATTACGGCGGGCCTGGTATGGGTAAAAATGCATCCATTGGTTTCTCCATAGACAACACCGTAGAAGCAAAAGTCCTTTCCACAAAAGACACCACCGGAACCGGGGAAAAAAAGATCCCGATCATACAGGGTTTAGGGATCAGCGGATCTTATAACCTGCTGGCCGAAAGTTTTAAATTATCCACCCTGAGCTTCAGCGGCCGTTCCCAGTTTACCGATAAGCTGGGGATCAATTATTATGGTACTTTAAACCCATACCTGACAGAAGAATATACAGATTCGATCACCAACACGACTGCAACAAGGCTTAAAGATCAATACACCTGGACAAAAGGCCAGTTTCCCCGCCTGACCAATTTTGGTTTCTCCTTTAACTACAGTTTGAACCCTGAGGCCTTAAAAAGAAAAAATGATGCGGAAGATAAAGTGAAAGAACAGGCAAATTCGGGCGCGATAACCCCAGAACAGGCCGAAGCCCTGGCCAGGGTGAGCCGTGATCCCAACGCTTTTGTTGATTTTAACATTCCCTGGAATTTTGCCTTTTCTTATACCTTCAATTACAGTACCAACGAGGTGGGAAAGAACGGCACGGTTACCAATACTTTAAACTTTAATGGCGATGCCAACATTACCCCCAAATGGAAGGTCACTTTCAGTTCGGGATGGGATTTCCAGCGCAATACCATTTCACAGACCAATTTCTCTATCTACCGTGATTTGCATTGCTGGGACATGAGTTTCAGCTGGGTGCCCTTTGGTTTTTACCAGAGTTATTCTGTAGACATCAAAGTGAAGGCCTCTATTCTTCAGGACCTAAAACTGAGCAAGAGAAAAGGGTATTATACCAAATTTTAAAAAAGCGGATTATGTTAGCTGAAATTATCACCATTGGTGACGAAATACTGATCGGACAGATTGTGGATACCAATTCTGCCTGGATGGCAAAAGCA
>CAZAXA010000656.1:0-3404 GCA_964488965.1 uncultured Phaeodactylibacter sp. | reverse complement strand
CCGCTTGACCGAGGGGCAGCCGACTTTTTGAGGACGCCCTACAATACCTTCAACCGCCTCAACAACCAGGTTTATATCTTTCACTACGGCGGCCATTCCGACGGTGAGTTTCTGCACCTCAGCGGCCGGCATGCCCGCTCCGAGAGCCTGGCCACCCTCATGGGACAACAAAAATACCTCAAACTCGTATTCCTGAACGGTTGTGCCAACCGAGGGCAGGTGAAGGCGCTCTTTGGCAAGGGTGTCCCGGCGGTCATTGCCACCAGTGCGCCGGTGGGCGACGGCGACGCCCGTCAGCTGGCGGAACAGTTCTACAAAGCCCTGGCTGGCGGTAAAACTATCCGGGAGGCCTTTGAGGCGGCAGCTTCGTATGTGCAGAATGAAAAGCCGGAGCTGGATATCCGGTATCGGGGCGCCAGTTTTGATGAGGTAGAAGAAGACGGCTTTTCCTGGGGGCTTTACGCCCAGGAAGAGGATGCCCTGGACTGGCACTTCGGGCTGGTGGAGCAGGAGAGCAATTTGGAGATATTAGGGCGCCTCCGCAAAGCCTCAAAAAACCGCTACCAGGCTTTCACCGATCCGGGCGGCCGATACCAATACCTCCGCATCGACGAAGCCCTGCTGGCCGGCATAGAAAACACCCGCGAGAGCGAAGCCCGAAAACTCATCGAAACCCGCATCGGCGAAGACAAAACGCCACTGGAGCAAAGCCTGGAAACTCTCTGGCAAACAGAATGTGCTCATGCCCTGCTGGTGGGCGCCGGCGGCATGGGCAAAACCGTCTCACTGATCCAACTGTGGGCGCATTACCTGGATGCGGAGCGGGCAAACTGGCCAGCGCCCGTCTTCATCCCCCTGAACGAATTCAACAACCGGCCGGAGAAGGGCTTCATCCGGAATTATATCCGGGAGCACTACGGGGGAGAAGATATAGGCAGGCTATTGAAAGAGCCGTTGCTCGTTGATGACGCCCGTTACCCTCATCTCATCCTCCTCCTGGATGGCTTCAACGAGGTCACCGCCACCAGCAACGAACTCATCCTGGAGATCAACGAGCTGCGGGCGCCCGACAAGTACCCTGGCGTCCAGCTGGTGCTCAGCTCCCGGGTGGATATGCGGCAGGCCTACCAGTGGCAGCAGTTTCACCTGCTGGAGTTACAGGCTTTGTCGGATGAGCAGATCGAAGCTTTCCTGAAACAGCCCCTACCTACCGACACCCGCCTGCTGGAACTGCTGCGCAACCCCATGATGCTGAGCATCTACGCGGCGCAGACGGAGTTGCCGCAGCGCTTCCGGGAAAAGGGGCTACTAAAAGAATCCGTCACCAGCACCGGGGAGATGCTTTTCAATGTGGAGATGTTGCAGCGGATAAAGATCGAAGAGCTGCACTTTGCCGATCTTCCGGAGCAGGCGTTCCGGCGTTTTGTGCTGGAGCATTTATTACCCTCCATAGGGTGGCAGATGCAGCAGGCAGGTTTGTTCTTTTTGGAGAAAGAGGGCCAAGAACTAGACTCAACAGCAACTGGCCTTGGGCATTCAGGTGGGATTTCCCCCTTCGGGGGCCAGGGGGCTGCGCCGGCGAATGCACAAAGCCAGTTGCAACTCCAAATAAACATGGAAGAAGCCTTGGAACAGGCCATCAGAGAATGCCGGAACGAAGAATACTTCAAGGTTTTCCCTTTTTTCCGGAAAAACCTGAAAAAGAAGCGCTTAAAGAAAAAGCCGTGGAAGTTGGTGGATTCAATTGTGGATGAAGTCTGCTGCCACGGCCTGGCGCTGTTGGTCGCCGAGGACGGCAATTACCGCTTCCTGCACCAGAACTTTCGGGATTATTTTGCGGCGCGGTATGTGCAGAATAAAATCGAAATAGCTTTGCAGCAAAGAGTACTTCCTACAGTGTTGAAGAAAGCACCGCTGGATTTCTACGTCCGCCATCTTCTGGGCGAGCTGGAAGGAGAGCATACCAATGAGATGAAATGGCTGGAAAAGCAGAAAAAGTGGCAATGGAGCAAGGGGCAATTTTTTATAGATAATCGTTTGAGCCGGTTGCTGGAGTTGTGCCGGGGTGTTTTTGAAAAAAGGCAGGTCGGTTATGTCGCCTGGAACATCCTCACCATTTGGAAAGAGCAACGCGGCGAGTTGAGCGGCGCAGACCTGCGCTGGTTGAATTTCCATAGTTTTTCCTTCAATGGCCTACTCTTCTCCCGAATTGGTCTGGCGGCGCACCTTTCTGAGGGGACTCTCTTGGAGGAAAACCTTTTTCTTCAGGGGCATTCGGGTGGGGTCAGAAGTGTAGCTTACAGTCCGGATAAGAGGCGGATTGTCAGTGGCTCGCACGACAACACAACCAAGATATGGGATATCCAAACGGGAACTTGCTTGTTGACGCTCGAGGGTCATTCGGACTGGGTCAGTAGTGTGGTCTATAGCTCAGATGGGGAACGGATTGTTAGTGGCTCGTACGACAACACGGTCAAGGTATGGAATGCTCAAACAGGAACTTGCCTGTTGACTCTCAAGGGGCATTCAGGCAGGGTCTGGAGTGTAGTCTATAGCACGGATGGAAGGTGGATTGTTAGCGGCTCGTACGACAAAACAGTCAAGATATGGGATGCTAAAAGGGGAGAGTGCATATTTACCCTCCATGACCATTCGGGTGGGATTAGTAGTGTAGCCTGTAGCTCGGATGGGGAACAGGTTATTGGCGGCTCGAGCGACAACACAGTCAAGGTATGGAATACCCAAACAGGAGAATGCCTGTTGACCCTTCAGGGGCATTCGGGCAGGGTCTGGAGTGTGGCTTATAGCGCAGATGGGGGGCAGATTATCAGCGGCTCGAGCGACAACACAGTCAAGGTATGGAATGCCCAAACGGGAGAATGCCTGTTGACCCTTCAGGGGCATTCGGGCAGGGTCAGTAGTGTAGCTTATAGCCCGGATAAGAGGCGGATTGTCAGTGGCTCGCATGACAACACAACCAAAGTATGGGATGCCCAAACAGGAGCCTGCTTGTTGACCCTCCAGGGGCATTCGGATTGGGTCTGGAGTGTGGCCTATAGCCCGGATGGGAGACGGATTGTCAGCGGTTCGTATGACAATATGGTCAAGCTATGGGATGTCCAAACAGGAGTTTGTCAGTTGACCCTCCGGGGGCATTCGGAAGGGGTTGAGAGCGTATCTTACAGCCCGGATGGAAGGCGGATCGTAAGTGGCTCGGACGACAAAACAGCTAAGGTGTGGGGCACTCAAACAGGAAAGTGTTTATTGACACTTCAGGGTCATTTAGACTGGGTTTGGAGTGTGGCCTATAGCCCGGATGGGAGGCGGATCGTCAGCGGCTCAGACGACCACACTGCCAAAGTATGGGACACCCAATCAGGAGAGAGTCTGTTGATCCTGCAGGG
>CAZAXA010000655.1:0-3424 GCA_964488965.1 uncultured Phaeodactylibacter sp. | reverse complement strand
ACCGCGTTGGACTGCATAAAAAGCCGGTGGGTGGCGTGGTAGATGTCCTGCCCGCCAAAGTCCCAGATATTGAAAGTGTATTCCTGGTGCTTGTACCGTTCCAGCACGATGCCGTGCGTGGAATTCCACTCCGGCTCAAACTCGTCGTGCATCAGCCGTTTGGCCAGGCAGCTCTTGCCCACGTTGCCATTGCCGACCAGCAGGATCTTACATTCGTTGTCCAGCACTTTGCCCTTGCCCAGCTCCCGCATATAGCTCTTGATGAAGGGCAGGTTGTTCTGGTACTCGTTGTTCTCTACCGTGCCCCTTATCGCATCCGGCAAAGGGTTGCCGTAGAGGTATAAGCTCACCAGCCGGGGAAAAGACTCCAGGAAGCCCTCGGGCAGCTCGCCCAGTTGGTTATTCCGCAGGTGCAGGGTGTCCAGGGCAGGCAGGCTGTCGCCCCACTCCAGGCTCTTGATCTGGTTGTCGTTCAGATACAGCCGCTCCAGCTTTTCGAAGCCGGCCGGCAAGGCAAAGCCTTCCATCTTGTTGCCACTGAGGTCCAGCAGCTTCAGCCCCGGCCCCCCCCCGGCGAAGGTAGCCCGGGTGAGCTTATTCTTTGGCAGGCAGGCCGTATGAAAAGCGGAGAACCCTTCCGGTAAGTGAATCTCCGTCAGCGCACATTCGCCCAGGTTGAGCACCTCCAGGGCAGGCAGGCCGCTTTCAAAGGAAACCTTATCCAGGGATTTGTTCTCGCTGAGGTTCAGGTGGGCTAAGTTTTTCATTCCCGCAGGAATGGACACAGCGGAAAGCTGGTTCTCACTCAGGTTGAGGGCCCGTAACTCCGGAAGCTCCCAGAGGAAGGCTACTTTTTCATCCGTCAACCCATTGCCGCATACATTCAGTCCGATGACGTCTCCGTTCTCATCCAGGGTATAGGAGTTCCTGCTGTCGTATCGCACCAGCTGCTCCAGGCTGGGTTCTTCCTGCAGTTTGACGCCCAGGCGTTTTTCAAATTCTTGGGGCCTCATAGGTATTTATTTCCCTTTGAAAAAATCATAAAAAATTTGGCAGCAGGACTTTCGCTCCATGGCTACTCATACTGCTGCCTGACGCGGCACAGCCGCCTTTTTGCCCCCGGAGGGGACCGGAGCAACTGTCTGTTCAGTGGAAGCCATCCGGCCCGTCTTCGCTGACGCTTGTCCGGGTAAACCTTCCCGTGAGCTGCAAGGGCAAGGCCAACCGAAAACCAACATTGTTGTTGCGGTTCTGCGGCCTGTTGTTGTTGCGGTTCGTGCAGCGGCAGTTCTGCGGATTGTTGTTCCACGAGCCGCCGCGCAAAACACGGTTCATGCCCTTATGACAGTTGCACCTTTTATTCTTGGCCCAAAGCAAGCCCTGCTTCAGGGTTTTGGAGGTTAGCTCCTAAAATTACATTTTCTCTGAATGTTTTCGTATCCGCATGCCGGATAAATGCCAGCAAAGGCAAAATATGCCGCTGGCAGGCCGCCTCGCTCCATTCCCCCGAATGATACTTCTCCTCAATTGCCTGGAACTTGCGGATAAACCGCCGCTTGCTTCCCTGCAGCAGGCGGGTGTGATCCGGCAGCAACCGGTAGCCCAGGAAGGGCACGCCGTATCGCGTCCGGTTCAGCACTTCAGGCTTCAGCTCGCACTGAAGCTCGTCCTGGACATAATCCCTGATGATGCCGTGGGCTTCCTTCAGTTTCCACTTATCATGGTGCCAGAGCAAGTGATCATCCATGTATCGCGCATAGCCCTTAAAGCGCAAGCGGCTTTTGATAAAATGGTCTAGCCCAGCCAGGTAGTGGTTCGCAAAATACTGGCTCGTCAGGTTGCCGATCGGCACTCCTCTCTCCGGGTGCGCCTCGTAGCTATCGATTATCTTCTCGAAAATCTCCAGCAGCCGCTCATCCTTGAACATCCGCCGCAGTTGGTTTTTGAGCACGGCGTGTTGGATCGTCTCGAAAAATTTTCGGATATCGAGCTTCAAAAACCAGGGATATTTGGCCGTAAACTCCTGTGCCCTGGCCAAAGCAGCATAGGTTCCTTTCCCTTTCCGGCAGGCGTAGCTGTCGAATACCTGCACCCGCTCGAAATGCTCATGGCATACGTTCATCAGCGCATGGTGCAGCACTTGTTCCCGGAAAGCGCTGGCGCAAATCTGCCGCTCCTTGGGGTCGTAGATCTTAAAGAAGCTGTACTGGCCCACCTCTACCAGGCCGGTGATGATCTGCCGCCGCAAGGCAAGCAGGTTGGCATCCAGCTTATCCTGGTAGGCCTGCACCGCACTGGAATAGCTTTTCCCTTTCCGGGCCTTCCAGAAAGCCAGGCGCAGGTTTTCCGGCTCGATGATCCGTTCTGTCAAATGGTCAGCCCTTTTCATCTTGCGTAGGTTTAGGGAGGAAATGATGGCCGTACTTCTCTACCTTCTTCTGGCCGATGCCCTTGACGCTTTTCATTTTGGCATCTGTAAGCCCTTCAATTTTAGCCAGCTCCGCCAGTTCCTCATTGGTAAATATTGCATAAGCCGGAATAGCTTCCTCTTCAGCGACCTGCTTGCGTATCTTTCTCATCTCCGAAAAGCGTTTGAAACTGGCTTCATCCAGCAACTCCCGGTAATCCAATTGTTCCTTCTTCTGGCCTGCTGAATATTCATCCAGGTATTTGATGCAGAAGCACCAGAAGGCGCCCTGCTCGCTATTCACGATTTGGTTTTGCACTTGCAAAACCCTCTTGGAACGAAGGAACTTGTTCATTTCCTCATTCATTTGTTCTCCTCCCGGGATGGGAATGTTGAAAATCTGTATTTGCATTGCTGAAAGGTTTTTAAATTTTGCCGCCCTCCGCTCCGTGGGCTAGCCGTGCTCCGTTGGCTGCGCCTCTGGCTTGCCTTCTCCGCACGGCTTGCCCACTCCGCTACCCTCCTCCCTCTCTTTTGGAGAGGATCGGGGTGAGGCTTGCTCACGGGAAGGGCCGGATGGCTACCCTACTGACTGCAAGGGCAAGGCCAACCGAAAACCAACAAGGCTGCTGCGGCTCCGCGGCCTGTTGTTGTCGCGGTACGCGCAGCGGCAGCCCTGCGGAGGGCGGTTCCACGAGCCGCCGCGCAAAACACGGGACATGCCCTCTTCTGGCCCCTGCGGGTTCTCTACAATGCCCAGCTTGTGGCATTCTTCGTAATAATCTTCACTCATCCAATCCTGGCACCATTCCCAAACATTGCCGCTCATATCATAAATGCCCAGCTCGTTGGGGTATTTCAAGCCCACTGCTTTGGTTTCTACGTGGCTGTTTTCACTGTACCATCCCACCTCTTTCAGCTTATTGCTGCCGGCGTACTCATATCCGCAGCTCTGTTTCCCGCCACGCGCTGCATACTCCCATTCGCCTTCGGTAGGCAATCTGAAAGGTTCAATTG
>CAZAXA010000654.1:0-3430 GCA_964488965.1 uncultured Phaeodactylibacter sp. | reverse complement strand
AAAGACGACCTGGTTGAATTGTGCAGCCGTTTCAGCCAACTCATTGAAAAGCGCACCGGCAGAGCTTTCCCGCAGGACCCCTGGGAACAGCTCTGGGGTTCTATCACCGCTGTGTTCGACAGCTGGATGAACAACCGGGCCATCCACTACCGGGCACTGAACGGCATCCCCTCTTCCTGGGGTACGGCTGTTAACGTTCAGGCTATGGTGTTCGGCAATATGGGCAACACTTCGGCTACGGGCGTGGCCTTTACGCGCGACCCCGCCACCGGCGAGAATATATTTACCGGCGAATACCTGATCAATGCCCAGGGCGAAGACGTCGTGGCCGGTATCCGCACACCCCAGCAAGTCACCAAAGAAGGCTCGCAGCGCTGGGCAAAGCTGGCCGGCATTTCCGAAGAAGTGCGCAAAACGCAATACCCTTCGCTGGAAGAAGCCATGCCGGGCATCTATTTTGAACTGGATGAGCTGCAGAACCGCCTGGAAGAACACTATACCGACATGCAGGACCTGGAGTTCACCATCGAGGAAGGCAAGCTGTGGATACTGCAAACCCGCAACGGCAAGCGCACCGGCGCCGCCATGGTTCGCATCGCTATGGAAATGCTCCAGGAAGGCATGCTCGACGATAAGAAGGCCCTGCTCCGGGTCGAGCCCGAAAAACTGAACGAACTCCTGCACCCGGTATTTGACAAGCAGGCCCTGGCCAATGCCCGCGAGATTACCAAAGGGTTGCCGGCCTCGCCGGGCGCCGCAACCGGGCAGGTCGTGTTCTTCGCCGATGAAACGGTGGAATGGGCAAGAGAAGGCAAGGATGTGATCCTCGTGCGCCGGGAAACCTCACCGGAAGACATTCAGGGGATGGACAGCGCCAAAGGTATCCTCACCAGCCGGGGCGGCATGACCTCTCACGCTGCCGTCGTGGCCCGCGGTATGGGCAAATGCTGCGTCTCCGGCGCCGGCGCCCTGCACATTGACTATTTGGCCCGCAACTTTACGGTCGATGGCGTAACTTATAAGGAAGGCGACTGGATTTCCATCAACGGCAGTACCGGCCAGGTGTTCGAAGGCAAAATCCCCACTCAGGAAGTGGAACTGAGCGGCTACTTCGGGCAACTCATGAAGTTGGCCGACAAGTATGCCCGCCTGGAAGTGCGCACCAATGCCGACACGCCGGAAGACGCAAAGATCGCCCGCAAGTTCGGCGCCACCGGTATCGGCCTGTGCCGTACCGAGCACATGTTCTTCCATGCCGACCGCATCCTGGCCGTCCGGGAAATGATCCTGGCCGAGGATGAGGCAGGAAGGCAAGAAGCGCTGGCCAAACTGCTGCCCTTCCAGCGGGAGGACTTCGAAGGCATCCTCCGCGCCATGGAAGGACTGCCGGTGACCGTTCGCCTGCTCGACCCGCCGCTGCATGAGTTCCTGCCGAATACCGAAGAGGCTATAGAAGAGATGTCGGAAGACATGGGCATCAGCGTGGAACGCATCAAAGAACATATCGAAGAGCTCGAAGAGGTGAACCCCATGCTCGGCCACCGCGGCTGCCGCCTGGGCAACACCTACCCCGAGATCACGGCTATGCAGGTGCGCGCCATCCTGGAGGCGGCGCTCAACCTGAAGGCACAGGGCATCAATGTGAAACCAGAGATCATGGTCCCGCTGACCAGTGTCGGCAATGAACTGAAGCTGCAGCGCGACCTCATCCGCGAAACGGCGCATAAAGTTTTCGACGAAAAAGGAGATAAGGTCAAATACGAGATTGGCACCATGATCGAAGTGCCGCGCGCCGCGGTCGTGGCCGATAAGCTGGCCAAGTGCGCCGACTTCTTTTCCTTCGGCACCAACGACCTCACACAGATGACCTTCGGCTTCTCGCGCGATGACGTGGGCAAATTCCTGCCCGTCTACTTCGAGAAGGGGCTGCTCATCAACGACCCCTTCCAGTCGATCGACCAGGATGGCGTGGGCCAACTGGTAAAGATGGGAGTAGAAAAAGGGCGCCAGGTGAAGGAAAACCTCACCGCCGGCGTCTGTGGCGAACACGGCGGCGACCCCGCCTCCGTCGAATTCTTCCACCGCATCGGGCTGAACTACGTCAGTTGCTCCCCCTTCCGGGTGCCCATCGCGCGGCTCGTTGCCGGACAAGCGGCGGCCAAAGAAACACTGGAGATCAAACGCGAAGCGCTGGAAGGCGTGGACGCTTGTTGAGGGAGGGCTGGCCGTTGCCGGTTGTTTGTTGATCGTTACAGCCAACAAACAACGATCAACAAACAACAAACAACAAACCAGGACGACATCCGGAGTGGAGAGGGCATAGCCGCTTCGCTCCGGATTTTGTTATCCTTCCATCTCTCCTATTTTCTCTTTGAGCCAGTTTACACTGGCGATATTTTTCGTGTTTTTGATCTCTTCTTTTAATTTTTTGATGGCCTTTTCATCACCCGGTATGGTCCGGGTAAGTTTTTTGGTGAATTTGATGAGGTTGCCGTAGTTTCTCCTCCGGTTCACAGGAATATCCTTATGCCGGTTGAGGTAGGCCCTGAAACTTTCGAAGAGAGAGTACAGGGGTTCGATCTCATCGGTTTCATAATAGGTGGCCAGGAGCATGGCTTTGGAACCCAGGTTGTAGGCCACGTCATCGTATTCAACTTCCTGAAGGAGCCGGATCACTTTGTCGTGTTTCTTCTGGTAGAAGTAAACCTGGGCGAGGTTGTAGGTCACCGCATTATCCCGGTAGTTGGGGTGCAGGCGGGCATTGTACTGGTTGATGAAATTTTCTACCCAGGTAAATTTCCCCAATCGAAGCCCCGCAAAGACGATGTTCTTGAAATCCCAGGGAGACAGCTCGCCATCGATGAAAATAATCTCCGTTTTCAGCAGGTTTTGATAGAGTTTAAAGTATTCGGAAAGGAATTGATGATGCCCCTTGTTCACTTTTCCGATACAATAATTTAAAGCATAAGTATAGATGTTGTAGGCTTCATCCGGAGGAAACTGGGTGCCGTATTTTTCAAGCACCCTGATTAGTTCAAAGTAGTGCTTTTCATTGCTTGAATCCGAAAGGGTCAGGTAAATCTGGTAATAAGCCGCGATAGGCGGAATATCATCAAACCTGTATTTGCGGATTTGAGAAATGATCTCTTCGATGAAGAGGATCTCGTATTCCTGGGAAACATAAAATTGTTGCATCAGTACCAGGCAATAGTACTTGAGCTTTTCCGCAATATAGAACCGGTCCAGGTTGTTGGCGATCTCTTCGACGTTATTTCTCCTGGAGCGCTTGAGGTCCGAATCCGTCAGTTGGTAGAGGTGTTTTTCGACCTCGTACTGATAGTAGTAGTAAGAAGAAGGCTTGTATTTTTGCTGGCTGGAAAGCCGCCGGGAGGACCGGATGGCGGTACTGTTCAGTTTTTTGATCTTTTTT
>CAZAXA010000653.1:2141-3445 GCA_964488965.1 uncultured Phaeodactylibacter sp. | reverse complement strand
GCTTTGGAGGCCTGCAGGCCGCGAAAGATATTGCCGCCGCCGATCACTACTGCCGCCTGAACGCCGATCTCGGTGAGGCCTTTGATCTGATGGGCATAGTGGCTGAGCATTTCAGGGTCAATACCGAAGCGTTGGTTCCCCATCAGGGATTCTCCGCTGAGTTTGAGGAGTATCCTCTTATATTTGATCATGCCTTTGGAATTATACTGTAGCAAATTGGCAAGAAAAAGGCGAATTGGAAACCAATTCGCCTCTTTTTTTAACCGAGAGTTACATGCTTGAAAGCTGTAACGGTCAATTCTTTATCAAAGCTTTGCAGGTACTCGCGGACCGACAGTTTGTTATCCTTCACGAACTGCTGGTTGAGCAGGGTGCTGTCTTTGAAGAACTTCTGCAGCTTGCCCTGAGCGATCTTTTCCAGCATTTGCTCCGGTTTGCCCTCCTGGCGGGCCTGCTCTTTGCCGATCTCGATCTCCTTTTCGATGGTAGTCGGGTCAACGCCATCCTTATCGACGGCTACCGGGTGCATGGCGGCAACCTGCATGGCCACGTCCCGGCCGGCATCATAGAAGCCGTCGCCACCCTTATTGAGGCCTACCAGCACGGCAGCCTTATTGCCCATGTGGATGTAGGGGCAGACCTGGGCAGCTTCCAGTGTCTCATAAGCGGCAAGCTCGATCTTCTCGTTGATCTTGCCCACCAGTTCGGTTACGCGGTCGCCCACGGGCAGGCCGTCCATGTTGAGCTCCAGCAGTTTCTCCATGGAGGCAGGGAATTGGCTCAGGGCCAGCCTGGCGGCCTTTTTAGCGAAGTTTACGAATTCCTCGCCCTTGGCCACGAAGTCGGTTTCGCAGCTCAGCTTGACGATCACGCCCCTCTTCAGGTCATCCGAAACTTCAGCGATGACTACGCCCTCATTGGCTTCCCGGTCAGCGCGTTTGGCAGACACCTTCTGGCCTTTCTTACGAAGGATTTCAATAGCTTTTTCGAAATCACCTTCCGCTTCCGAAAGGGCTTGCTTGCAGTCCATCATACCTGCGCCGGTCATTTCGCGCAGCTTCTTGACATCGCTGGCAGTAATATTTGCACTCATTGATCAGTCCGTTGATTTTTTTTGTGGTAAGTTACTTAATCTTCCTTGGTGACCTCACGTTCCGCCTTGTTCCGCTCGCGCTCTTCCAGCCCCTGCCGGAATTGGCGAATGCCCTGGCCAAGCTCGGATGCGATGCGGCCGATGCGGCCCACGCCGAAGATCAAGAGCACGATCACCAATAGGATGATCAGCTCGGGTGTGCCTAGACGAA
>CAZAXA010000653.1:1001-2131 GCA_964488965.1 uncultured Phaeodactylibacter sp. | reverse complement strand
CTGCCGGATGCATTCGGCAACGTATCTGGTAATGATGGACACCGACTTGGAGGCGTCGTCATTAGCGGGAATGGGGTAATCCACTTCATTGGGGTCGGAATTGGTATCTACGATGCCAATGGTCTTCAGGCCCAGCTTCTGTGCTTCGGCGACCGCAATGTGCTCGTGGTGGATATCCACGATGAAGATGGCCGAGGGCAGGCGGTTCAGGTTGGCGATACCGCCGAGGACCCGCTCCAGCTTATTGCGTTCCCGCGTCAGCGTCAGGCGTTCTTTTTTGGTGACGTTGCTCAGGGTGCCGTCCTGCAGCATGCGGTCGATGTTGTTCATTTTCTTTACCGAGCGGCGGATGGTGGAGAAGTTGGTCATCATACCTCCCAGCCAGCGGTCGGTTACGAAAGGCATGCCTACGCTGCGGGCGGCGTCGGCGACGATGTCTCTCGCCTGCTTTTTGGTGGCGACGAACATGATCTTTTTACCGGCGCGGGCAATGCTGCGGGCGGCGTTGCCCGCGCGCTCCATCGATTCGAGGGTGCGGTTCAGGTCGATGATGTGAATGCCCTTGCGCTCCATGAAAATGTAGGGCGCCATCTTGGGGTTCCATTTTTTCTTGAGGTGGCCGAAGTGGACGCCGGCATCCAACAGGTCTTTATATGTAGGCTTTTCCATTATTTATTATGCTCTTAATTTGAGATTAGTGAGTAGCGCCCGGGTTGCGCCGGGCACGAACAACTGAGAACCAAGATTAACGCTTGCTGAACTGGAAGCTCTTCCGGGCCTTGGGCTTGCCGTATTTCTTGCGTTCCACCCTGCGGGCGTCGCGGGTGAGGTACTTCTTATCCTTCAGCGGCTTGCGGAAATCTTCGTTCAGTTTCACCAAAGCGCGGGCGATGGCCATGCGCACGGCTTCCGACTGCCCCTTGAAGCCGCCGCCGTCGACGTTGACCTTCAGGTCGTAGATATTTTCCACCTCTACCGTCTCGAACGGTGAAGTGATGTTCTGCTGAATGTGGATTTGCGGGAAGTATTCCTTGTAATCCTTACCGTTCACGGTGATCTTTCCCTCTCCTTTGGTCAGGTACACGCGGGCGACGGAGGATTTTCTTCTACCGATGGCATTGATCATTTCC
>CAZAXA010000653.1:0-991 GCA_964488965.1 uncultured Phaeodactylibacter sp. | reverse complement strand
TTTGAATGGGTCCGGCTGTTGCGCCTCGTGCGGGTGCTCTGCGCCTTCATACACATGGAGCTTCTTGTACATCCGCCGGCCGAGCCGGTTCTTGGGCAGCATGCCTTTCACGGCGATCTCGATAGCCCTGGTGGGCTTTTTGGAGAACATCTCCCTGGCCGTCGTCGACTTCTGGCCTCCCGGATAGCCGGAATAGGTCTGGTACTCCTTCTGGTCCAGTTTCTTGCCGGTGAACCGGGCCTTGCCCGCATTGATCACGATCACGTGGTCGCCGCAGTCAACATGCGGCGTATAGGAGGGCTTATGCTTGCCGCGAAGTACGGCGGCGATCCTGGTGCAGAGGCGTCCGACGACTTCTCCTTCCGCGTCGACTACGTACCATTTCCGCTCCACATCTTCCTTCCTGGCCGATTGCGTTTTATAGCTTAACGTATTCACTTTTCTTGTTTTAAATTGTGAGTTTTTGATCCTGAAAAAGGGCTGATCGGGCCGCCTCCGAAAAGGCAGGTGCAAAGGTATATCTCTTTTGCGCAATAACCAAGCCTTCCTGAAAAAAAAGTGCGTATCAGAAACTGTAACTTGCTGAAAAACAGTAAAAATATCGCACGGGAGGAATAGTGGAATGGTGGAATGATGGAGCCGGGCAAAGAACATTGAACACTCCCCAGCCACCTTCCGGCTCATCTGCCTGCTGTAACCATTTCAGGCATTGATAGTTCAATTCAATATACACCTGGGCGCAATGCCGGCCTGCCTACCTGCGGTGAGCAGGCAGGAAAACCATAAAACCGAAATACCTGAACAGTCAGGTTCTGCCTATATTTACCGGAACAACCGGAAACCGGATAACACCTACGAATGGATTCACTCACACAGATCACCCTGGGCGCCGCTGTCGGCGAAGTCGTCCTGGGCCGCAGGGCCGGCCATCGCGCTATGCTCTGGGGCGCTATCGGCGGTACCATCCCCGACCTGGACGTATTCGCCAATA
>CAZAXA010000652.1:0-3446 GCA_964488965.1 uncultured Phaeodactylibacter sp. | reverse complement strand
AATGCGGTAGAAATGGAGTATGGGGACCTCCCTCCCGTACTGGATATCGAAGTGCTGGACGGCGCCGATAAGGTTCAGCTCATCACAGGCATACGAACCTGGTTGTATCTGGTGGAGATTCATTATAGTACCAAACCCATTCTGTACACCAATCTCAAGTTCTACAACAAGTACCTGGCGGGGCATTTCAATGATTTCCCGATATGGATCGCCCGCTACAACACGCGAGAGCCGCGGCTGGCCTGCGGCCGGGACTGGCAGTTCTGGCAGTACGGCAACCGGGGCCAGCTCAGCGGCATTAAAGGAAATGTAGATTTTAACGTATTCAAGGGCAGCCTCAAAGACCTGGAATCCCTTTGTTTCTCTCCCCCTCTGATCCTGAGCGAGGCGCCAGCAGATGGCGGCGAATTTACAGGCTATAAGTCAATCCCAGCACATAATACAGCTGTAGGGGATTGTCTGCAATCTCCTTGGCGATAGCTTCCTGTTTGTTGCTTCTAAGCCCTAATTCAAAGCCGACTCCCACTTTTTTAAAGGCCTGGAAAGCGACGCCGTTCACCCAGGTCCAGTTGGAATAATCGCTGTTTTCGTAACTCAGGAAATAGGATAGATTGGATTTCCAGTTAACCCCTGTAAAAATCTCTCTGGTGTAGTCCACCAATATTTTTGCCCCCAGGGATGACTCATAGGTGCTGCCCTCTTTGGCAAAAACGAAGTTGTAGTTAAGGGGGTGGGCAACCACGATAAGGTTGGGGACAGGCGTCCAGGTAAGGCCGGTTCCCAGGTCGAGGTATCCCGGGTTGTTAAAATTCTCCAAAAAGGTGCTCCTGTATTCCCCAAGCACGGAAATTGCCAGTTTTTCGGATAGCTTGTAACCGAAAAGTGAGGAGACGTTGATGACATCAGGGGATTTCAGTTCTGTTTCCTGAACTGTGTTGCCGTCGCGATCTTTTTCCTGCAGGCGGGCAAAACCGATATTCAGGTTTCCTCCATTTCTCCAGAAGGTCTTGGGTGTGAAGTAGTTGGCAAAGGCGTTGGCACTGAAGCTCACACCAATAGCCGTGCTATTGGGCTGGTCTCTGGAGAACCAATCATTGAAGCCATTGAAATTTGCTCCGACAATGCCGAAGGCCCCGGTTTCCCACCTTGGAAAAACCAGCAGTTGCTGGTCAATGCCGGCTATTTCTCCTTTCAAGGCCGCCACCTGTGCTTCCAATACTCCCAGTTCCGTTTCCTTCTGTGCTTTCATTTCTTTCAGCTCCTGTTCCGTTTGGGCATTGGCTGCGACAGCCAGGCAAAGCAAAAGAGTCAGCGTCAATAATGATCTATACATTGTTCTTCATTTTGTTAATGAAATAATTCTCTAATCCTTTACGGTAGCTTGCATTGATACCCCCTTTTCAGATGAGCTTACGGCCGCGCTTTAATCCTCTTCCACGCCTGGTTTTGTCCGTTCGAAGATATCGACCTTTTCGGAAGCCAGTTTACTCAACGGGATGAGTACTTCGCGGTTTTCTACCTGCAGGGTGATTGTGGAGTTATCCATCCGGATGACCTTTCCCCGGACGCCATCGATGCCGATGGTATCGCCAACGTTCACTTTTCCTTTGTTGTAGAAAGAGGCCAGAAAATTGGCCACGATATTGCGGGAGGCGAAGCCATAACCGATGGCGAAGGCCAGCACTACGCCTGCGAGGATGATAGAAAGGTTATCCTGAATAAATCCGGTATCTATGCGCGCCTGCGAGAGGGCGATCATCGCAATATTCAGAAAGAGAAAATAAAAAACAACACTGGATATCATTCCCGAGGCCGGTATGCCGAGGGAATCACAGGTGGTTTTGACCACATTTTTCAGAAAATCGCTGATGAGCAGGCCTACTACAAAAACGGCCATTGCCGATATTAATATCGGGATATAATTGAGAATTTCACTCACGAGTTGCGAGATCACGGGCATGTTCAGAATGTCGGTGGCCGCTACTACAAAAATGAACAACAGGAAGTAGTAGACCACCTTGGCCAGGAGTTTACTGGGCGCCAGGCGGATGTTGCTCTTGTAAACGATCTCGATCTCATTGAGCCGCTCCGCCAGCTTGTCGGCGCCGATCGTAACCAGGATACGGCGGACAAAGCGGGATGCGATCTTGGAGACGATCAAGCCAATGATGAGCACTGCCAGTGCTCCCAGCAAATTGGGGACCACTGCAGCGAAGCCGGTCAGCAGGTCCTGAAGGAGCAACCACAGGTCGACTCCCTTATTCAGTGCTTCGTTTTGTAGAGGAATGATCATGATGATAACTTTTATCGGGTTTCCAGGAAATGGAGTGGCGTGGTCACCGCTTGGGAATATCTCCGTTGGGTGGTTTTGGGCCTATTGAACCGGGATGGACGCCTCCTTCTGAAGGAGGGCGGCTTGTGCTGCGCCCTCTCCTTTCGGGGTTGTTTCCTCCTGCCGCGGATATCAGCACCTCGATCATGGAAGGCAAGTAAACTTCGACGATCTGCCCAATGAATTTAAAAACCCCGATGGTTTGCCATAGATTATTTTGTACCGATTGCCTCGGAGCGCCATTATACTGTCTTGCCTGTTCTTCTTCTAATTGCTGGAAGTTGTTCATGTCCGATCCCCTTTAAATGAGTTGTTCTCTGAAAAATTCTCTTTTCGTTTCCTGAGCTTTCGCTTTTGCTCTTTTGATCTTCATTTTTATAGCGCTTTCGGTCTTATCCAGGATATCAGCGATCTCTTTGATGGACATTTCATCCTGGTATTTCATCAGGAGGATGGCCCGATCGCCTGGAGGAATGTTATCCAGTACGATTTTGAGCTGGCCGATCTCCATTTCGAGCAGTTCCTTATCAGGAGTTTCCTCTTCAGCCAGTTCCGGCGCCTTTTCCATCTCGTCAGAAAAAATATCCTTTTGTTTTTTCTTGCGCCGTAAAAAATCAATGCAATAATTATAAGTAATAGAATATACCCAGGTGGAAAACTTTGATTTTTCTCCAAAACGGGACAGGTTGAGGAATATCTTGGTAAATATCTCCTGGGTTGCATCCTCAGCCAGGGCTTCATCCTTCAGCATAGAGATACACTTGCTATAGATTTTAGCAGCGTACCTGTCGTAAAGAAGATTGAAACACCTGGACGCCTGATTCTCGAGATAATGGTGAATGACCTCGAGATCCTTCATGGATTTATCACAAGTTTTTTCCAAGGGGCTTGAGTTTTGGTATCTAATGCATCGTTAGTCAGGAGGCTACCGCCTATGGAAAAGTTTTCCTTTAGACGCATTTTCCGACAAAAGATACGCATCTGGCCTGAAAAGGTAATCAAATTTGAAAAATTCCAATAGCAGGGGAAAAGAAAAGCGGAGATCGGAGGTTTAGCCTGAAAACGGCGAAGCCCCTGAGCGCGTGTGCGCCCAGGGGCTTGCCATGGTTATATT
>CAZAXA010000651.1:0-3448 GCA_964488965.1 uncultured Phaeodactylibacter sp. | reverse complement strand
GGTAGGGTGCAACAGCGGTTTGTCATATTCAAAACTGGCAATTACCCAGACGGCGGCAGGGATGAAGATCAGCAAATTGGCCAGATAGAACAATCCCTTTATCAGAAGGATACGGCCGAACGGCTGTTTGCGGAATTTCTTTGCGAAGAACAGCACCTCAAACAGGGCGACCATAGTACTCCCGGCCAGGGCGACCAGGAACGCCGTGCCCAGGCTTGTCCAGAAATTGTAGGAGGCTCCTTCCAGCGGGGTTTTGACGCGCAGGGTGACAGCGTCATAAGTGGTGATGAATATGGCGGCCAAAACCCAGAAGGCGGCCAGGAAGGCGATTTTATGGAGGTCAGGTTTTGTCATAGATGTTTTGGATTAAAGAATAAAAATGGCGGCCATGGTAATTGGGGGTTTGGGCATTATTGCCTGAAACGATAGAAATGTAGGATTTTATATGTATGCTCAGGCCTATCCGGCAAACATTGTTTATATTTGTTTTCATCCCTTTTTCTATAGCGGAGCCCTTCCCCGAAACAGGAAATGGATGCGCTCTTAACCTCTTCATTGATCACCATAAAATCCTGAACCATGAAAAATTTCCTGACGCCTTCTTTATTGGCAGCAGTTATGCTTTTGGCCGCCCCGTTGTTGCCGGCACAGCGCAGTGTAGTTATCGTTCCGGGCGCCTCCGACTGGGTCGACACCGGCTTTGACTTCGATGGCAGGCAAAATGGGTTTGTTTTTGCCTCTGGCTATGTGATCCGGCACAGTTATGCCTCCATGTCCTTTGACAATTACGCCACGCCTGCCGGCAGGGGGCCCAACCAGTTGAACAATGCCTTCCCCTGCCAAACCTGTACAGCTACCAGCCTGATCGGTAAACTGGGCGTGAACGGCGATCCTTTTCTCATTGGAGAACGGGCTTACATCAAAGGAGAGGGAAGGCTGTTCCTGAGGGTCAATGACCTTCCCGTTTATGATAATCAGGGGGCGTTTGTGGCCATTATATACAATGATATCGCTTCCATTTGTACGGGAAATATGCCGGCCGCTCCCCCCTCGGGCATACGGGAGCAAAGCCCGGAGGCGTCCGAAAAGGAGACGCTGTTCCACCTTTTCCCCAACCCCGCAGGCCAGGAAATTACGGTCGAAATAGAAAATGCTGCGGAAGCTTCACAGATCAAATGGATACGTCTTTACGACATCAACGGCCAGTTGGTGAAAGCAGAGGAGGCGCCGCAATTGGTAGACTATAAGATTTCGATAAGCACCTCCGGCCTGCCCGAAGGAACCTATCTGGTAAGCGTGTTGATCAACCGGGAAGTGAAAAGTAAAAAGCTGATCATTCATTGAATACGAGCTCATTTGATCCATGAGGCAAATAGCTTGGCAATATGAGAAAAAAGGCCAGAAAATACGCTCACGTCTTGTCCGGTATGATCCGGCAGCCTTCGGAGCTGAGAAAACTGAGCGCGCTCCATCCTCTTGCCGGGGCCGTCGCCGAAGCCTTTATGAAGGTAAAGAGAAGGGCCTTCACAAACGAAGAAATATCGGCATTCCGCAGCCTGGAGGAGTACCGGGCGCGGCTGCTGGCTTCGGATGAGGTTATCACGTATGAAGTGTTCCTTTCCGACTTGAAGAGAACCGTGGCGGAGATAGCCCGGATAGGGGCTTCTCCTCCGGCGTGGTGTAAATTGTATTATTTCCTGGCTACCCTTTCCGGCGCGGAGAACATCCTCGAAATAGGCGCCAACCTCGGCATATCCGGCCAGTATTTCCTGGCGGCGTTAAAAGGCAGGCCCGGCTCGAAATTCGTCACCATGGAAGGCGTGCCCCGGCTGTGTGCAATAGCATCGGAGCGGTTTTCGGAACTGGCGCCGGGAGAAGGCCGCTTCGAGGTCATCCAGGGCCTGTATGACGATACCCTGTCCGCCGTTGTCGATTCAGGCCTGAAATTCGGCCTGGTGTTCATCGATGGCAACCACAGGTATGAGCCTACCGTCCAATACTTCAACTTCCTGAAAAACAACTATTCCGATCCCGCGCTCCTCATCTTCGATGATATCCACCTGAGTGCAGAAATGGAAAGGGCGTGGATGGAAATCAAGAAGGCCCCGGAGGTAGTATGCTCCGTCGACCTTTTCAAACTGGGGATCATAGTCTTTGAAAAGAGCAGGAGGGAAGGAGCAGAGATGGAAGCGGGCCTTTTCCTTTCGCTGAGGTGAAAAAGGGGGCTTTATGTGTGTATATGTGCATTGGTGCATTGGTGTATTGGTGCATTGGTGTATTGGTGCATTGGTGTATTGGTGTATTGGTGTATTGGTGTATTGGCCGGAGTGCTCGTTACGATCTGCGATCGTATACGGAACCAAAGCGCCGGGCTCCTGCCCGGCCTGTTTCCGTCCCCGATCGCATGTTTGCACCGGGCAGGAGCCCGGCGCCCAGAACCGTGTACGGCCACACTTGTCCGCCAAAGCATGGCGGCGGCGGAGGCCGTAACGAGCACCTAAATTATAGTTTAAATAATTTTGTACAGGTACTTATTTCCACACATCTCCACGCATCTCCACACATCCCTACGCATCTCTGCATTTCTACGCATCTCCACCCATTTCTACTTCATTTCAAAGTATTTCCACGTATTCCTGCGTATTTCCCTCAAAAGCCCCATACCGCCCCAATCCCCACCTTCCACAACAACTGGTTGAAAGCGGGGACATCCTTATCCAGCAACTCCTGCCCTCTGGCCCGCAGGCCTGCCCATTCCGCGTTGAGTTCCCGAAGCAATTCCCGGGAAGGCGTATTTACCCTGGGGATATCGCTCTCGGTTTGGTTGATCAGGTACAGGTAGTTGGCGGTGAACTTGTTCGGGTAGTTCTCCACATCGTCATAGGCCTTGGATTTCCTCTGCACCATTTCGCCGTCCCATGTTTTCATACGTTCCACCAGGGCCCGGCCTTCCTTTTTGATGGTTTCGTACTTTTCCTCCACCGGCAGTTCCTGCAGTATTTTTTCGGCCTGTCGGCGCATGCCATCCAGGGTGTTGACCATCCTGTGCATGCTGTCGAGGGCTTCTTCCATAGACCGCATAATGGTGTGGTAAGCCTCATAGGTTTCGGCATCGGTGGGGTAGAGGGGGTTCGGCAATATCCGGGCTTTTGTTGTTGCCGTCCACTCTCCCTTTTTAAGCGTAAAGGTATATTCGCCCGGGGCGGCTTTATGGCCCCGGAAGCTACCTTCGATGTACACTCCGGGCGTCCCGGCCATGGTGGGATAGCGCATGTTCCAGACAAAGCGGTTCAGGCCTTTATCCGTTGGCAGCACGGGTTCGGCCGGCGGCCCTCCGTCCCATTCCTGGAAGGTAGTGTCTTTCTGAGAGCTGTACCGGCGCACCAGTTGCCCTTTGCTGTCCCTGGCCTCCAGTGTGACGGGGATGGAGTCCGGCGCCTCCGGCAGT
>CAZAXA010000650.1:0-3459 GCA_964488965.1 uncultured Phaeodactylibacter sp. | reverse complement strand
CCCATGCGCGCTTTACCTTGGATGGCACACCCTATCCCCTCGTTGCCAATAATGGCCGCCAACCGCCTGCTGGCCCGCGGCGATGAAGTCACCGGCCTGGATATCATCAATGACTATTACGACCCCAACATCAAATACGACAGGCTCCAATACGCCGGCATCCGGAGGGAGGACATCGCCTACGGCGCGCCTGCACAAAGCCACAAGCACCCCAACTACCGCTTCGTACAGATGAGGCTGGAAGACCGCGATGGCCTGGAGCGCCTCTTCGCTGAAGAGCGCTTCGACACCGTCGTCAACCTGGCGGCGCAGGCGGGCGTACGCTACAGCCTGGAAAACCCCTACGCCTACATCGACAGCAACATCGTAGGCTTCATCAACATCCTGGAGCAGTGCCGCCACCACAAAGTAGGGCACCTGGCCTTTGCCTCCAGTTCCAGCGTCTACGGCCTGAACGAGAAGATGCCGCTTTCTACCCACGACAACGTCGACCATCCCGTCTCCCTCTACGCGGCCTCCAAGAAGAGCAACGAGCTGATGGCCCACGCCTATAGCCACCTCTACGGCCTGCCCGCCACAGGCCTGCGCTTCTTCACCGTCTACGGCCCCTGGGGAAGGCCCGATATGGCGCTCTTCCTCTTCACCGAGGCCATCCTGAAGGGCGAACCCATCAAGGTGTTCAACTACGGCGATATGGTGCGCGATTTTACCTACATCGACGACATCGTGGAGGGCGTGGTGCGCGTCATCGACAACCCGCCGCAGGGCGACCCGGCCTGGAGCGGCGCCCGGCCCGACCCGGCCAGTTCCCGCGCCCCCTACAAGGTGTACAACATCGGCAACCAGAATCCCGTCCGGCTGATGGACTTCATCACCGCCATCGAGGAGGAACTGGGCATGGAGGCCCAAAAAGACCTGCTGCCCATGCAACCCGGCGACGTGCCGGCCACCTCCGCCGACGTGGCCGGCCTGGCCAGCAGCCTGGGCTACCGCCCGGATACGCCGGTGCGGGAGGGAATACGGAGGTTTGTGGAGTGGTATAGAGGGTATTTTGGGGTATAGGACGCGGATGACGCGAATTGGGCGGATCTCGCGGATTGGGCCTGCTGACTTGGACCGAGCCTCCCCCTGCCCCCTCCAAGGGAGGGGCAGGAAAGCTTTAAGAAACTTACAGCTGCACGGCAGCGATAAGTTTCTCAAAGCTGGCGGCAAAATTTACTGAAGAATGGCTATCTTTATAGAAAAGCCAGGGTCGATATTCAAATGAACAGCCAAACACTTTTATCGCTCATCGCTGAAGGCGAAAACCAGAAAGTGGAGTTTAAAACCAGCTTCGGCGCGGAGGCCATTGAGACATTGGTGGCCTTTGCCAACACGCTTGGGGGGATGGTGTGCATAGGCGTTTCCGATCAGGGCGACATCAAGGGAGTGGCTGTCAGCCCGGAATCTCTCCAAACCTGGATCAATGAGATTAAATCGAAAACCTCTCCTCTGTTGATACCAGAAGCCGAAGTGGTTGAAATAGAGTCAAAGAAAGTGGCCGTGCTGTCCATCCAGGAACATCCTGTCAAGCCGGTGGCGGTGCGCGGAAAATACTTTAAAAGGGTTGCCAATTCCAACCATCTCCTCAGCACGTCCGAGGTGGTCAATATGCATCTGCAATCCTTTAATACGAGCTGGGACTATCATATCAATCCGCAACTCCGCATTGAAGATATTTCACTGGAAAAAGTCCAGGCGGCCATCGACAGCATGAACCTCCGGCAGATCCGGGTCACCGAAGACCCGCTGACCTTTCTGGTCAAAAACGAACTGATAAGGAACGGGGAAGTGGCCAATGCCGCTTACCTGCTCTTTAAAAAAGACGATTCCGTTATCACCACCATCGAGTTGGGCAGGTTTCAGTCCGATATTTTCATCAAAGATACCGCGCGAACCAAAGCCGACCTGCTCACTCAGGTGGAGGACGTACTGGTCTTTGTCAGAAAACACATCAACCAGGAGGTCGTCATCACCGGAGAAGCAAAGAATATTCCCCGGTGGCAATATCCGCTCGACGCAGTACGCGAGATCGTGCTGAACATGATCATCCACAGGGACTACCGGGCTTCTTCCGATTCTATAGTGAAAATTTTCAACCACAAGATCGAATTCTACAATCCCGGCCGGTTGCCGGAAACCATCACTGTGGAAGACCTGCTGAGCAACAATTACAAATCTTCCCCCCGCAACAAACTCATAGCCGATTTCTGCAAATCCCTCGGCCTGATCGAAAAGTACGGCTCCGGCATCCGCCGGATTCTCCATGCCCTGCAGCAAAACGGCCTGCCGGCGCCAAAATTCCAGAATATCGCCGACGGGTTCATGGTCACTATCTATGATGCAGAATATCCGGCTGAGGAGGGCGAGGAAGAGGAAAAAGCAAAAACGCCTTTCCTGAGATCGCTAAAGAACCTGTTTGCTTCCTTCTCCTGAACAACCGAAGGTAACACAACTGCTTTAAGTTTCTCAACGCTGCCATCACGAAATACGCAAAGCAACTTACTCCCACAATCCTTATATTTGCACAAGGGATAACCAGAATTTCAATGGCCAAGCTGGAAAAAACAAGCGCCCTGATCGCCGAAATGACAACGGAGGAGAAAGCACAGCTTCTGGCCGAGCTCCTGCTGTATTTCAATTTCCCAGCCGTCGGCATTACCCACACTCCAGGAGTTTGTGGAGGACGGGCATGCATTCGCGATACCAGAATTCCGGTTTGGAGCATCGCGGAGGCTAAACAAATGGGGGCAACCGATATCGAACTGCTGCAGTCCTTTCAGGGGCTCACCGCCGAAGATATTACCAACGCTATGCGGTATTATCAGGGGCATAAAGAGGAGATCGAAGCAGATATTGCGGATCAGAATATTCAAGATTAGGATTTGATACGCCTCCTGTTAGCGGATGAGAATTTTAGCGCTGAAGTGAGCCAACTGCTCCGGGAGTATGGACACGATGTAATCAGCTTGCAAGGCCTGAACCTCGCCGGGATCAGATATCCGGATGAGAAAGTTCTCGAAACAGCAAACGAAACCGGCCGATGAGTTCTTACCTTCAACCGGCTTGACTTCATAAGGCTGCACAAAAAAGGAATGCCCCATGCCGGCATCGTCGTCTGTACTTATAATCGAGATCAAGCGCGCCTGGCTTCAAAAATTCATTCGGCAATAAGCGGCCGGGGAAGCCTGAGCGGGCAACTGATCCGCATTTACCGGGACCAGGATTGATTGCCAGCCGCCGGTTTGAGAACCTTCTGCCAGCCCCCTGCAAGCATAGGTTCTTAAACCTCGCTGCCGGGAAGCCCTGCCAGCCACAGCTTTAAGAAACTACCAGCCCGGAACAGCCGGAAGTTTCTCAAAGCCGCCAGCCGCCGGTTTGAGAACCTTCTGCCAGCCCCCTGCAAGCATAGGTTCTTAA
>CAZAXA010000649.1:0-3464 GCA_964488965.1 uncultured Phaeodactylibacter sp. | reverse complement strand
TGCGCGACGCCCAGCTGCTCATCCTCGACGAGCCCACCGCCGCCCTCGACGCCCGCGCCGAACATGAGGTCTTCCTCCGCTTTTCCGACCTCATCCAGGGCAAAACGGCCGTGCTGATCTCCCATCGCTTCTCCACCGTCCGCATGGCCGACCGCATCCTCTTCCTGGAGAATGGCCAACTGCTGGAACTGGGCAGCCACGAAGAACTGGTGGCAAGGGATGGGAAATATGCCGAGCTGTTTCATCTGCAGGCGAGGGGGTATGTGGATTGAAAAGGGGGAGGGGGTAAGTTGAATTGTTATATTGTTGGCGGGCGAGGGAAGTTATATTTTTCCGTAAACTTGGCACATCGGCTGATAACTTTTAATTTTGCGTGCTCAACTGCCGGCTGCCCTGAGGAACCTGTATGATATTCATTCCCCCGGAGCAGGCTTCGGTAGCCATGTAACCATATAACCATATAACCGTCCCCTATTGCCCCGCATCCTCGCCATCGACTACGGCGCCAAACGCACGGGCCTGGCAGTGACCGACCCTCTGCAGATCATAGCCAGCGGGCTGGATACGGTGGCCACTCAGGAAGTGGAAGAATACCTGAAGCGCTATCTGGAGCAGGAGGAGGTGGAAACCATCGTCGTCGGGGAGCCGTTCTATCCCGACGGCCAGCCGGCGCAGATTCATCATTTGGTCATTGGATTCGTTCGAAAACTGAAAAAACTTTTTCCTGATATTGAGGTTGTTACTCATGATGAGCGTTACACTTCCGAAGAGGCCAGGCAGATCATCCTTCAGAGCGGCGCCAGAAAGAAAAAGCGCCGCGACAAGAGCCTTGTCGATAAGGTGAGCGCAGCATTGATCTTACAGGACTATCTGGAAACCAAAAGAAGCTAAAGCTACCAATGTTACTACCGATATACGCATACGGGCAGCCGGTACTGAAGAAGAAGGCGGAAGACATCGGCACGGATTATCCCGGGCTCCGGGAATTTACCGAAAGCATGTGGGAGACGATGTACCATGCCGAAGGCGTTGGCCTGGCCGCCCCTCAGGTCGGGAGGTCCATCCGGCTTTTCGTAGTCGATACCATTCAGATCATGGAGGAAGGAAAGGAAAGCGAAGGCATCAAGAGGGTTTTCATCAACGCCCACAAGGTCGAAGAGGCCGGAGAGCCATGGACCTATGAAGAAGGCTGCCTCAGTATCCCTGAAGTGCGCGGCGATGTGGACCGCCCGCCTCAGCTGCGCCTCCGCTACCTGGATGAAAACTTCGAAGAGCACGAGGATGTCTTCACCGGCATCAACGCCCGCGTCATCCAGCACGAATACGACCACCTCGACGGCATCCTCTTTACCGAACACCTCAAGCCGATCAAGAAGCGCCTGGTGCGCCGCAAGCTGGAGGATATCAAAAAAGGAAAGGTGAAGGTGGAGTACAGGATGAAGTTTCCGGTGGGCAGGTGAGCCATTTGTGTTTAAAAGTGTAAGGGTGTAAGAGAGAAGCCTCCCCGGCGCCATTGCCTGTGGGCCGCCCGCCCTCATTTACACATTTACACACCTTCACACCTCCTCCTATTTCCTCCCGAAATCCGCCGGTATTTCTCCCCATCTTTCCGTGTCCCACTTCAGGATAGGGTTGTCCCAGGTATTGTTCTTCAGCCAGGTTTCCGCCCGGGCGATGAGTTCCCATATCAATTTCGTCCGGGCGGTGCGCTTCAGCTGGGTATTGGCCTTTTTCTTCCTGACCCAGCTTATGGCCGTTTTCGAGTCGGTGTAAATGGGAGTGCTTTTGCCCTGCTGCTTGAACAGGGCCAGGGCATGGACGATGGCCAGGAATTCGCCGATGTTGTTGGTGCCCAGGCTGAACTTTTTGTGAAAGACCTGCGCTTTGGTGCGGGTGTCGACGCCCTGGTATTCCATCTCTCCCGGGTTGCCGCTGCAGGCGGCATCCACGCTGATGCTGTCCCAGATAATATCTTTGCGGGCCTCCCCGGAGACGGCCGGTTTGGGCTTCGCCTTGCCGGGGCTGCCGGGGCTGATGTGTTCATCGTAACTGCCTCGTAAGGCCGCCTCGGCTTCCTCCCGGGAATCGAACGCTTTATATCTGGCGCCGGGATAGCCTTTGATCTGCAGCTGGCAGTCCGTCCAGTTATCGTAAACACCGGGTTTATTTCCCTGCCAGACGACGTAGTACTTTTTCTTTTTGGCCATGCTTGGCGGTTGTGTTGGTTGCCTGTTGTTGGTTGTCCCGAAGGGATGCTTTTGGCAATGGTTGTCTGTTGCCAGGGCCGCGAATTGCGGGACAAAGAGCATTTTTTATTGAGCAAAACGGGGGGAAGTTAGCCAATCCTGCCATTAATAACGGATCAGAAAGGAAATTTTCTTCACCGTGCCCGCCAAAAACGTTTAAATAATAATCTATACCTTTGCGTAAAAGAGGAAAAGGAATGCGCCTGATAGACACTCATACCCACCTCTACCTGGAGCAGTTTGATGAAGGCCGGGACGAGATGATCCTGCGGGCTGTGGAGAGCGGGGTGGAACAGTTTTTCCTGCCCAACATAGACAGTTCTTCTATAGGGCCTATGCTCGCATTGGAGGAAGCCTGCCCGGGCCGTTGTTTTGCCATGATGGGCCTGCACCCCTGTTCGGTAAAGGAAGATTTTGAAGAAGAGCTGGCCATCGTCCGCGACTGGCTGGACGAGCGCCCTTTCTGCGCCGTGGGAGAGATCGGCATCGACCTGTACTGGGACAAGTCCTTCTTCGGGCAACAAAAGGAGGCCTTCCTGCTGCAAACGGAATGGGCACGGGAATTGGGGCTGCCCATCGTGATCCATTCCCGGGAGGCCACCGATATCCTCATCGAGCTGGTAGAAGAAGTGAAAGACGAGCGCCTCCGCGGCGTCTTCCATTGTTTTTCCGGCACGGAAGCGCAGGCCCGGCGGATCATTGAGCTGGGCTTCTACCTCGGCATCGGCGGCGTAGTGACTTATAAAAATGCCGGGCTGGACAAGGTGATGGAAACAATAGAACTGGAACATATTGTCCTGGAGACGGATTCTCCCTACCTGGCGCCTGTACCCTGGCGGGGAAAGCGCAACGAAAGCGCCTACCTCCGGCTGGTAGCCGAAAAACTGGCCGCCGTCAAAGGCATCCCTTTCCGGGAGGTGGCGGAAAAGACGACAAAAAATGCAGAGCAGCTTTTCTCCACCGCCGCCATGGCCGCCGGGAAAGCGGGCGGCGCCGGCGCTTGAGTTATTATAATATATGAAAGCCTTGCAGGCTTACGGTGGTTCAAAATTTTGATATATTCCATCTTTTTGCAATTTTTGTGTTGTTCAGCATTGGCAAAAAGTTCTTAATAGCTATATTTGCTCAGGGTGAAGAGGACTGGAAAGCCTGCCTGTAATTTCGCCCCAGGCTTCGTAAAGCATGGAGAGGTGCTCGAGTGGCTTAAGAGGCACGCCT
>CAZAXA010000648.1:0-3467 GCA_964488965.1 uncultured Phaeodactylibacter sp. | reverse complement strand
TGCCATCGGGGCGCCGCTGGTGTTGAGCTATACGGCTTTTGTGTTCTGGACATTCCGGGGGAAGGTGAAGCTGGATGAGACGAGTTATTAACTCCCCTCTACCACCCGATCCCGTAGTCATCTCCGTCATTGCTGGAGCCGCCCCAGAAGGTACCGTGCTGCCAATCGAAGAAGATGGCGTTGATGGGGCCGGAGGTGCGGCGCTGGAAGTCCAGTTTGTAGCCCATGCCGCGCAGGGCGTCGCGCGTCCAGTCAGGTATGGCCTCGTTGAGCAGCAGCTCGCCCGGTTTGGTTTCGTGCTCACCGAAAGAGTTGCGCATCTGGAAGCTGTTGATGTTGGCCGCTTCACAGGCCTGCTGGACGTTCATGCCGAACTCCACCATGTTGAGAAAAAACTGCAGCAGGTTCTGATCCTGGGTATCTCCGCCCTGAACGGCAAACGAGAGGTAGGGTTTTCCATCCCTGAACGCCATAGCAGGCGTAAGGGTGGCGCGGGGGCGCTTTCCCGGTTCCAGGACATTGTAAGGGTTCTCTCTAGGGTCGAGCACGAAGCTCTGCATACGCTGGCTCATACCTATGCCCGTATTGCCGGCGATGCAGGCCGGTATCCAGCCGCCGCTGGGCGTGACGGATACGACCCAGCCTTCCGCGTCGGCGGCCTGGATGGAAGTGGTGCCGGCCAGGAAAGCTTCCATAAATTCGCGCTGTTGCCGCGGGCTTGCCGGCGCCCAGCCCAGAGAGGTTTTAACCCAGTCTTCGAGGTATTCTTTGTAAGGGTTTTTGCCTCCCTGAAAGGGATAGGGGTCGCCCGGGCCCGCCTGCGGGTCGTTCTTTTCGCGGTTGATCTGCTTCACCCTTTCCCTGGCGTAATCTTTCGACAACAGGCCCCGGATGGGTTCTTCCGGCGGGAAATAAGGGTCGCCGTAGTAGAAATCGCGGTCGGCAAAGGCCAGGTTCATCACCTGATAGAGCGTATGGATGTAGGGAGCGGTATTGTAGCCCATGGCCTTCAGGTCGAAGTTTTCCAGCATGTTCAGCGCCTGCAGCATCACCGGCCCCTGCACCCAGTGGGTGAGCTTGTACACCTCGATGCCTTTGTAATCTGTTTTCACCGGCTCTTCGATATACACCTGCCATTTGTCCAGGTCCTCCATAGTGATCAACCCGCCCTGTTCCTGGCAGCCGCGGACGAACTCCCTGGCGATGTCGCCCCGGTAGAAACGATCATAAGCGGCATAAATGGCTTCCTTCCGCGATTTGCCGGCGGCCAGGGCCTGCGTTTCGGCTGCCACCAGTTTTTGGAGGGTATTCAGGAGATCGGGTTGCCGGAATATCTCTCCTACCTGGGGCGCTTCATGCTCTTGCCCCAGGTGCGGCAGGAAAAGTTTTTTGGAATAGGGCCATTTTTTGATCTGATCTTTGTTCTTTTCGATGCTCTGCACGGCGCTCTCCTCGATGGGGTAGCCTTCCGCCATCTCCATGGCCGGCGCCAGGACTTCCGCCAGGCTGAGGGCCCCCCACTCGGCCAGCATGGTAAACAGCCCGCCCGGCGTACCGGGAGTAACGGCCGCCAACGGGCCGTAGGCCGGCGGCACGTCCAAGCCCTTTTCTTTGAAAAATGCCGGGCTGGCTCCCGTAGGCGCCACACCCAGGGCGTTGATGGCAATCACTTTTTGAGTATGGGGGTTGTAGATGAGGGCCTGCGTCTCGCCGCCCCAGCTCAACACGTCCCACATAGTAGAGGTGGCGGCCAGCATGGCGCAGGCCGCATCCACGGCGTTGCCGCCCTGATGGAACATCCTGGCGCCGGCAGTAGCCCCCAGAGGCTTGCCGGTGATGGCCAGCCAGTGGCGGGCATGCAGGACGGGCTTTTGCGGGCGCTGGGCCAGCAGGAAAACGGGAAAGAAAAGTGCGGCTGCCAGCCAGAGGAAGGAGGGTTTTTTCATGGCTTAAAATTTTAGGGTAAGGTAAGGAATTTATCAATCCCGCCAAAGGAACGGAAACAGGGCCAGGCCGACACCCAGCAGCATCAGGTCGATGGCCACGAGGATGAGAATATCCTTCTGCACCGCCGTATCCTGCATCAGCCGCAGGGCATTGGCCGACAGTTTGATCAGGGTCAGGAGAATGGGGATGACCAGGGGGAAGCTCAGGATGGCCATCAGGGTGGCGTTGTTGCCCGCTTTGGAAGAGATAGCGGCAATAAAGGTGAAGGTAATGGAAAAACCGGCGCTGCCCAGCAGCAGCGCCAGGAAGAACTGCCCCGTATCCCGCACCGGGCTGCCCGCCACGAAACTGAAGCCCAGCCAGGTCAGCAGGCTGAGGCCCAGGAGCAGTAAAATATTGTAGATGATCTTGGACAAGAGGACAGACACCGGGTTGGCCAGGCTGTAGTAGTACAGCTGCCGGGCGCTGTTCTCCTGAACAAAGCTCTTCACGATGGCGCTGACCGAAGCGAAGAGGATGATGATCCAGAACAGAGCGTTCCACACATCGGGCTGTATCCTGCGAAAGGCCATATACACAATGAAAATGGTAGAAAAGACGTATAGCAGTATGCCGCTGATGGCATAGCTGGCGCGCAGTTCCAGGCGGATATCCTTTCGCAGAAGGTGGCCGATCTCTCTGAAAATTTCCATGAGGGCGAAAATAGGGAATTTCATCGGCGCTCCCCTCTCCCATTGGCTAATTCCCTCATTTTGCCTATCTTTTCGCCCGGATTTTAGCAAAACTGAAAAGCCAACAGCGGTTTTCACCCCAAAACTGTGCCTGAACGACAATGCAGCGAATTTTCTTCTTCCTGTCCCTGACAACCATACTGGCCTCCGCCTTGCCGGCCTTCGCCGAACCGGATTACCACCAGGCCGAAGCCATGCCCGGCGACGGTATCTATTCCATGCTCCGGCGGTACGCCCTGGACAAGCATTCCTGTAATTTCGACCAGTTCTACCGCCTGAACGGCCTTCAGAAAAATTCACATCTCATCGTAGGCCGAAAATACCAGTTGCCTATCCTGGTGTACACCTTCAATGGCAGGACCATCCGCTCCAGCATCGGCATCAGCGACTGGAACACGGCCCTGCGCATCCAGAAATACAACGAGCTGATGCTGGAACGCCGCATCCGGGCCGAATCTTTTAAGAAAGACAACATTCTATGGGTTCCTTACCACGAACTCAACTGCCCGGATTCCGATCTGGATATCCCTTCTCCTGTAGAGAATTCTCCGGAAGAGGAGCGGCCCTCAACATCCACGGGCAGTGGCAACCGGCAGTTTCCCATCTTTGGCCCGAAATACGCCTACACGCCCTTGCTGAGCAATAAGCTCAGGGGCAAGGTCTTCTACGTCGTCGGCGGCCATGGCGGCCCCGACCCCGGCGCTATGGCACAGAGAGGCAACTACACCCTGTGCGAAGATGAATACGCCTACGATGTGGCCCTGCGCCTGTGCCGCAACCTCGTCGCAC
>CAZAXA010000647.1:0-3482 GCA_964488965.1 uncultured Phaeodactylibacter sp. | reverse complement strand
AAGAAACCACTAAAACCCGAAAACAACTTTCCTGGGTCTTCATCAGCCCCTTTGGGTTAAAAACAAACCCGCATAGCCTTAGCCTGATTGCCAGGTCTTTGACAATGGATGATTTGTTTTTTGATTAATTCTTCTTGCCTGGTAGCCTGCCTGTACCAACAAACAAACCCAAAGAATTTGTATCTTCCCCCTAGAAAACCACAAGGCCATGCCCAAGGCGCCGCCCAACCGGCAACAATACAATGAGGCCTTCCTGCAGGTGCTCCGGCAGCTCAACCCGGAGCAACTCGAAGCCGTCGATCATATCGAAGGGCCGGTGCTCACCCTGGCCGGCCCCGGCACGGGCAAGACCCACATCCTCTCGGCCCGCATCGGCCGCATCCTCATGGAGACCGACGCCCAGGCCCAGAACATCCTCTGCCTGACTTTCACCGACGCCGCCGTGAACGCCATGCGGCAGCGCCTGCTCGAATTCATCGGCCCGGAAGCGCACCGGGTGCACATCTATACTTTCCATTCTTTCTGCAACAGCGTCATTCAGGACAACCTCGAGCTCTTCGGCCGGCAGGATATGGAACCCCTCAGCGAACTGGAGCGGGTGGAACTCATCCGCCGCCTGCTTGACGAACTGGACATTTACCACCCCCTGCGCCGGGGGCGGCCCGACCCCTACTTTTACGAGGGCCATCTCCACGGCCTGTTCCAGCGCATGAAAGCGGAGGGCTGGACCGTGGAACTCGTCCATGAAAAGATCGATGCGTACCTGGAAAGCCTGCCTTTCCGCGAGGAGTTCATCTATCAGGTCAACCGCGGCGCCATCCGCAAGGGCAGCCCCAAGCAGTCGAAGATCGAAGAGGCCCGCAACCGCATGGAACTGCTGCGCGCCGGGGCGGCGCTCTTCCCCCGCTATCAGGAGGCCATGCAGCGCGCCCGCCGCTACGACTACGACGATATGATCCTGTGGGTGCTGCGCGCCTTTGAAGAGAACGAAAACCTGCTGCGCTCCTATCAGGAGCAGTACCTGTACTTCCTGGTCGACGAATACCAGGACACCAACGGCGCCCAGAACGAGATCATCCACAAGCTGATCGGCTACTGGGAGCAGCCCAACATCTTCATCGTCGGCGACGACGACCAGTCCATCTACGAATTCCAGGGCGCCCGCCTGAAGAACCTGTCGGATTTTTACCATCAGTTCCGCGACGGCGTCAAGGTGGTCCTGCTGCGCGACAACTACCGCTCTTCCCAGCACATTCTGGACAGCTCGCGGGAGGTGATCCGTAACAACGAGCTGCGCATCGTCAACAGCCTGCGGGAACTGGGCATCGAGAAGCTGCTGGTGGCCCGGCACGAGGAGTATGCTCAGGCGCCCCTGCGGCCGCAGTTCATCGCCTACCCCAACCGCCTGCACGAGGACGCCGATATCGCCCGGCAGCTGAAAAGCCTGTACGACAGCGGCTTCCCCCTGGGCGAGGCGGCGGTCATCTACGCCAAGCACCGGCAGGCGGAGCGGCTGGCCGAGCTGCTGAGAAAGTCGGGCGTGCCTTTCAACACCCGCCGCAAGGCCAATGTGCTGGACATGCCCCTGATCCGCAACCTGCGGCAACTGCTTGAATACTTTGCCGCGGAGGCACAGCAACCGCACAGCGGCGAGTACCTGCTGTTCCAGATTCTGCATTTTGCCTTTTTCGGGCTGCATCCGGACGACCTGGCCCGCCTGAGCCTGCGCCAGGCCCGTTTTGAGTTCGAAAACCGCCCGCCCTGGCGGGAACTGCTGGCCGACGAAGCGGTATTGCAAACAATAGGCCTGAAAGAAGAAGAGGCCCTGCGCCGCTTTACCGCCTTCCATAACCACCTGATGCAGCAATACCACAGCCTGAGCGCCCCGGCCTTTGTGGAGCGCCTCCTCAACCGCAGCGGCCTGCTGCGTTTCGTGCTGGAGCATGAAGAGAAACCCCTCCTGCTGCAGGCCCTGAAGGCCTTCATGGATTTCGTCAAGGAGGAGGCTGCCCGCAGCCCCCGCCTGACTGTGGCCCGGCTGCTGGAGTTGTTCCGCAATATGGACGCCAACCGCCTGCCGCTGGAGGCCAGTTCGGCCCTGCAGGTGGAGGCCGGCGTCAACCTGCTCACCGCCCACAGCGCCAAGGGGCTGGAGTTCCGCTATGTTTACCTGCTCGACTGCGGGCAGCATTGGGAGCCCCGCCGCCGCGCCAGTTCCTTCCAGTTTGCCCTGCCCGACACGCTGACCTTCTCCGGCGAGGAAGACGCCATGGAGGCCCGCCGCCGCCTCTTCTACGTGGCCATGACGCGCGCCAAGGAGCGCCTGTACATCTCCTACAGCGAGAACGACGACAAGGGCAAGCCCCTGCAGCGCGCCGTCTTCGTGGACGAGGCCCTCCGCGCCGGAGGGCTGGAAGTGGCGCCGCGCGCCCTGCCTGCCGCCGCCCTGCTGGAGGTGGAGGCCCTGCGCCTGATGGAACAGGAAGCTCCGCAGTTGGAACCCCTGGAGGAAGGCGCGGCCCGCGCCCTGCTGGAAGGCTTCCAGCTCAGCGTCTCGGCCATGAACCGCTACCTGATGTGCCCGCTGGGCTTCTACTACGAGTATGTGCTGAAAGCCCCCACGCTGATGCGGGAGGCCGCCCATTACGGCACCGCCATGCACCATGCCCTGCAGCGGCTGTTCGAACGCATGAAGGCCTCCCGGAGCAAGGCCTTCGCCCCGGAAGGCCAGTTCATCCGCCTTTTCGAGCAGGAAATGGAGCGCCGCCGGGGCTTCTTCGCCCCGAAGGAATACCATCGCCGCCTGGAAATGGGCCGCCGCAACCTGGCGGAGTACTACAGGATGCACATCGATACCTGGGAAAAGAACGTACTGCTGGAGCACAAGCCCCGCAATGTGGAAATGGAAGGCGCGCCCATCACCGGCAGCATCGACCGGCTCATCTTCGAGGGCCTGGCCGAAGCGCGGGTGGTGGACTACAAGACCGGCAGCCAGAACGACGACAAGATGAAGCGCCCCACCGCCGCCAACCCTCAGGGCGGCAGCTACTGGCGGCAACTGGTCTTCTACAAAATCCTCTACGAAAGCCAACCCGGTAATTCGCGCATCGTCAAAAGCGGGAAAATCTCCTACCTGGAGCCTGACACACGGGGAGAGTTCCAGGAAAAGGAACTCGTCTATACGCCTGATGATGTGGAAACGGTACGGGGCCTCATCCACGAGGTGTACGGCAGGATCATGGCCCACGATTTCTACACCGGCTGTGGGGAACCGGGCTGCTCGTGGTGTAAGTTTATCCGCCACAATGGAGTGGTGGATACTTTTTCCGAGAGGGAGGTGGAGGAGTTGGATGATTGAAGGCGGCGCCTTTCAACTATACTGACGCATGGCTGGTTTTGTCATTTCAAAACCAGCCTGGTCAGTATATACTGGCCTCGCAGGTTTTGTGGAACACAAAACCATGCGTGCGCCAGTATATAAG
>CAZAXA010000646.1:0-3484 GCA_964488965.1 uncultured Phaeodactylibacter sp. | reverse complement strand
ATTTTATGGCCATGGACAAACACTACATTGCATTATCTGAAAAAGATTATTACTTTTATCAGCCTTACACGGCCTTCCGCTTCAGCGGGGCCTCACAACCTTCATTCCGGAACTTCAAACCAGATCAATTGAATAAACCTTCAGCAATGAAAAAACTGATATTTGCCCTGGGCATTGCCGTCCTGGCATTTTCCTGCGAAAGCCGGGCCCAGAAAGCGCCCATCCCCACCTACAATTTTCCTGAGCAAACCATCATTTCCAAAGCGGCAGCCGACTGTATCGAAGACCCTTCGGATGTGCTCATCGGCCTGTTCGGGGAGATCGATAAGGGCTTCCTTTCGGTTTATGAGGTCAGCCCTTCCGAAGAAAAGGAAGTGGGAGAGATGATCCACAGCCAGCTGGAATATCGTTATATCGAAGATAAAAGGGCTAAAAAACTCCGCAATATCCTCAGCCAGATAAAGCCTTATATTGAACGAAAAGAAATCCCCTACCAGGTGTACCTGATCGACGACGGGCAGATCAACGCCTGGACCATCCCCGGAGGGAATATCTACGTCACCACGGCCATGTACGATTTTGTGGCCAATGACGATGAGCTGGCCAACGTCATCGGCCATGAGATCGGGCATAGCGAGAACAAACACACCGTCAAGCCCATTCAGCGGGAAAAGCAAAAACAGGACATCACCAATGTGACGGGGCTGGATGCAGGCTTGTTCGTCGACCTCTACAGTTTTGCCACCATTGCCTACAACCAGCCGCAGGAGATCGAGGCCGACTACTCGGGCTTTTACCTTTCCTACAAAGCCGGCTACAACCCGGAACTGGGACTGGAATTCTGGCGGAGGATGGCCGAAAGGGAAAACCCGCACATGCTCGAAAAGCTGTTCCGTTCCCATCCCTACTCCAAAACGAGATATCAATGCGGCAAGGAATACCTGCAGAAGGCGCGGTTCGATTAGTACTTTACCGAACCGTCACCTCGTTAGGCGCACAGCCGTCGCCCTGGTTCGGGGGATGGCCCTCGTTGTAAGTTTTCCAGCCGCCGGCTTTTTTCCAGGGCCGGACATCCTTGCGGTAGTGCCCGAACAGGCCGGCCCAGCGGAGGCGCATCCGGCCCTGTTCGTCCTCCCCGCTGCAGGTGCTGGCCATGTCAGGCGTACCCGCTCCGGAGCCGCGGGTAATGAGCTTTCCCTCCTGGTCATAGCAGCACTGCTGGCCGGACTTTCCAGCCGGGGTCTCGACGTAGGGATAAGAGCGGTAGCAAACCGTTGCTCCCGGATGATAGGTGGCAATGTCTCCTTTGTCCACCGCCCATCCGTCGCCGGCCACCATGCCTTCGGCATCGGGCGCCGTGCAGGGGCAGTCCGGCAGCATTTCATACCATCGCCCCGAAACCTCGCCGGCCGGCGGAGCGCTGCAGGCCGGCAGAAAAAGGAGGGCCGGAATGGCATTCTTAATAATCCACAGATATCTCCACATCATAAGCGCCTTCGTTATCGGTTTGCTTGTTGTCATTGATTTCGAAGAAGATTTTCTGCGCGCCGCTGCGGGGAGCGATGAAGCCGCATTCGGCGCCACAGAACCTCCACTCGGATTCCCCCTCCAGGCGGTACATCAGTGCGGCGTGGTTGAAGGGGCGCACGATGTTGTAAAATTCCAGGGAACCATTTATTAAGCCGGCTTCTCTCCCTTCCGGGCCGGAACTGCCGACGAAGAAGCCCACGCGGATGCTTCCGTTGGCCTTGATGGAGACCAGGCTGCCTTCCCGCGCATCGAAGGAGGCCTCGGTAAGCCCTCCCACGCTGAGCCTTTTGGGCGGGCTGGCGCCCTTTTCCATTTCGATGGTGTGCAGGTCGCCGAGGTTGATCACTTCCTGCCGGTCTTTGTACCGCCCGCCGGGATCGTGGAAAAGCAGGCGCCCGTATTTGACCTCCTCCACGAAAGCGCGTTTGGGCGCCATCAGCCGGAATGCCCCGAACTCATCGGTTTCGGTAACGGGCGAAGCGATGCCCTCCCGCAAGGCGCCCGACGACAGGGAGGCTTTTATCCCGGAGATGGCCTTACCGGTGGCCCTGTCCTTGACGATGCCGACGAAGCCCACCCGCGGATCCATCTTGATGCGGAAAGTGGCCGAGCCGGAGAGGTCGCTGGAAAAAGTGTGCCGGATGGTGTTCATTCCATAATCCGGATGGTAAAGGCTGATTTCCACCTCCTTTCCCGGAGCGTAAAAATCGGCGACATTCAGTTCGAAACGGCCACTGCTGCTCGTATGCTGGCTGATGCCGAACAAGGTCACCGCAACCCCGCTGACCGGTTCTTCGCTGAAATCGTTGATGACCTGCCCCTTGAAGGCCTTCTGGCCGGACAGCCCGGCGGGCTGGCACGCCAGTGCGCAGGCCAGTAAGATCAAGCTCGTTCTTTTCATTGTTTTATGAGTTTTATACGGTGCGTACCCTGGTTGAGGTAATAATAGTCATCGTGGCCCTGGTATCCGTCCCTGCTGACAAACAGACGTATGCCTTCCTTGCGGGCCTCGCGGGTATCCGGAAAGCTGAAGGAAAAAGCCCCGTCGCTGCCGGAAATGGCCGTTCTGCCATCGGCACAGCGGACGAGCGCGCCGGCCAGGGGCGCTTCAGAGCCCGCATCCACGACAAAGCCCTGCAGCGCGATGGATGCCGGTTCTTTTGCCGTTCGCGTTGTTCCATCAGCCTGCTGGGACGGGCTGTTGCCGGTGTTTCCCACCTGCGGGTTTTCCTTTGGCGGCATGGTTGTATCCTGGCCGGCAGCATGCGGCGGATACCGTACATTGGCAGTTGTATCGGCCTCTTTATCGGCGGCCTGTTCCGGCCAGTAATGGAATGCGGCCAGCAGCAGCGCGAACCCTGTCAGGACGGCCGGCCAGAGCAGGCGCCGGCGCCTTGCTGCGGAGGGAGCGCCCGTGCTATTCCAGGTTCGTTCTTCAGGATCAAAGCTCAGGGGAAAGGGCCGGCCTTCCGGCAGTTGCTCCACCACTGCCAGCAAAGCGCTTTTCAACTGGCTGGCCTGCACGCTGCGGTCGCTCTGGAAGACCGTGCCGGCGCGGCTGGCCTGATCCAGTTCGTGGTATTTGGAAGAAAGCAGCACCACTTCGCCCTGCAATTCGCGAAGTGTTTCCTGCTCCGTGATCTCCAGAAGCGCTTCGATAAGGGTTGGTATATCTCCCTGCGCCAGCATTTGCCGGAGCCCGCGCTTCGTTACTTCAGGCATACAGAGATGGTTGTCTGGTCAATTGGAAGAAGAAGTTCAAATTTGATGGAGCCTCAATATAAGAGGTTTTGAGGATTTTTCCATATATGAGGTGGGTAAGTTGCGGGCATACAAAACATGAGACATCCGAATCAGGGGCTAAATGAGCTTCGGAGAGCCTGTCCCGTATGCAAAGTGCCGGGGAAGTTTCGCAGGGGCGTTATAGTGTTTCTCCCTACTTTCTGAGTTTATG
>CAZAXA010000645.1:0-3507 GCA_964488965.1 uncultured Phaeodactylibacter sp. | reverse complement strand
CCCATCCATCATCACCCGGAACGGCGCCGGATCAGGAGCCATTTGCCACATGCCTTTCTGCACCCCCGCCGCATTGAGCGAAAGCCAGAACACGAGCAGAGCAAGCTGGGCTGTGCGGTAGGAAGCATTCGGTTGCCGGCCAGGAAGGCGCGCTGCCCGCCGCCGAGGAACTCGAAGCAGGCGGCAAACAGGATCATGCTATTGATGCCGATTGTCGTGCCCATGGCGTGCGCCACCGTTACATGGGTGCCATGGGTATAAAGGTTCAGGGCCGGGATGGACATGAGAATGGCCTGCCCGAGGTTGAGGAACACCCACAGGTCGGCGGCCATCAGAAAGCGGTAGGGGAAGTAATGGTAATATTTCTGGGCTTCGCTCACGCTCGATTTCCAGTTGTAGAAGATGCGCAGGAAGAACACCCACTCCGTCATGCTTACCAGATAGCCTGTATAGCGCACATATTCGGGCGCGGGAACCGTATAGATGTGGTGGCCCCAGTTGAACATCAGGTTGAAAAGGCCCAGGAAGTACATGGCGAAGGCCAGGCGGCTGCGGCCAATCCCGGCATTTTTGTTAATGCGCTCCATGAGGTAGAAGGACGTGCCGTAGATCAACTGGTTCCAGGAGCCCACCAGAGAGCCGTTCACTTTCCACTGGATCGTTGTATCCGTCACAAAGTGTTCGCGGAAATAGGGGAGGAGCCAGAGATAGTTCTCGGCGAAGGCGAACAGGAAAAACACAATCCCCGTCATCCACATCCATACATACACGGGCCAGCGCTGTAGCCGCCGGGCCGCCCGGGTGAAATTAACCAGAAAAAGCAGCCAGGCCAGGGCGATCGGCAGCGCCCATGCGGGGCTGAATTCCCAGTACTCCCGGCCGCCGAAGCTCCGGTTCAGGTAGGAGAAAAAAATGCCGCCGATGGCGATGGCCCAAAGCGCCCACTACGCCTGCGCCAAGGGTTTCGACATCCATTCGCCGGCCAGTTGCTGCAGTCCGCAGTACACCAAGCCGGTGGCCCCAAGCAATATCCAGAACATGATCGAAGAGACGTGCATGGGCCGCAGTGCCTCAAAGCCCGGGAACCGCCCCGCGTATTCCGGCGCAATGTAGTAAATGCTCGCCCGGAAGCCAAAAACCAGCCCCCCGCACAACATGGCCAGGGCGGCAAGTATAAAAGGCTTTCCAATAGATAGCTGCATAACCCCTATTTTCTTTTAGTCATGCCCATAGGCAAAATAATGAAATCGCGCGGCGCAGCGGAGCCGCTGGCGTCGGCAGCTTTCAGGAAGGCGGCCAGTTGGGCGGCCTCTTCCTCCGGAAGGTCAAAGACAAGCATGGGCGCCACCCCTGCTTTCAAAAAAGCCCGTATGTAGGCCTCCCCCTTGCCGGGCGCGGAATAGACATTGGTCAGGTCGGGCCCCAGGTAGCCGCCCAGGCCGTACAACTGATGGCAGCTCTGGCAGTTGTATTTCTGTCAGACTAACCGGCCCTGCGCCGCCAGCGCCGTATCTGTGCCGCCGGCAGGCGCCTCAATGGCCGGCCGTAGATAGATGCTGATGGAGAAAGCCAGAAAGGGTGCGGCGCCATTTTGATGTAATGCTTATCTTTATCGAAACCAAAGCTAATATCGATGAAGAGCGAAATCAAACAAGAACAAGATGGCAGTTATACCCTGAGTGTTAACCTGAAACTGGAAGGCAGCATGCTGGAGATGGAAGAACACATCCAGGAAATGGTTAATGAATTGGGGCTAAAAGCGGCCCTGGAAGCACTTCGCAAATTTGATGCCGATGGCACACCCATCCAGCTGAAAGGGCAAACCTTAACGAGCAAGGGAGCGAAAAAAAAAGTTCCAAACGCCATACGGGCAAGGAGAAATAGAACGCCAGGTTTATCAATCCAGCCAGGGCGGACAAGTTTATATCCCATTGGAAAAAGATGGCCGTATCATCGGCAAAGCCACGCCACGTTTTGCCAAAATGCTGAGTTGGAAATATGCCAACATGGCTGGCGAACAGGCCTGTGAAGACTTGCTCCAACATCATGGAATTAAAGTGAGCAAGAAGCTGATACAGGCTGTAAATGAGCGAGTTGGGGCGGTTCTTGCACAAAAGGAGCAAAAGTGGAGTTATGAAATACCGGCCTTGCCAAGTGAAGTAGCGGCTATTGGCATTAGCCGGGATGGCACTACAAGCCCTATCAAAGGAGAAGGCTATAAAGAAACGATGACGGGTACTATTAGCCTGTATAACCAGGAAGGAGAAAGGATGCATACGATCTATACCGGATGTTCGCCAGAGCATGGCAAAGCCATCTTTGATTATGTTTTCGGGCAGGAAATTGAGCGTATCCAGTCCAGGTATCGGGATGTAACTTGTGCGGGCATTGCAGATGGTGAGAAAGGCAATTGGGCCTTTCTGAACAACTATACAGATGTCCAAATAATAGACTTTTGGCACGCCACTGAGTATCTGGCAGGTTACGCCAAATGTGTTTATGAAGATCAATTCGAACGAAAAAAATGGTTAGCGGATAGTTGTAGCAACCTTAAAAACAAAAGAGGCGGTGCAGCTAAATTATTGAAGGAGATGAAAAAATATGCCTCAGCCCATTTTATTGAAGATAAAGAACATCCGGTTATCCGGGCAGTAACCTACTTTACCAACCAAAAATCGAAAATGAATTATTGGAAATATCAAAAGGGAAATTTGCCAATAGGTTCGGGAGTCGTGGAGGCGGCATGTAAAACCCTTATAAAACAACGGCTTTGCAGGTCGGGTAGCCGGTGGGTAAGAGATACCCTTGATAATATTTTGTTAGCACGCAGCCTTATTTTGACGAAAGGGCGGTGGCCTCAATTTTGGAACAAAGTTGATAGATATGGCTTTTAGGCTACATCAAAATGGAGCCGCACCCGCCAGAAAGCCCAGGTTTAGCAGCAGGAAGGAGTGTAGTGGTTTCAAATTGGCAATGATTTTATTTAAGAGTTTTTTTATCTGTAAATAAAGTGGAATTTTGCTTCCTTTCAAAAAAACGGGGTGAATACATCATCCCCGGCAATTGAGAATGAGGAGCCTTCCGGTTCTTTTCCCACCATACTGGGGTTGCCCAAAGGGATGCTTTGGCATTGGGAACCAGCAACCTGGCTCAGCGGCCTGACAGCTACCAGCCCGTCCTCACTGCGCTTAACCGGGTAAAAACCGGAAACTGTCCAGGAACTTCGTTCACCGTATAGTAAACAGCCATATCTCCCTGTAATCATATAATCCCGTCCCCGTCCAAACACATGAGGAAAAAAATACGTTTTTGATCTGTGCCCCTTTTCTTTGGGGATTTTTAACCGGCGAAGGCCGTTATAACGAACTATTTTAAAAGCTGATAACACATGGAAGTAGCTACCAGGAAAATCGAATTGCGCAACCTGCAATTCGAAGATTATATGGGCCTCAAAGAGGCTATGATCAAGGCCTATTCGGGAGGTGGGGTTACCTACTGGAACAAAAG
>CAZAXA010000644.1:0-3536 GCA_964488965.1 uncultured Phaeodactylibacter sp. | reverse complement strand
GGAAGTGCTGCAGGTCGTCACCAGAGAGATCGGGCCTATCGCCAAGCCGGATAAGATACAGATCGTATCCGGCCTGCCCAAAACCCGTTCGGGCAAGATCATGCGCCGCATCCTGCGCAAAGTGGCTTCCGGCGACACTTCCAACCTCGGCGACACCTCCACCCTGCTGAACCCGGAAGTGGTCGACGAGATCAAGGAAGGGGCATTGATGGAGAAATGAGTGCCTGTTGTCTGTTGTTGGTTGTAGGTTGTCAGGCCAACAACAAACAACAAACAACAAACAACAACCGCCCCCGGCCAAAGCAGTAAAAACAAAAAACCATGACCTATCAGGAGTTCTATGACCGCAGCATGTCCGAGCCGGAAGTTTTCTGGAAAGAGCAGGCGGAAGCCGTAAGCTGGTTTAAAAAGCCGGGCCAGATCCTGTCCAAAGACGAGGATGGCCTCTACCGCTGGTACCAGGGCGGCCAGCTCAACACGGCATATCTGGCGCTGGACTACCATGTTGAAAAGGGCCGCGGCCAGCAGGTAGCCCTTTACTATGACTCTCCGGTAACCGGAACGAAGCAGGCATACACCTACCGGGAGTTGCTCGATGCCGTCAGCCTTTTTGCCGGCCTTCTGAAGGCCCGCGGCGTAGAGAAGGGGGACACGGTCATCATCTACATGCCCATGATCCCGCAGGCGGCCATCGCCATGCTGGCCTGTGCCCGCCTGGGGGCCATCCACTCTGTGGTGTTCGGCGGCTTTGCCCCCCATGAACTGGCCATCCGCATTGACGATGCCCGGCCGAAGTACCTGCTGGCGGCCAGTTGCGGCATCGAGATCGACAAGGCCATAGACTATGTGAAGATCATCAACGAGGCCCTGGAAGAGGCCAAACACCAGCCGGAGGGCTGCATTATCTACCAGCGCCCGCAGTTGAAGGCGTCCCTGAAGGAGGGGCGCGACTTCGACTGGGAAAGCCTGCTGGCCCGGGCGGAACCGGCAGGCTACGTGCCGGTTGAAGCCACCGACCCGCTCTACATCCTCTATACTTCCGGCACCACTGGCCGGCCCAAAGGCGTAGTGCGCGACAACGGCGGCCATGCCGTGGCCATGAAATTCAGTATGCAATACATCTACGATGCGCTGCCGGGCGACGTGTACTGGGCCGCTTCGGATGTCGGCTGGGTGGTAGGCCATTCCTACATCGTTTACGCTCCCCTCATACAGGGTTGTTCGACCATCCTGTACGAAGGCAAGCCGGTAAAAACCCCCGATGCCGGCGCTTTCTGGAGAGTGATCCGGGAATACGGAGTGAAAGTTTTCTTCACCGCGCCAACAGCATTCCGGGCCATCAAAAAGGAAGACCCGGACGGGGAACTCAAAAAGAAGTACGACACCGGCAGCCTGAAGTACCTCTTCCTGGCGGGCGAGCGCTGCGACGTGGCTACGCTGGAGTGGTCCGGCAAGCTGCTGAATGTGCCGGTGATCGACCATTGGTGGCAGACCGAATCCGGCTGGCCCATGCTGGCCAATATGGTGGGAGTGGAAATGCTGCCCATCAGGCCCGGATCCGCCGGCAAGCCGGTTTGCGGCTATAACCTTAAAGTGGTGAGCCCCGATGGAGAAAGCCTGCCTCCCATGCAGGAAGGCGCGGTCGTCATCCGCCTGCCCCTGGCGCCGGGCTGCCTGCCCAACCTGTGGAACGACACCGCCCGCTTTATCAATTCCTATATGAGCCCCTATCCGGGTTATTATTTTACCGGCGACGGAGGCTACATAGACCAGGATGGCTATGTGTTCATCACCGGCAGGATCGATGACATTATCAATGTGGCAGGCCACCGCCTTTCGACTTCCGAAATGGAGGAAGTGGTCGCCTCCCATCCCGCCGTCGCCGAATGCGCGGTCATCGGCGTCGAAGACCAGATGAAGGGGCAGATTCCCGTGGGTTTCGTAGTGCTCAAAGGCGGGGTCGAAATGGGAGAAGCGGAACTGGAGAAAGAGCTGGTGCAAATGGTCAGAAATAAAGTGGGCCCGGTAGCTTCCTTCAAAAAGGTGGCGGTCGTGCAACGCCTGCCCAAAACCCGCTCCGGCAAAATCCTGCGCCGGATCATGCGCTTCATCGCCGACGGCAAGGCCTACAGCCCGCCTTCCACCATCGAAGATATGACCGTGCTGCCTGAACTGGAAGGCCTGATGAAGGAAAAACATATCGGCCCGGGTTCCGAAAGTTAGCGTTTGTTCAACATATGAGTGACGCGCGAGGCGCTCCGGACAGAGCGCCTTTTTTAATTTATAGATGACGCGGCTTAGAATGTTAAAAACAGAAGTAGCTTCTAAGCCGGCCACTATTATACTGACGCATGGCTGGTTTTGTCATTTCAAAACCAGCCTGGTCAGTATATACTGGCCTCGCAGGTTTTGTGTTCCACAAAACCATGCGTGCGCCAGTATAAGTTCGCGCTTACGGAAAATTCACATTCTATGCCGCGCGAACTATATCTGCCGCTTTTTTTGTAAAATGCATGCAAAGTAATGTGTTGAGGATATGATGAAAGGCAACGTTCCATCCAGAAAGAAGTATCTGATCCCGGTACAGGCAGAGCTCCGGGATTACCTGCGGCGGCATAACCGGGCCACGGCGCTGCCCATTCAGTATCGCGACCTGCTGCGCTACGATTCTTCCGTGCCCCTGCTCGACCAGCAGGGCAACGACACGCTCTGGGAAACCGTGTACTACTCCGAAACCGACCGCCGGGAGGTCAACGACGCCATGAAGCTGATCTATGCCCTGCTGAAAACCGACGGCGATGTGGAAGTGCTGGAACACCTCACCGTCGCCCGCATCGACTTCTGCACCTTCGGCAATACCAAACCCTTCCGGGTGCGTATCATCAACCGGATGAACGACAACTACGACCACTTCTACGTCAAAAAAGCCGATGCTTCACGGGTGTACGGGCTGGAACTGGAAGACATCCTCTCCCCCAACCGGGTCATGTTCCTGGTGGATGGAGACACCCTCATCGAAGAGCACGTGGCCGGCATTCCCGGCGACGACTTCATGAGAAAGAACCTGGATGAGACCACCTTTAACCAGATACGGATCGCCAAGGAGTTCATCAAGTTCAACGAGCGTTGCTTCGTACGCCTCCTGGGCGATATGCGCTCCTATAACTATGTGGTGGACATTACGCCCGACATCGAAGGCGCCCAGTTCCGCCTGCGGGCCATCGACTTCGACCAGCAGTCGTTCGAAGGCCGTAAAAGCTTTTACCTGCCCCAGTATTTCAAGGAAAACAACCCCATCATCTTTCTGGGCATGAAGCACATGCGGCCGGAAACCGTAAAGCAGTACCAACTGGAGGAGCGCAGCCTCATCGCCGCCCGCGTGAAGGCTACCGACCGGCAATTCACCGGCCTGATGGAGGTCATGGTCCGGGATGAAATCTCCACGGAAGAAAAAATCCGGCAGCTCAAGGACGAACTGGCCCGCAACCGTGGTGGGACCGCAAAGACCTTCAGAAGCGCTACATCCACCATGAGAC
>CAZAXA010000643.1:0-3545 GCA_964488965.1 uncultured Phaeodactylibacter sp. | reverse complement strand
TAAGACAGACCTGGTGGGCGGCGACACCACTTCCTCCCCCCGCGGCCTGGTCATCAGCGTGACGGCCATCGGGCAGGGCGAGAAGGGTAAGCTGGCTTACCGCAGCGGCGCCCGGGTGGGCGACCTGATCTGCATCACCGGCAATCTGGGCGCCGCCTACCTGGGGCTGCAGCTCCTGGAGCGCGAAAAGCAGGTCTACCTGTCCGGCCCCGGCATACAGCCCCAACTGGAGGGCCACGAGTACCTCATCGAGCGGCAGCTCAAGCCGGAAGCCCGGCGCGATATGATCGACAATTTTGAAAAGAACAGCTTGGCGCCCACCGCCATGATCGACATTTCCGATGGCCTGTCGTCCGACCTCCTCCACATCTGCAGGCAGTCTGGCGTGGGGGCTTTCCTGGAGGAGAGCGGCGTACCCGTCCACCCCGACGCCCAGTTGCAGGCCCTGGAGTTCCAACTCGACCCCATCACCTGCGCCCTGAGCGGGGGGGAGGACTACGAGTTGCTTTTCACCATCGACCCGAAGGATGTGGATAAGGTAAAATACCTGCCGGATATCTATATTGCGGGCGAGATCGTGCCGCCGGAAGACGGCGTTAAGCTGCATACCAGAGGCGGCAACCTGCACGACATCAAGGCGCAGGGCTGGCGGCATTTCGACCCCTCTAAACTGGAAAAGAAGTGACGCTCTCCCTCTGCGGCCTGTTCGGAAAAAGGTGTCGCCTCCATAAAAAAAGACCCATGCAATTCAAAAGGCTCTTTCTTCCTCTCTTCTTCGCCGGCCTTCTGCTGGCGGCCCTTCCTGCCTGTAAGTCCGACGGCAGCGGCCAGCGCAGCGCCGAAGAGGCGCCGCCTAAAGAGAAAGTCCCTGTGCCTAAATTCGGGCAGGACTCTGCCTACGTTTTTGTGGAGCGGCAGCTGGCCTTCGGGCCGCGGGTACCCAATACTGACGCCCATCAGCAGTGCCGGCAATGGCTGGCGGATAAGTTAAAAAGCTACGGCGCCAAAGTCATCGAACAGGACTTTCAGCCCACCGCCTATACCGGGGAAAAGCTGAAGGCCACCAATATCATTGCCCAGTTCAATCCGGAAGCCACAAAGCGGGTCGTGCTGGCCGCCCACTGGGACAGCCGGCCTTTCGCTGATTCTCCCATCAATGAGGAACGGACGGACGAGCCTATCCTCGGGGCGGACGACGGAGGCAGCGGCGTGGCCGTATTGCTGGAGGTTGCCCGGCAATTGCAGGCGCATCCCATCGAAATGGGGGTGGACCTCGTCCTGTTCGATGCGGAAGACTACGGCGAGAGCGGCGGCAACCGGGCGGAAACCTATGCTCTGGGTTCCCAGTACTGGGCGCGTAACCTGCACCTCAGCGGCAAGCAGCGGCCGAAGTACGGCATCCTGCTGGATATGGTTGGCGCCGCCGGCGCCCGTTTCCCCAGAGAGTACTATTCCGTGCAGTTTGCCCCGCGCGTCGTCAGTAAAGTATGGAAACTGGCCCAGGACATGGGCTACGGCAACTACTTCGTCAACGATGAAGGAGGCGGCATTACGGACGACCACTACTTCGTCAATACCATCGCCAAAATCCCTATGATCGATATCATCAACCGGCAGGACAATACCCAGACCGGCTTCGGCGAGCACTGGCATACCCATGATGACGACATGGATATCATCGACCGGCGCACCCTGAGAGCGGTAGGGCAGGTAGTACTGGCCGTGGTGTACCGGGAGGCGAACGGGGAGTTTTGAAGTGGGGATTACCTGCTCAGCTTTAAGAAACTTGCCGGGCAGGAGCATAAAGAAGTTTCTCAAAGCTGTCGGAGAGCTTTGATTTTCCGGATTTCCGGTTTACATTTATAAGCTCCCCGATCAACCGCCGGGCCCCAGATCCCAAATCAAAAATTTTACCCGGCTCGAAGAGACGGGCAAAAATCAAAAATCACGACTCCCCTTCCCATCCATGACGCCAGATAAGTACATCAAGAATTACATTGACGGGGCGCTGATGCCGGCCGTTTCCGGGGCTTACCTCGATAATTACAACCCGGCAACGGGAAAGATATATTCCCACCTGCCCGATTCCGATGAAGAGGACGTGCAGCGCGCTACCGAAGCGGCCCTGCGGGCTTTTCCGGAATGGTCGATGGCCGAGCCGCGCAAGCGCTTCCGCCTGCTGATGCGCATTGCCGATATCATCGAACAGAATATGGAGGCCTTTGCCCGCGCCGAGACGATCGATTCCGGCAAGCCGCTGTCCATGTCCATGAGTGTGGATATCCCCCGGGCGCAGTCCAACTTCCGTTTTTTTGCTACCTCGGTGCTGCAGTTCGGTTCCGAGTCGCACCACATGGCAGGGGAGGCGATCAATTTCACCCTTCGCCAGCCTTTGGGGGTGGTGGGATGTATTTCTCCCTGGAACCTTCCCCTCTACCTCTTCACCTGGAAGATCGCCCCGGCCCTGGCTGCGGGCAACTGCGTAGTGGGCAAGCCTTCGGAGCTGACACCCATGACGGCCTACCTGCTTTCCAAGGCCTGCATCGAGGCTGGACTGCCGCCGGGCGTCCTCAATATCGTCCACGGGCTGGGGCCCAAAGCCGGGCAGGCCATCGTGGAGCACCCCAGGATAAAGGCCATCTCTTTCACCGGGGGGACGAGGACGGGGGAGCAGATCGCCCGGACGGCGGCGCCGGTTTTTAAGAAGCTATCCCTGGAACTGGGAGGCAAGAACCCCAATATCATCTTCGCCGATTGCAATTTCGATGAGATGATGGTGGGTACGCTGCGTTCTTCCTTTTCCAACAACGGCCAAATCTGCCTGTGCGGCTCCCGCATTTATGTAGAGCGGCCCCTGTATGAAAAATTCCGCGAAGAGCTGGTCAAGCGCACTCAATTCCTCAAGGTGGGCGACCCTTTTTCTTCAGTGACGGACCTCGGCGCGCTGGTCTCCAGGCAGCATATGGAGAAGGTGCAGGGCTACCTTTCCCTGGCGGAGGTGGAGGGCGGCGTCATCCTCTGCGGCGGCAACCGGGTGGAAATGCAGGGAGAATTTGAGGAAGGCTACTTCCTGCGCCCGGCGGTCATCGAAGGCCTGCCTCTGGAATGCCGCACCAACCAGGAAGAAATCTTCGGGCCGGCTGTGACGATCGCGCCCTTCGACACCGAAGAGGAGGCCGTCGCGCTGGCCAACGGCACCCGCTACGGTTTATCCTCAACCGTCTGGACGCAGGATATATCCCGCGCCAACCGCGTGGCAGAGCAACTGCAGGCAGGAATAGTATGGGTCAACTGCTGGATGGTGCGCGACCTGCGCACGCCCTTCGGCGGTGTGAAAAACTCCGGCCTGGGCAGAGAGGGAGGCTTCGAGGCTATGCGGTTTTTTACCGAACCCAAAAATGTTTGCGTCAAATACGGTTAGGCAGGCAAAAGAAAATGTAATTACCCAGTCCAAATCTTAACAAATACCCCTTCCCCTCCGGCATTGGGTGGCTCATTCAAGCGGCAAGAAATGGGGCAGGGACAATTTAGAATTAAATTTTGGA
>CAZAXA010000642.1:0-3547 GCA_964488965.1 uncultured Phaeodactylibacter sp. | reverse complement strand
CCTTCATGCCTGGCCCGAAAGTGTACCGCATCCAGGCAGGCAAGAACAAACAACGAATAACAAGGGTTATGCCGGCATCTTATCGTACACCTCCATAACGGCGCGCACGTGCCCGGCCGAGGCTTCCAGCAGGGCCATCTCCTCCTTGTTAAGCTTCAGTTCCAGCATTTCAACGATGCCCCCGGCGCCCAGTTTTACCGGCACGCCCAGGAAGACGTCTTTCATGCCGTACTCGCCATTGAGCAGGGCGCAGCAGGGGAAAATGCGGTTCTCATCGCGGACAATGGTTTCCACCATCTGGGCAGCGGCGGCGCCGGGAGCATACCATGCGGAAGTACCCATCAGTTTTACTAGCTCGCCACCGCCTGCTTTGGTGCGTTCCACAATGGCGTCCAGCTCCGCGCCGCCGATCATTTCCGTCACCGGAATGCCGGAGACCGTCGTATAGCGGGGCAGCGGCACCATCGTATCGCCGTGGCCGCCCATCAGCACGGCCTGAATGTCCTTGGGAGAAACCTTCAGGGCTTCGGACAGGAAGGCCCGGTAGCGCGCCGTATCCAGGATGCCGGCCATGCCGAACACGCGGGAAGAGCTGAGCCCGGAAGTTTTATAGGCGGCATAGGTCATCACGTCCAGCGGGTTGGATACTACGATGATGATCGGGTTTTTGGAATGCTCCATGATGGACTTCGTCACCATGTTGACGATCCTGGCGTTAGTGGAGATCAGGTCATCGCGGCTCATACCGGGCTTGCGGGGCACTCCCGCCGTGATCACCACGATGTCGGAGTTGGCCGTCAGCTTATAGTCCTCCGTGCCGGCCAGGCGGGTGCTGTAATAATCGATGGGCGCCTGCTGCCAGCTGTCCAGGGCTTTCCCCCGGGCGAGGTCGCCCTGAATGTCGAGAAGGACTACTTCTTTGACCAGGTCTTTGTGAGCCAGGACGTTAGCGCAGGTAGCGCCGACATTGCCGGCCCCAACAACGGTTACTTTACTCATGATCTTTTCGTTTGATATTTTTTAATTAAACGCTCATTTTAAGAAGCCCGCATTTCAATCAAACACCCCCCTGAAAATTTGGTGCAAAGCTAGTGAAATTTAGGATCAAACTGAAATGATCCCGGGCCTGTTACCCGTCATCATCCGGTAAAAGTTCCGGCGCCTGAAAAGCCTGAAAAACCGAACGGGGACACCACATCCAATTAAGTGGGTTTAGCACACAGCAGACCAAATATCCGGTGAACAGCCGGTAGCTGCCGGGCCGCATTTTTACTATTTTTGCAGTGCCTTTGTACTTATTATTACAGGCAAAAAATTAAATCCTTCAGCAATGTTCAGATCTCTTTTACTTACTCTTCTCGCATGTACAGGCTGGGCGGCCCACATTTCCGCCCAGTCCAGCGGCTGGTGCGGCACTACCCGCGAGGCGCTGGATATGATCACCGGGCGGCTGCTGGCCAACAAGGAAGCTTATCAGAACGGCGCCGTTCAGTTTCGGAACACCATTTACGTTCCGGTAAAATTCCACCTGGTGGGGCGCAACGACGGCTCCGGAGTGATCGCAAAGCGCAAAGTCCTGGATCAGCTTTGTTCTCTCAATGAAGACTTTGCCGGCGTGGGCCTGCAGTTCTACATCAAGGGTGGATTCAACTATATCAACAATACCGCGGTATATACCAACCACCAGAACACCGTCAACACAATTATGGCCTTCGCCCGGGACAATGCGGCCGTTAACATTTACATTCCCGAAAGCGCCAACCAGGGCAACGCCCCCGGCCCTTCCGTCGTCCTGGGGTATAATGACCCTACTCCCGGCAGGGACTGGCTGGTCATGTCGAAGGCCGAGATTCAAAAGGATGGCATCACCCTTTCGCATGAGATGGGCCACTGGTTCAGCCTGCTTCACCCTTTCAACGGCTGGGAAGGCGAGCCCTATGATGACGCCGTCCACGGCAACCCCGTCACTCTGACGACGGCCCCGAGCGTCTCCCTTGCCCCGCCCTACGGGTTCATCCCGGTGGAACTGGTAAACCGCAGCGCCAACTGCGGAAGCGCCGGAGATTTTCTCTGCGATACGCCTCCGGATTACAACTTCGGCCTGGGCTGGCCCAACTGCAACTACAATGCAGGCGTCATGGATTCCAACGGCGACCTGATCGACACCGAAGAAAAACTGTTTATGGGTTATTTCCTGGAGTGCGAGCCGGACGACTATTTCTTCACGGAAAGCCAGAAGGCCATGATGATCCAGGATTATAACAGCGGCGCCCGCTCTTACATCCGCACCGGCCACATTCCCAACCTCACGGAGATGAACGAGGCCCCGGCCCTGCTGGCGCCCGCCGATGATGCCGTGCTGGGATACTACAATGCCGTGAATTTTGACTGGGAGGACATTCCCGGCGCCGATTTCTACCTGCTGGAAGTCGCCCGCAACGCTTCTTTCTCCGACCAGCAGATCGCATATGAAGAAATGGTGGCCGGCAGCAGCAAGGTGGCGAATGGCCTGGAGGCCGGCAGGACGTATTACTGGCGTGTCACGCCCATGACCTATTACCGCACCTGCGCCCCTGCTTCCGAAGTTTTTCAGCTCCAGACCGGTAATGCGGTGAGCGCCGGCTCCAACGAGCTGATAGAGGGTTTTGTGGCGGCGCCCAACCCGGCCGTCAGCGGACAGAACCTGAGGGTAAGCCTGCAAAGCCGCAGCGGCTTCAGAGGGAGCCTGTCCCTGATCAATGCCATGGGGCAGGAACTGCGGGCGTTCGGGCAGCGTGAATTCGCCGCCGGGAACACTTCCCTGGAGCTGAGCCTCCCGCGCCTGGAAGGCGGCCTGTATTTTTTGAGCCTGGATACCGAAAAAGGGAAACTGGTTCGGAAAATTATCGTAAATGATTAAAAAACGAAGTTTATCCGCATGAAAAAGGTTCTCGTCATACTCGCTCTGGCCCTTGCTTTTGGCGCCCGGGCACAGGAAACCCCGGCCGGCTTTTGCGGCACGCCTGCCTACAAATCCCAATGGCTGGAAAATTACCAGCAAAACCCTCCGGTAACCAACCGGTCTATGCTGGATACGCTCTACGTGCCGGTGACCATCCACATCGTCGGCCAGAGCAACGGCTCGGGATATATTGCCATCAGCCGGCTGATGGGCGCCTTCTGCCACCTCAACCGGGCTTATGAACAGGCGGCCATCAAATTCTACATCAAAGGGAACATCCGCTACATCAACAACAACAATTATTACAACCACAACTATTCGGGGGGCGCTCAGATGATGCGGGACAACAACGTGCCCAACACCATGAACTGCTACATCGTCAACGACCCGGCCGGGGCCTGTGGCTATTACCTCCCCGGCGGCGGCGGCTTCGGAGGCGACGCCGTAGCCCTGAGCAAGGGGTGCCTGGGCCCCAACGACTATACCTGGCCTCACGAGGCGGGCCATTACCTGTCTCTGCCCCATACCTTCTACGGATGGGAAGAAACGGAATACAACTACAACAGCCCTACGCCCAATGTGGTAAACTGGGGCGGCGTCAGCCGT
>CAZAXA010000641.1:0-3547 GCA_964488965.1 uncultured Phaeodactylibacter sp. | reverse complement strand
CGCCAGCTCCCTTGTCCAACCTTAGACTGATAGCCGACGCAGCGACGCGACGTCTGATAATCAGTCGAATATGAAATTCGGCCGATTATCCTGACACCGTTGAATGAACAGTCCCTGGCCTCGCTCGGGCGTATGCTCAGGGGCTACAGGTTTTCTATAATCCCTCTGTAGCCCCTGCCAATCGGTATAGCAAGTCCGTTTACCTCCACTGCTTCGGCGGTATAGGATTCTATTTTGCTGATGGAAATGATAAATGACCGGTGTATCCGTACAAAGCGGCCTGCGGGCAGTAGCGCTTCGATCTCGTGCGTACTCATTTTGGAAAGGTATTCTTTTCTGGCAGTGACGACCCTGACGTACTCCTTCCGGCTTTCAATGTAAACAATATCAGCGAATAAGATTTTCACCTTCTTTTTTTGCACATTCAGGAATATGAAATCTTTGGCCCCCTGGCCTTCATAAAATTCCCGGTTTTCCCTTTCGGCAGTTTTTACCTTATTCACCGCCGTTAAAAAGCGCTCAAATTCAATCGGTTTCAGGAGGTAATCGGTGACGTTCAGCTCGAACCCCTCCACGGCGTATTGGTGATAAGCGGTCGTAATGATCACCGCCGGCGGATGGGCAAGCGTTTTCAAAAAGGCCATGCCTTTCAATTTAGGCAGGTGGATATCTAAAAACATCAGATCGGTATTATTGTCCCGCAGGAATTCGGTGGCCAGGATAGCATCCTTAAAGGTTCCCTGCAATTCCAGGAACGGCGCCTGGGAGATATAATCCGCCAGTACCTTTACCGCCAGGGGCTCATCTTCTACTATGATGCACTTTATTTTAGACATGGCTCGCCAGGTTGATCTTTAAAACAGCCGTAAACTCCGATCCGCCCTGCTGAACCGACAGCTCGTAATCCGTATAGAGCAGTTCCAACTGCCGCCTCAGGTTGGAAAGGCCGATATTTTCTTTTACACGCGTTTCCTCAGGGAATGCCTCTGCGGAATTTTTGACGGAAAATGCCAACTGCCGGTTCTTAACGGAGAGGTGAATATCGACAAAGGGCCGGGCCCTCGTTTCCGAAGCCCCGTGTTTGAAAGCATTTTCCACCAGCGGGATCAGCAGCAGCGGCGGCAGGGCCTGCTTCATATCCTCAACATCATAGTTGAAGTTGATTCGCAGCGATTCATCGTAACGCAACTGCTCCAGAGCGATATAATCGTCGATGACCTTCAGTTCCTGCCCGATCGCTATATATGCCCCGCCGGCTTCGTACAGCATGAAACGCAGGATTTTCGACAGGCGCAGAATGGATTCCGGCGCCAGGTCAGACTTGTCTCTCGACAGAGAATAGATGTTGTTCAGCGTATTGAATAAAAAATGCGGGTTCGTCTGCGATTTGAGATAGTTCAGCTCGGCCTCCTGTTTTTCGATGCGGAGCCGTTGCGCCGCTTCCTTCAGTTTTCTGTAATCATAAATATGCCGGATAATGCCAAAAAAGAAGATCGAGAAGAAACTATATGGAAAATGATATTCGACCCCCTTCAGCAGGGAGGGGTGTACGATCAGCTGAAAGTAAATATGTAACTGAATGCCAATATACCGCCAGGCGTAGAAGCCGAATGAATATATCAGAAGGTGGGCAAATAAAAGAAAGGGCGCCGCCAGAATCCCTCTCCAGCTTGGCTTGATAAAAGGCAGGGTGTACTCGAAAAATACAAAATTGACGACAATGATAAAGCTTATCAGCCAGAGGTGATTGACCGTCCTTTTGAGGAAGGTCTCAGGATTATTGAACAGGTCCGCGAACAGCCAGAGCAAAAGATAAGCGCCCCCGAGCCACAGGTAAAGTTTGAACCGCTCTTTATGGACCAGGATTTTCATGCTGCAATTTAGGATATTAATTTCCGCGGGGTATCTCCTTTTGGCGCTGTTCGTTGACCATAAGCCGCTGTCTGTTGACGCCGGCTTGCCGCCTTTCCCCTAACAGGATATCATTGCATAAAAATACTTCGCAACCAGGAACATTAAATCAAAAAATAACCGCCACATGAAATCGCTTATGCTTTCGATCGCGATCGCCTTCACGGCAACAGCCGCAACAGCCCAGATGGACCTGCCCGGAGACGGCGGCAACATCAGGGCAACCATTTCAGAAGAAGTGGGCATCACCAGCGTCACCATTAAATATTCGCGGCCGGGAGTGAAAGGCCGGGAAGGGAAAATATGGGGCGGCGTGGTGGCTGACGGCTTCGGCACATACAATTTTATAAGTGGCAAAAATACCAGCCCCTGGCGGGCCGGCGCCAATGAAGCGACGGTGATCAGTTTTGAACATGACGTCAAGGTGGAAGGCAAAGATTTGAAGGCCGGCGCCTACGCTCTTTTCATAGCTATGGGCACAGATGAAGCTGCCGTGATTTTTTCCAGGCAAACCGAGGCATGGGGCAGCTTTTACTATAAACCGGAGGATGATGTGCTGAGAGTGAATGTAAAACCGGTAGCCCTGGATAAAAGCGTGGAATGGATGAAGTACGAGTTCATTGAACACCAGGAAAAAAGCTGCGTCATTGCCATGCAATGGGAGAAACGATCAGTGCCCTTCAAAGTGGAGGTGGATGTCTACAACATCATCCTGGCCAGGCTGAGGGAACAGGTTGCAGGGGCCAAGGGGTTCCTCAGCGCCAACCTGATCCACGGCTCCATGTATTGCTTCGATAAAGGGATCAACATGGAGGAGGCATTGGGCTGGGCGGAAAGGGCGGTCACGGGGCGGCCTTACGGGCAGACAGGTTTTGACGCATACCAGAACCTGGCGGCCGGCTACGAAAAGCTGAACAGGCAGGCGGAGGCCGATTCCGTGATGAATGAAGGATTGGCCATTGCCAACATCAATGAGTACACCGCTTACGGCCGGTCATTGATCAGGCAAAACCGGGTGGACAGAGCCCTGGAAATTATGCTGGCCGCGCAGGAAAAATTCGGAGCGGTATATGCGGTGAATAGCGGTCTGTCTTACGCCTATTCGGCTACAGGCGACTTTGCGAAAGCATTGGTGTATGCGGAAAAAGCTTTGGCGCAGGCCCCCGGGGATCGCGCAAAAACCACGGTTGCCGCAAATATTGAAAAACTGAAAGCGGGAAAGGATATCAATTAAGCAACCCTTAAAAAATAAGTTCACGGTTTTGCAATCGGCAAAATGAACCGCGAGTTTGATGCAGTGATATGCGGTTTCGGCCTGCAGCGCAAGGCCTATCCGGCGCAGGATGGGGCGGTTACGGCGGATTTATTGGTCATTGCTTCAAGGCCGCCTTCGTAAACAAATACTCCGGGATCTCCTGGTCGAATTTCACATTCGTCATCCGGAACTCCGTGCCGTCGCCCTGCCTGAGCATATCTTTGAAGACGATGGCCGTGGGAAACCATCGCCCCTGTATCTTTTGTACCTTCGACAGGGTGGTGCGCTTCAGCAATTGACCGCTTTTGGCGTACAATTCTTCCCGCAGCGGCACGTAACGCTCCGTATCGATCCACATCCTGCGGCGGTGGTAGGCCGCGT
>CAZAXA010000640.1:0-3550 GCA_964488965.1 uncultured Phaeodactylibacter sp. | reverse complement strand
GGTGGCGGAAAAATCCCCCTCCATGGCGCCCTTCCTCTATCCCTTTATCGGGTTGTACATCCTCTTTGCCTTTTCCTCCTGGATCGCCATGCCGGTATCCAACCTCTTCCTGCGCCTCCACCCCCTGGGCCGGTACGCCCTCGACGAGGACGAGCTGCGGGCCTCCACCACTGTCGGCCTGCTGTGCGCCGGGACCCTCGTCAGCCTGCTGGCCTGGGCCTTCAGCGGCGTCGCCATGCTGCTCTACCTGGGCATTTACCTGCTTCTGCTGTTGTTGCCGGTGGGCGGCCTGTTCAGCGTTGATGCGGCGGGCAAGGCGCGGAAACAGCTTTCTTACTATACTTACAGCCTGGCCGGCGTCGGCCTGCTGGCCGTCCTCACTTCCGGGATGAACATTCTGGCCATTATCTTCCTGCTGGGGATTTTCGCCTACAGCTGGGTGGCAAATTATCTTATCGGGAAGGATGCGAGGGAGTTTCGGTAGGGAGCCCGGGCAAAGCCGGCAACCCTATTCATTTCCCCGGGAGCATCAACCTTCACTTCGATGCAGCCCGGCGGCCATTGATCACGCGGGGTTTCGAAAGCGCATATTTCATGCTTGTGAACAAGGGCCGCTCAATCGCGGGCTTTCCTCAGTTTGATCCAGAAAGTGGCGCCCTGTCCGGGCTCGGATTGAACTCCGATGCTGCCTCCCATGGCCTCGATAAATTCCTTGGAAATGGCCAGGCCCAGGCCGGCGCCTTCGGCATCATTGTCTTTCGAGCGGGCGTAGGGCTGAAACAGCTTATCTTTCAGGCCGGGAGCAATGCCTTTGCCGTTATCTTTCACCGAAAGGGACACATCCACTTCATTTTCCCTCGCGCTCATTTCGATGATGTCATTGGAAGGGGAATAGCGGATGGCATTGGTAAGGAAATTGTTAAGCACCCATATCGTCTTCTGGGGGTCGGCCATGACCGATAAGGTGCGGTCGGGAAGGTTAGCCCTGATGTCGATATGTTTATCCTCAGCGAATGGTATGACGCCCAGGACGGCTTTGTTGATCAGCTGTTCGACGTTTGTTTTTTCATTGATGACTTCGATGCTTCCACTCTCGATCTTCGACAGGTCGAGAATCTCGTTGATGATGCGCTGGATGCGCTTATTGTTTTCCCGGATCGTGGACAGGCATTCGCGCTGGCCGCCGTTCAGGCCGCCCGTTTTCTGGTTTTCCAAAAGGCTGGCGGCCATGTCGATGGCGGCTACCGGCGTTTTGAGTTCATGGCTCAGAGTGGCGATAAAGCGGGTTTTGGCCCGGTCTTTTTCAGCGAATTCAGTGATGTCCGTCAATATGATAACGTGTCCGATCAAAACCCTGCGGTCTTCGCCGGTAGGCTTTATGGAAACATGGATGACTTCCTGGGAAAATAATTTTTCCTGCTTATTTTCAGTGATCTTTACGGGGCCGTAGGCTTCTTTTTCCCAATAGTCAAAGCCGATGATCAGGCGGCTGGTCAGTTTTTGCATCAGCGGGTTGGCCAGGGCAATATCCGGCGCGTAACGGCCGATGAGTTGCTTTCGTTCCAGGCCGATAAGGGATAAGGCCCGCTCATTGACGAAAATGATCATCTTCGCCTCATCCAGGCCTACCACGGCGCCGTTGAACTGGTCGATGACCGCGTCCAGGCGTTTTTTCTCGAACAATATCCTGGCAAGGTTGCTTTCCTCATATTCTTTCAGCTTCTGGGCCATTTTATTGAAAGAGCGGGCCAGCCTGCCGAACTCGTTTTCGGTGATAATGGGGATGTTAATATCATACCGGCCTTTGGCCACCTGGCTGATCGCGTCGTTGAGCGTATCAACGGGTTTGGAGATGACCGAAGGCATGCTGATAGTGACCAGCAGGCCGATGATGATGCCGCCGGCGCCGAATATGATCATATAGAGAAAGACTTCGTCCGCCGTTTTGCCTGCGGTTTGATTGCGCTGCTCGATGGCGTCCTGGTTGAGGTTGAAAATGGTATTCACCAGGGTGTTGATCTCGTGAATTTCGCTGTGGATGGCCAGGGCGTCCGGAGGGTTGGCGGCCAGGGCTTCATCCAGCCTGTCAGTCAGCGTTTTAAGCCGGAGGGTCAGCCTTTCTTCTCCCCTTTCAGTGATGTTGGCCTGCTGAAGATCCAGGTTTTTCCGGATAATGGAAAGCGGTTCTTCATATCCGGCCGCCGACGAGCCGGCGAGCAGGAACTGAATATCGTCGAGGGCCTCGTCAATTTCCTGCATAAAATCCAGCGAGCGGTTGTTATCCTGGATAATGGCCCTCGAATCCCTCGCCAGGCGGTAGATGTAATAACTGCCCACGCCGCCCAGCAGCAGGATCACTGCGAAGAGGGAGCCGAAAGACAAAAGAAGTTGATGCTTGATTTTCATGCCATTAACTTTTGAACAGGTTGCCTTTTTAATGTGTGATAAGGTTTCGTTGTTTGTTGTTTGTTGTTGGTTGGGGCGCCCGCCCAGGCTGGGCAGTACCGGCAGCCAATGCCTGGAAGCAACAAACGACAAACAACCTCCCCCCCCTCAGACGGATGCCCTTAGAACACAATAATAATGTCGATTTCCGTATCCCTCAGATATTTCAGCAGCCGCCCCAGGAAGTTCCGCCCGGCGAGTTGCCGCCAGATGGAGAAATCGGGCCTGCCGATGACGATATTGGTGATGTCGAGTTCCAGGGCTTTGCCGGCGATCCCCCTGGGCGCGTCCTCTGCTGAAATGGTAAGGACTTCTCCGCCCATTTCCCTGGCCAGCTTGAAATTGTCGATGAGTTTGCGCTGCTCTTTCAGGTTTATTTTTTCCGTGCTCTCCCTGGCGGTTTGCACATACAGAACAAACCATTCCGCCTGATAGTGCCCGGCCAGGCGGGCGGTTTTGCGGATAATTTTTTTACCGCCTTCGTAATTGGTGCTGAGGCAGCCCATGAACCGTTCGATGGGCATACGGCCCTTCGGCGGCAGGCTTTTTTCAATTTTCCTTTCGATCTGCGAGGCCACCTGGCGCAATGCCAGGTCCCGCAACTGTAATATCCTTTCCGGCTGGAAAAAATTTTCCAGAGCGCTGGATATGCGCTCCCCCTTGTAAATTTTGCCCTCCCGCATGCGCTTGATGAGGTCGGCCGCCGGCAGGTCGATGTTGACCACCTCGTCGGCGTATTCGAGGATTTTGTCGGGGATGGCCTCGCTCACTTCGATGCCGGCGATCTTTTCCACCCGGTCGTTCATGCTTTCCAGGTGCTGGACGTTGAAAGCGGTGATCACGTTGATGCCGTTGTCCAGGATCTCCACCACATCCTGCCAGCGTTTTTGGTTGCGGCTGCCGGGAATGTTGGTATGCGCCAGTTCATCCACCAGAACCACTTCGGGATGGGCGATGATGATGGCGTCCAGGTCCATTTCCTGGAGTTCCCGCCCTTTGTAGTAAACGGTTTTCAGAGGGATTTGCGGGATACCCTCCATCAGGGCGGCCGTTTCCTCCCGGCCGTGGGGTTCGATCAGGCCTATCCTGACGTCGATGCCCGCCG
>CAZAXA010000639.1:0-3555 GCA_964488965.1 uncultured Phaeodactylibacter sp. | reverse complement strand
ACCCGTGTTTCAGGAATGAAAATCCTGCGTCCTAACCCCTAGACGAACGGGCCAGTTTTTTCTTTCTCTGGCAATTTTTCAGGCAGCCTAGCTTCGTTTCAAGGATGAAAATTTTACCCGGCTGAACAAACAAGCTTTAGCTGTTTGTGAAGACGGGCCTGCGTCCCAACCCCTAGACGAACCGGCCAGTTTGCACACTCAAAACAGCTTTTCCTTCAAAAGCGCTGCAAATATAGGCTCTTTTTGAAAAAAGCAAAATATTATCGAAAAACTTTTTTCTACCTTTGTGTCCTCAAAAAACCGGATGGACAGAGAACTAAACTGCATCGGCAGGCAAAAGGTTCAGCAAAGGAAAATAAAAGAGAGGGGAAGGCAAACGATCGGGCCTGCATTATTGTTATTTTTACACTAAGAGCGGTGAAAAGAAGGACAGCATGAAACAACAGGAAAACCGATGCCACACAATAGCGGGAACATTTTCGTAAAACAAAATCACATAAAACCATGTCCACAAAGATTGCTATCAACGGTTTTGGCCGCATCGGAAGGCTCACTTTCCGCAACCTGCTCAACATGAAAGGCATAGAGGTCGTAGCCGTTAATGACCTGACGGATAACCACACGCTTGCCCACCTCCTGAAGTTCGACTCCGTGCAGGGCAAATTCAACGGCACGGTGTCATCGGACGATGAGAACCTGTACGTCAATGGCAAAACCATAGCCGCCATGGCCGAAAGAGACCCCAGGAAACTGCCCTGGAAGGAAATGGGCGTCGACCTGGTGCTGGAATGTACCGGCCTGTTCACCGACGCTGAAAAAGCAGGCTGGCACCTGGAGGCAGGCGCCAGGAAAGTGATCATTTCCGCTCCGGCCAAAGGCGCCAATATCCCGACGATCGTGCTGGGTGTGAACAACGAAAAGATCAATGCCGATTCCAGCATCTTCTCCAATGCTTCCTGCACTACCAATTGCCTGGCGCCCATGGTCAAAGTGCTGGACGACCTCTGCACTATCGAACGCGGCTTCATGACGACCATCCACGCTTATACCGGCGACCAGAACATCGTCGATTCTCCGCACAAGGACCTGCGCCGCGCCCGCGCCGCCGCCATGTCCATCGTCCCTACCTCTACCGGCGCCGCCAAAGCTGTAGGCGAGGTGCTCCCCCACCTCAAGGGCAAGCTGAACGGCAATGCCATGCGGGTGCCCGTTCCCGACGGTTCGGTGACGGACTTTACAGCCGTGGTTAAGAACCCCATGGATGCCGCCGCCATCAACGCCGCCTTCAAAAAAGCGGCCGAAGGCGCCCTGAAGGGCATCCTGCAGTACAACGAAGACCCGATCGTTTCCGCCGATATCATCGGCAACCCGCACTCCTGCATTTTCGACAGTGAACTGACTATGGTCATCGACAATGTGGTCAAGGTAGTGGGCTGGTACGACAATGAGGCCGGCTACTCCGCCCGCCTGGCCGACCTGGCCGGCATACTGGCGGCCAGGTAAATGGCCTCTGTTTCCGGGCCGTGAAAATGTGGAAAGAGACAGGATTGACAGGATTAACGGGGTCAACGAGAGAGCCTCCTGTCAATCCTGCCTTGTTTCACCGCCCTGTCTTCTCTCTCCTAAAAATATAACCATCATGAAACTCGACTTCAAAGGCAAAAAAGCGCTGGTCCGGGTGGATTTCAACGTGCCGCTCGACAGCAATTTCCATATCACCGATGATACGCGCATCCGGGGCGCATTGCCCACGATCAGGCACATCCTGAACCAGGGAGGGTCCGCCATCCTGATGTCTCACCTCGGCCGCCCGAAAGTACAGCCGGACGGGAGTATCGACAAAGAGAAGTTCACCCTGCGCCATCTGGTAGGCCACCTTTCCGGCCTGCTGGGGGTGGAGGTGCAGTTCTGCGACGAGCTGGTGGGGGAAAAGGCCAGCAAAATGGCGGCCGCCCTGCAGCCCGGCCAGGTGCTGATATTGGAGAACACCCGCTTTGAGCCGGGTGAAACGAAAGGGAACGAGGCCCTTGCCCGGCAGTTGGCCGGGCTGGCCGGCGTATATGTCAACGACGCCTTCGGCACCGCTCACCGGGCCCACGCCTCCACCACTACCGTAGCCCAGTTCTTCGGCAAAGGGGCCAAGGATTTCGGCTTCCTGATGGAAGCGGAGATCGAGAACGCCAACAAGGTGCTGAACAACCCGCAGCGCCCGCTCACCGCCATCATCGGCGGCGCCAAGGTCTCGGATAAAATCCTGCTGCTGGAGCGCCTGCTGGATTTCGTCGACAACCTGCTGATCGGCGGGGGCATGGCTTATACCTTCCTGAAAGCACAGGGCGGCAAAACCGGCAATTCGCTGGTAGAAGAGGACAAGCAGGAACTGGCGTTGAGGCTGCTGGAAAAGGCCGGACAGAAGGGCGTCCAGTTGCTCCTGCCCGAAGATTCTATCATTGCCGATAAATTTGACCCTGCCGCTCAGGTGAACTCCGCCAACAGCAAGGCCATTCCCGACGGCTGGATGGGGCTGGACATTGGCGAGAAGGCCCGCAAGGCCTACGCCGGGGTGATCCATCAATCCAAAACCCTGTTGTGGAACGGCCCGATGGGGGTCTTCGAGATGGAAAATTTCGCCAAAGGCACCAGGGTGGTGGCCGAAGCTGTCGCCGAGGCTACTCAAAAAGGCGCCTTCTCCCTCATCGGGGGCGGCGACTCGGTGGCTGCCGTCAATCAGATGGGCCTGGCCGATAAGGTCAGCTACGTCTCCACCGGCGGAGGCGCCATGCTGGAATTCCTGGAAGGAAAGGAACTGCCGGGTATCAAGGCGATAAAGGGCTGATTACATCACTAAGGCCTGAGCGCAAAAAAGAATGGCCCTGACGAAACTGTCAGGGCCATTCTATGGAGGATTCCGTACATCCTGCCGTTTTGGGATTAATCGTGGCAGAACTTAGGGTGGCTCGGAATTAAGGGTCGAAAACATAGATTCCTGCCACATTGGGCTGCCGTGTGTTGTGTGCATGTTCATGGAACTAAACTTTTAGGGATTATAACGTAAACTTTGAGCTAAAGATACACATATTCGGCAGCCTAAAAAATGTTCACGGCATTATTTTATGCTCCCGGGCAAAAAAACCGAAAAATTCTTTACGGCTCTTCCGGGGCATAAATAAATATGGATTGTATGTGATCATGCTTCAAAGAACTGCATTTTTTCTTTTCCAAAGCCGGCCTTCTATCCAACGGGGCTCTTTTTCCATGTAAAGGGCCGCATGCTTTAGGGAACGGGAAAATATTGCCCGTATATTTGGAGGGCAATCTTACTGAGGATAATAAAATCAACGCATGCAAGTCATCAAGCCTGATATCAAACCTTTCCTGGACGAGAACTTCCTGCTGGAGAACCGCACGGCAGAGATCCTCTTCCATGAATACGCCAGAGAACAACCCATCATCGATTATCACAACCACCTGCCGCCGGATGAGATCGCTGCCGACAAGAACTTCCCCAACCTGACGGCCATCTGGCTGAAGGGCGACCACTACAAATGGCGGGCC
>CAZAXA010000638.1:0-3559 GCA_964488965.1 uncultured Phaeodactylibacter sp. | reverse complement strand
GTCATCACCACGGCCGGAATGACCGTCCAGACCACCTCCAGGCGGTTATCGTGAGGCATGTACAAGGCCTTCCGCCCTTTCTGGCCCCGGTATTTCCAGGCAAAATAAAAGAGCAGAATCTGCGTGATGACGAAAACGATGCCCGTGAAGAACAGGGTGATGTCAAACATGTAGTCCAGGCTGCCGCCATGCTCCGACGCCGATTCGTGCGGGCCATACCACAACATGCTGTTCTTATAGTACAGGGCGGAAACAACAGTCGCCACCATGAACAACACCATGAACAACAGGGAATAATTGGCATGGCGCCGGTTCACCTGGCCCTGAAATTCCTCTTCTCCACGAATCTTGCCGGCCAGTTCGGTGACCTTACCGACCTGCACCAGGACGATCGCGATGAGGATCAGACAGATTGTAACCAATAAAGCAGTCATTATCTATACGCTTGTTTAATTGTGTTGTTAAGGCCGAGCTCCAGGCCCGCAAAAATACAGCCATATAACAAAATAAGCTGTGGCTGTGCTTATAAGCCGGGCTTGTTCAGATTTAGTCTAAATAAGCCCTCTGTTCTTTATCAATGCCCACCCTCGTCTCCATGTATCTCTACATGATGCTGGAGGCTTTCCGCCAGGTAAGGGTCGTTTTTCGGGATCAGCGCAGCCCTGGTAAGGCGGCCGAAGCCCAAGTAGAGGAACAGCGCCAGGAAGCCGAGCATCGTGCCCAGTTCCAGGAAACCGGGGATGGTGAAACCCATGGCAAAAGGAAGGGTTTCAGCGATCATCTCTCCATGGGCGCCCGCTTCGTGCCCGTGTTCGCCGGCGTGGTGCGCCAGGGCTTCCATGGCCGTGGCGCGGGCCCCCGGCTTGATCATCTGGAAGAAGTCCCACCAGTGGCCGAAGAACACCACGATCGAAGTGAACACCAGAGTGCCGTATTTGCGTTTGGTGTCGTTGCGCATCAGGATGAGGAAAGGCGCCACGAAGTTGAGCAGCAGGTTGCCGTAAAACAGCACCGGGTAATTTTCCCGGCGTTCCAGGAAGTAGACCGTTTCTTCTCCTATGTTGGCATACCAGATCAGCATGAACTGGGAGAACCAGAGGTATGTCCAGAAGATGCTGAACGCGAACATATACTTGCCCAGGTCGTGGAGGTGCTCGATGTTCACCTTTTCGAGATAGCCTCTGCTTTTCAGGAAAATGATCGTCAGTATGGTAAGCGCCATAGCGGCAACGAACCAGCTGGCGCCGGTGTACCAGGCGTACAGCGTGCTGTACCAGTGCGCGTCGATCGACATGATCCACTGCCAGATGATGGCGGCGCTGGAGAAACCGGCAAGCGGCAGGAAAGCGGCCGACCAGATCCGGATTTTGTGGTGGTGCTTGTATGCCGGAGTGCCGTTCACATCTTCATCGACGGAAAGCTGGCGGATTTTTACGGCAAACAATATCCACAGGCCCACAATGATCAGGGTGCCGAAAGTGTACCAGCCGGGGTTGAGGAAAGAGGATTTCCCCTGCAGTATCGGGTCGGAAGCGACCGCTTCGGCGTCGGCCCAGTGGTACAGGTGATGGAAATGCCCCCAGATGCCGATGATGACCAGCAGCATGAGGCCGAGCCCCGGGATCAGGAAGAGCGAAAAGGCTTCCCAGATGCGCTTGACGAGCGTATGCCAGCCGCTCCAGGCCGTAGTGAAAGCGGCCATGATGAAGAGGGACATCAGGGCGATACCCGTAAAGAATACCGAATTGTGCAGGAAGTTGGTCCAGAAACGCGTGTGCAGTTCGTCATCCGTAAAGAAGGTGATGCCGAGGCACACCAGGCCCAGAACCATGAACCCCAGGAGGATGCTCTTTAACCTGCTTTCAAAAATAAATTGGTTCATTTTATGCCTTTGTTTGAAGTTTTGTCGATTCGGTTTGCCGGTATTGATCACTTCTTGCCGGTGCTGCCGCCGCCATGGGTCGTCTCATCACCGTGGCTGCCACCCTGGGGAGCGGGCGCAGCCTCTTCTTCTGCCGGGGCTGCTTCCGGCGCAGCTTCCGCGTCCGTCGCCCTTTCTGCCAGGGCCGCCGCCTGGCTGCCCGGAACGCCGAATGCAGGGTTCAGGGTATTGGCCTGTTCGCTGTATTCCAGTTTTTTGTCTTTGGCCTGCAGAGAGCGGATGTAATGGATGACCTGCCAGCGCTCTTCGTAGGAGATTTTGTCCTTGTAAGAGCCCATCAGGTTCCTGCCGTACATGATGCTGTGGTAATACCGGCCGTTGGAGGAGGCCACGAAATCGTCGAGCAGAAAGTTGGCCGGCGCTGCCGGGTACTTGACGTTCGGGTTCTCATCGCTGACCAGGTAGCCCAGGCCGTCGCCTTTTTCGCCGTGGCAGATGCCGCAGAAGACCGTGTACAGTTCTTTTCCACGCTCCAGCCCCTCAGTGGTGATGGGGAAGGGGTTGGCGATGATCTCAGCGGTAGCGCGAAGGCGTTCCTCCTCGGTATCGCCATAGTAGTAAGGCACGTGGCCGTTGAGCGGCACTGCGATGCCGCTGTTGCCGATACCCCGCAACTGCATGGCCACATCTTCGGCCTTCTCTCCCTTCGCGGCAGCATAATAGATACCGGCATAGCCCCTCGGCACGGCGCCCTCCACCGGAAGGCCCGGATACGACAGGTCCTTCAGCCGGATGGTGCTGGCGCTGTCCCAGGTGTTGTAATGATAATAATTATAGGCGTTGGCCTCCACCGCTATGGAATGGGCCATATCCGGCATGTATTCGCTGCCCGGGAAGTTTTTATCCGCCGGAGAACAGGAATAGAGGATAACCGTTGCAATGGCCACCAGGAGTATATGTTTCAAATTGCTCATCACTTTGATTTGAAAGTGGGTTAAATCGTCTTCATATTCACTTCCGAGGCGCCGGAAGTACTGAAAAAGGACCTCAGCCTGTCCTTTTCGGATTCCGCCGCGCCGGTTACGTCGAAAGCGATGCAGAACTTGTCGTCCGTGATGCGGTCGTCCAGCGTGGGGTTGGTGATGCCGGGCGCCATGCCACAGACGGTGTAGAAACTGACCACCATGCCGATAGAGGCGAAAAGGACGGTCAGCTCGAAAGTGATGGGTATGAAAGCCGGCACCGACCAGTAGGGCTTGCCGCCGAAAATGATCGGCCAGTCGCGGGTGAATACCCAGGTCATGAACAAAAAGGCCGTAAGCGTGCCGATGGCCCCGTAGACGAAGCCGGCGATATGCAGGCGGCTCTCGGCCAGGCCCAGTTTGGGGTCCAGGCCATGCACGGGGAAAGGCGTGAAGACGTCCATAATGTCCAGATGGCCGGCATTGGCCTGGTCGACGGCCTTCAGCAACACCTGCTCATCGTCATACAGGCCGTAAAGCACATCTTTATTTTCTTTGCTCATTGTATAGCGAATTGAAGGATCTTTTAATTAATATTTGCTCTGCTTCTCTAGGCTTCCACTTCTTCTTTCACCACCTCGGCATAATGCTTCGCATTCGGCTCGATATATTGGTCGCCCGCCAACTTCAGGATGGCCTTTACCTCCGCTACCGC
>CAZAXA010000637.1:0-3568 GCA_964488965.1 uncultured Phaeodactylibacter sp. | reverse complement strand
GGATGCCGCAGTCGATGTCCATCACCCAGATGTTGAAGTACTGGCTGGGGTCCCATTGGGATTGCGGCTTGATGGCGCCTTCGATGTAGGCGTTGTTGAAGCTTCCGCCGGCGCCGCAGGCGCCGTAGGGCGGAGCGCTCCAGCCTTTGGCGTTGCGGTTGATGCGGTTGATGCCCGGCTCGGCCAGCGCGCTGCCGTCAGGGGCGGCGGCAGCCGGGCAGAACTCGATCTCCGCATCGGCGCCCACGGGATCGTTGTTGTAGCCGGAGGCGCCCAGGATGCGGCGAAAGTCGTTATTCAACTGCTCGATCTGGGCGTTGATATAGATGGCGCTGAGGTTGTCGCCGGCGCCGACGGACTCGCCGTTGTGGATGATGTGGAATACCACCGGGATCGCCAGCACCACCGACCGGTTGGCCGGTTGCTGCCGGTAGGCCCGCACGCGGGGCGCCAGCCAGGATTCGAATTCTTCCAGAGTACCGAGCTCGGGATACTGTTCCCGCAATTGCCGGTCGGCCTCGGCCGTGTAACAGCGGACAACATCCTGTGCCTGAGCGTAGAGAGCTGAGGCTGCCAAAAGCAGCAGCAGCCCCAGTAAGGGGAACTTTGTTTTTGAGATCATCATTAATCGAGTTTTTGGTACAATGCACAAATAAATACTAATCTTTTGAAGTCGCTTTGGACTGCGGCTTGTCAAAAAAGCTCATTCTTTATAAATGGGGATTAGCGGAGCTGAAGAGAGATAAGTATCGGGTAGAAACACGTAAAAATGTGGAAATGTATAGTGAGCCCAAGGCTAACAGGCATTTCTACATATTTCAACAAGTTTGCCTAATTAAATCCACGCAGTTGCCAGCGCGCCTCAGCATAACGACCAACCGCTAAATGGTTACGGCAAGGAACAGCAAAAAATATGGTAAGTGCTTTCTGAACCTCACTATGCCTTTTTTTCAGATAGTTGCTATTGTTTCCGGGCTGGATACGTAGCGGTTTGAATTGCCAAAATGGGGTAGGAGGTTGTTGTTCCCGGCGCGAAATAGAAATGCCGCCACAGGATCGTAAACTTCTGTTTGTTTCGAAGCAAATTTACATTTATATTTTATTTTTCAAAACGATAAGGGTGAGAAAGCGACAGGTTATTTGACATTTTTCTCATTATCAATGATTTCCGATATTTTTTCTTTCAGTGCCGGAATCTTGTTTTGAATCACATCCCAAACAATATTATAGTTAATCCCCATATAATTGTGGATCAGCCTATCCCTCATCCCGGCCATTTGCTTCCATTCAATTTCACTATATTTTTCTCTGAAATCTTTATCAATGTTCTTGGTTGCTTCGCCAATGATCTCAATACTTCTTACTACAGCTCTTTTCAGGGTTTCATCCTCGACCATTTTTTCTTTTGTCAGCCCTGACTCATTCAGGCCTGCCAGATATTTGCATTCTTCAAATATGTGCTGCAGATAATCAATCATAGATTTCGACATACTCAACCTCGTTTAAAATTTTAGGCCCTATATAGGGGCTAAGCCCATTCACTGTTACAACGTCAATCCGATTTTCCCGAAAAATGCTCTCTAACAAATCATACATCCTCATCAGGTTATCAAAATTCTCTTCTTCCGGCCTGAAATCAATAAGTATATCGATATCACTTGCCTTTTTTTGTTCTCCCCGTACATAGGACCCGAACAAGCCTATTTTTGTGACTCCTAACCCTTTGATCTTCACGCCATTCTTTCTTATAAGTTGTTTAATGTTCTTTTTATTCATTGACAAAGTTTTGCTTAAAATTTAACAATCAGGGCGATCAACAATTTACGCCTGCCTGGTTTAATAACCAAAAAAAATCACTGAAACATCCCGCCGCCAAATTGGAATATAGGTACAAGCGGCAAAAAACTTCCTTCGTCTACCATTTGGCAATACCGGCAGAATTCTTCCTCTGATTATCAAAACCTTCCTAAATTTGCCCTCCACCAAATTTAAACCATTTCCCCTTATGAAACGCACAATCCTTCACCTGGCTATTACAATGGCATTTACCGCGACGACGATGAACATGACCCATGCACAATTCATTTTCCCCAAAACCGACACCGAGCCGGTGGTGGACACCCTGTACGGGTTCCGTCTGACCGACCCGTACCGCTGGCTGGAAGACAAAAACGACCCGAAAGTACAAAAGTGGAGCCGCGCCCAGCACGAGGCCACCCTCGACTACGTCAACGGCTCTTACCCCGAAATACCCGGCCTTCGCGACGAAATCCAGGCCTACATCGACCGCGACATCATCAGCCCTATGCAACTGGTGGGCGACCGGCAGTTCTACACCATCCGCAAAAAAGGCGACAAGCAATCCAAGCTCTACACCCGCCTCGACGGCAAAGACATCCTGCTGTTCGACCCGGAAAAACTGGACCCCTCCGGCAAAACCTCCATGACTGGCAGGGATTTTACCCAGAAGGCGGAGCGGGTGGCCGTCGGCGTCCAATCCAAAGGGGCGGAGATCAGCACTTATTACATCATAGACACCAGGACGGGCGAAGTACTGGGCGCGCCCATTGAAGGGCTGCGCGGCTTTTCCTGGACGAAGGATGAAAAGCATGCTTACCTTTGGGTGCGCACCCAGGAGATGATCGACCAGCAGAAGCCGGTGGAGGTCCGCCTCCACAAGATCGGTAGCCCGCGCAGCGAAGACGAGGCCCTGCTCATCCCCAGGGACGCGAAGAACGTAGCCTCGGTTTCCGATACCCGCTACAGCGACCTCACTTTCTACAGCGAGGGCGACTTCTATGCTACCCACTCCCTGCGCATGAAGCGGATCGGCTCGGATGCAGCGCCGGTGGAGATTTATTCCAACCAGAAGTACCGGGCCTACCCTGACGCCATCGGCGACAAAATCTATTTCTATACCAACCATGAGGCGCCCAATTTCAAACTGATGTCAGCCGATAAGAGCAATCCTGGTTTTGAAAACTGGAAGGTGCTCATTCCCGAAAGGAAAGACATCGTCCTGGAGGGTTATACCGTGACGGACGATCACATCATCACGCAGGAGAAAAAGGACGTGCTCAGCCGCCTGCGCCTTTATTCCCTCAGCGGGAAGTTCATCAAAGAGATCGAAGCGCCGGAGGTGGGCAATATTTCCGGCCTGAGCTATAACCGCGACGTAAACGCCGTATTCGTAAGCCTGAGCACCTTCACCAGCCCTTCCAGGATTTACCGCCTCGACCCGGCCCGGCTGGCCGGCAAAGGCCTGAAATGGGAACTCTTCTACGAGCAGGAGGCGCCCGTTAAGACCGATGAGATCGAAGCCAGGATCGAATTTTTCCAATCCAAAGACGGCGCGCGTGTACCCATCTTCATCGTGCACAAAAAAGGGATGGAGCTGAACGGCGCCAATCCCACCCTGCTCTACGGTTACGGTGGTTTCAACATCGGCATCTCTCCCTCTTTCGTGGGCCTGCGGGCCATGTTCATCAACCGGGGCGGCGTCTATGCGGAGGTGGGCCTGCGCGGGGGCGACGAGTTCGGTGAGAAGTGGCATGAAGATGGCATGCTG
>CAZAXA010000636.1:0-3582 GCA_964488965.1 uncultured Phaeodactylibacter sp. | reverse complement strand
CGGATAGGGGCGGGTATTAAGCCAGGGCACGGCGGGAAGCCGCACCCTGGCGGGCACCCTGGCGGGGCATTTCCTGCGCCTTGTGGGTTTTACCCGATTTAAGTTAATGCTGTCCGGCTACTTGCCTGAGTGGATTTCGGCCTGTATTGAAAAATTGGCAAATTATTTAATTTTTTACAGTTAAACTTGTTTTTAAAGATTATAACCCTTATTTTGTGCAAGGCTTTTGAGAATGGATGTTCTCGTGCCGGAACTCATTCATTTGTCAACTGGTTAAACCCATATTCATGTCGAAGAAAGAACACCGGGGGCGTATTCAGGCGCAGGGAGGAGGACTGGAAGAATCGGAAAGCTGGAATCAGGATGAGCCTTTGACTAGAAAAGACGGTTTGCGATTATTGAATGAACTAAAGTCCAAACTGAGCCTCAAAGACAGAGAGATGCGAGAAAAGCAATTTGAAGATGCTGAACGTTTTATTAAAGGTGTGGAAGGAGGAATCCAGTCGCCGGAACGGAAAAGTTTCCAGGATCGGAAAACAAAAGATGTGAGAGTGGATATTGAGGTTTGGGGTGGATTTGCTTTTGTTGCGATAACGTTATTAATTTTAGTACTGTTATGGGAAATGCTTTAAGCAGCAGCGATATTTTGTTTCCAACATTTCTGGAGGACCAGCGGGTGTACAACCTCGCCGAGGCCTATTGGCGCCGGCTCTTTCATCGGCTCTTCGGCCAAAAAGGCGTTCCTTTTCTTGAGTTTTACAGCAAGCATTTCGCCAATGGGCAGAAGGAATACGACGCCAACCCGATTTTTGACGCTTATTTTCCTCAACAGCACAAGCTCGTCCGGATCATACAGTTCTTTCCCGAACCGGGAGATATGGGTTTAACCGGCTGGATCGATCATTTCCCGGCAGCCGAACTGGATGAGGATCGGCAACCTGAACCTACAGATGTTTCCCGGAAAAATGACCCCATCCCGGAACTGGTGCTGTCCCTGGCGATGACCCGGAAGGTTATGGCCAGGATGGAAGGACTATTGCAGTATTGGATACTGGAGGATGTTGGAGTGGGGGAGATGAAGCAATATTTGGAGGAATTAAGTTGAAAGGATCAGAATTGTATCTGGATTATGGAAACTGCCTCGGGAAAACCAAGATACCTGTTTTCTTCATTTTTAGATGATAAAAAAAATTATAATCTATCACAGGCCTATTGGGGTAGGATGATAAGATTCATTGCCCGGGAAAAAGGCCTGTCCTTTCAACATTACCTCAACCCTTACGAAGGCGCAGGCCGGAAATAGTAGGGCGGCAAATTTCCAACCATTTCCATACTCGCTTCCCACAACCGCTGCGCCAGGGCCTCATTCTGCCCTGCCGCTGAAAGGTTGCGCCGGCGTTGTTTGTCATCGAAGAACTGGCCGCTGGCGCCTCTCACATCCGGGGAAGTGGCCAGAAAAACAGGCGTTTTCGCACCCCTTTCCGTCGACACCATGAATACTTTCAGCAGGCGCCAGCCCAGGGAAGTGTGCCAGTTGGCGTGCTTGTTGCCGATGCTGGTACGGACCGGGCCCGGATGGAGGGCAAAGCATCCGATCTCCGGATAGCGCCGGGCCAGTTCGCGGGTGAAGAGGACATTGGCCAGCTTGCTTTGGGAGTAGGCCTTCATGCCTTTGTATGAGGCCGGCCCTTTTTCTCCCCGAAGGTTGCTGAAGTCGATCTGCCCGCGCAGGTAGGCGACAGAGGAAACATTGATGATCCTCGGGCCGGGCGCCTGCCGAAGCTGCCCGAGCAGAAGGTGGGTGAGCAGGAAATGCCCCAGGTGGTTGACGCCGAACTGCATTTCAAACCCCTCCCGGGTGAAGGCCAGCCGGCTGGTGAAGATGCCGGCGTTATTGATCAGGATATCGAGCCGGCCATACTGGCTTTTGAATAAAGCGGCCGCCTGCCGGATACTCTCAAAACTGGCCAGGTCACAAGGCAGGAAAGTTATTTGCTCATTGCCCGCTGACTGTTGTATCTCCTCAACGGCCTGCCGGGCTTTTTCCTCATTGCGGCAGGCGAGGGCTACCTGCATGCCCTGCCGTGCCAGTTCAACGGCGGTTGCCTTGCCGATGCCGTCGTTGCCCCCGGTGATGAGGACGGTTTTTCGTTCCTGCATGGTAGAAGCGGAATAGGTACTGTTATGAAACATATCAGAAGCGGAAATGATTATTCCGGTTTGGCAGGATTGTGTATTTTTAACGCTCATTAAAACAACACGCTTATGTGCCGGCTACTGGGATTGGCAATGCTATCGGCATTATTGTTTGGCTGTGCCCGCAGGATCGCTCCGATGACAGAAGAGGCCCGCCTGCGCGAAAAGGCGGATCAACTGGCTCACCGCTTCATCATCACCGACGGCCATGTCGACCTGCCCTATCGCCTGAGGGTGCAGAACTTTCGTTTGGAACGCGAATACATCGGCATCCCCGTTCAAACCGATGAAGGGGATTTCGACTATGTGCGCGCTAAAAAGGGAGGCCTCGATGCTCCGTTCATGTCTATCTTCATTCCGGCCTCTTATCAGGACGGGCGGGCCAAACTGCTGGCCGATTCGCTGATCGGGATGGTGCGTAGTATAGCCGAAGCTCATCCCGATAAATTCGCCCTGGCCAATTCCCCGGCGGAGGTGGAGGCTAATTTCAGCAAGGGGCTCATCTCCCTGCCGATGGGCATGGAAAACGGCGCCCCTATCGAAGGCGACCTCCGCAATGTCGGCTATTTTCACCGGCAGGGCATTCGCTACATCACTCTCACACACAGCAAGGACAACCACATCTGCGATTCTTCTTACGACACCACCCACACCTGGAACGGCCTGAGCCCCTTCGGGCGGGAAGTGGTGCTGGAAATGAACCGCGCCGGCATTATGGTGGATATCTCGCACGTTTCCGACAGTACTTTCTGGCAGGTTATGGAGATCAGCAGAGCGCCCTGCATTGCTTCTCATTCTTCCTGCCGCAGGTACACTCCCGGCTTTGAGCGCAATATGAACGATGAAATGATCAAACGGCTGGGAGAGAACGGCGGCGTCATCCAGATCAATTTCGGCACCGACTTTCTGGACGGAGCCATGAGCAAGCGGAACGATGAATTGCGTGGAGAACTGAACGCGCTCCTGGAAAAAGAGGGCTTGAAGGATTCCGACCCCGATGCTCAGCCCATCATCCAGCAGTTCGCCAAAAGCCACCCCACGCTTTACGCCGATGTGCAGACGGTGGCCGATCACATCGATCATGTGGTAAAGCTGGCGGGCGTCGATCATGTCGCCTTCGGTTCCGATTTCGACGGGGTAGGAGACAGCCTGCCCACCGGCCTGAAGGATGTTTCCCAGTATCCTAACCTCATCTACGAACTGCTGCGGCGGGGTTATTCGGAGGAAGGCATCGAAAAGATTTGCTACAAGAACGTCTGGCGGGTATGGAAGGAGGTGGAACGGGTGGCTGCGGAGATGTGAACGGCCATATTGTACGAATGCACGTAAACGTAAATACCTAACCAAAAAATAAAGGCTATGCATACGATCCACCACTTCCTGCTT
>CAZAXA010000635.1:0-3592 GCA_964488965.1 uncultured Phaeodactylibacter sp. | reverse complement strand
ATGGACATCGGCGCCTCGGGCCTGGCGCCGGGCTTTTACGTGCTGGAAGTGCGGGTGGAGGGCCGGCGCTGGGTGGGGAAGGTGGTGGTGGGGGAGTGAAAAATGCCGGGCGGGTTCAGGTTTAAGAACCTATCCTGGCGGGGAGCCGGCAGAAGTTTCTCAAACCTGCGGCCGCTTTGAGAAACTTCCCCCTGCCCCCGGCTGCAAGTTTCTTAAAGCTGCGGCTGGCATGCCCCACAGCAGGTTTAAGAACCTATCCTGGCGGGAGCCGGCTAAAGGTTCTCAAACCGGCAGGCCGGCCCCCCCCAATAAGATCGGCAATTTCACTTCCGGGCAAACTACCCCTCCACCCCAAACTGCGCCTTTGTCGGCCGGGTGAGTAAATTGATCACTTTGGTGATCGCGCCGGCATTATTGGTTTTGTTGATCCCTGCCCAGGTCATGGTATCCTGCTCGGAATTGACTCCCTGTATTTCCCACTGGATATCTTCGGCATCGACAATATTGTCCAGCCTGAGGATACGGTCGCCATCAGCGGTTTGCAAACTCCAGGAACCATAGCCGGTCTTCTCCTGCCAGAGGCCCGCCTCAAAAGTACCGTCCGGATAGAACTTGAACCACCGCCCTTTATTGGCGGCCCGGAGGGCGGGATCGTCGACGACGTAGAATTCGAAAATCCAGAAATCGCGCATGAGGATTTCAGCGAGCGGGTTGTCGCCGGGCGCCTGTGGAGGCAGGAAGGAGCCGCTCTCCGCCCGGTTCGGAGCGCCCGCCACGGGGCTGCCCGCTGCGGCGCCTGCCTGAGCAGGCGCGGGTTGTCCGGCATCCTGTGCACTGCTGTTGTGGTCACCTTTGCAAGCCCACAGGCTCATCGATAAAACACATAAAAGGATCTGTTTCATAGTAGGATCATTTGTGTGATTTTTCTGAGTATTTACGCAATCTCATCCTGTCAGGCCACTTATGCCTGCCCGCTCAGATGGGGCGCTTCCACACTTCCGCTGGCCGGCAGTTCCTTGTCCTCTCCGTAAACCCTGATGGCCAGGGCCTTGTCGCTGTGGTTAAGGATCACCGCTTTTTCCTGGTTGACCCGTACTTCCAGATAGCTTCCCCGAAAACGCACTTTAAAGGAGTAGGACTTCCATTTTTGGGGGATGAAGGGGCTGAACTGAACCTTATCATCATAGACGCGCATCCCTCCGAAGCCTTTAACGAAGGCCATCCAGGTGCCGGCCATGCTGGTGGTGTGGCATCCGTCTTCCGTATCGTTATTGTAATCGTCGAGGTCGAGGCGGGCGGTGCGCAGGTACATTTCGTAGGCTTTTTCCTCTTTGCCCAGGCGGGAGGCCAGAATGACATGCACACAGGGAGAGAGGGAAGATTCATGTACCGTCCGGGGTTCGTAGAAGTCGAAATTCCGGCGGATGGTATCCTCATCGAACTGGTCTTCGAAAAAGTACAGGCCCTGCAGAACATCGGCCTGCTTGATGAAAACCGAGCGGAGGATGCGGTCCCACGACCAGTTCTGGTTGAGAGGGCGGTCGCTCTTTTTCAGGCCGGCGGTAGTCAGCAGTTCCTTGTCAAGGAATCCGTCGTGCTGAACGAAGATATCCAGCTCCGCATCGTACGGCAGGTAAAAATTATCGGCGATCTCTTTCCATTTATTGATTTCCGTATGCTTGTAGAACTTCAGTTTCTCTTCCAGTTCTGCAAATCGCCGGGGAGCATTTTGTTCTACATATTCGATCGCCTCCATGGCGTAGCGGAGGCACCAGCGGGCGATTAAGTTGGTATACCAGTTGTTATTGACGTTGTTTTCGTACTCATTGGGGCCGGTGACGCCGTGCATCACGTACTTCCCGCGCCGTTCGGAGAAATGGACGCGTTGCGCCCAGAAGCGGGCGATACCGATGAGCACCTCCAGGCCGTAGTCGATGAGGTACTGTTTTTCACCGGTATAGCGTACATAGTCGAAAATGGCATAGGCGATGGCGCCGTTGCGGTGGATCTCTTCGAAGGTGATCTCCCACTCGTTATGGCATTCCTCGCCGTTTATGGTGACCATGGGGTACAGGGCGGCGCCATCGGTAAAGCCCAGTTTCTGTGCATTCTCGATGGCCTTCTGCAGGTGCCGGTAGCGGTAAATGAGCAGGTTGCGGGCCACGTGCTGGTCGGCAGTGGCCAGATAAAAAGGAAAGCAGTAAGCTTCGGTATCCCAGTAGGTGCTTCCTCCGTACTTCTCGCCGGTGAAGCCTTTGGGGCCGATGTTCAGGCGGTCATCTTCGCCGGTATAGGTCTGATAGAGCTGGAAGATGTTGAAGCGGATTCCCTGCTGGGCAGCCACATCCCCTTCGATGCGGATATCGGCCTCTTCCCATTTGTTTTTCCATGCTTCCGCATGTTCAGCCATCAGCTGGCCAAAGCCTTTTTTAAAGGCCCGCTTCACCGCCGTTTTGCACTGGGCTACGAGCGCTTCCTTTTCGTAGTTGAGGGAAGATACATTTGCGGCGTATTTATATAACACGACCTCCTGCTCCTCTTCACAGTGCAGGTCTACGGTGCAGCCGATGTACTTTTCCTTTTGGATCCGGAAGGAATTGAACTCCACTTCCTCACCGTTCCGGAAGATGGCGAATTTCATCCCGGTACAGACCTGGAACTCCGTCTTTTTGGTTTCTGCCAGTACGAAACCCGAGCGCCGTTTGACGCCCTTTTCCACTTCCACCCAGAATTTCTCATCATAGTTGGAATCTTCATTTTTCACATCGGCATTGACATATGGGGTCAGGCTGAGCGTGCCGGAAAAATCCAGTGGAGTGACGGCATAGCGGACCGCCCCTACTTCGTCGTCAACGATACTGCAAAAGCGGCGGGCGCTTACCTTCACCTTTTTTCCACTGGCCATGACTGCGGTGAAGCTTCGTTCCAGATAACCTTCCAGCATATTGAGTTCCCGCCTGAAAGATTCCACTTTACACCGGGCAAGGTCAAGCGCTTCGCCATCGAACTCCACCTTGACCCCTATCCAGTTGGCGGCGTTGAGTACCTTGGCAAAGTATTCGGGATAGCCGATCTTCCACCATCCCACCCTGGTTTTGTCGGGGTAGTAGATTCCCGCCACATAGTTGCCCGGCAGGCTCTCGCCGGAATAGTCTTCCTCAAAATTGGCGCGCTGCCCGAAACGGCCGTTCCCTATGCTGAAAACACTTTCAGAGATGCGGTTATGCTTCTCATTGAAGCCTTCTTCAATGATACTCCATTCGTCGTGCTTAAGATAATCTTTCATGCTTTGTATCTATGGTTTAAGGTTTTAAGATGATCCTATCTGTATAACATCGAGAATATCCTCCAGCGTAAGGCCGATAAAATCAGGCACTACAAGATGAGCGTGCCCCAGATTGCCGGCATTGCCTACCCCTACGGCGTAAAAGCCGCCGGCGAGGGCGGCATCGATCCCCTTTTCGGCATCTTCGAAAACGATGCATTCCCGCGGTTTGACGCCCATCGCTTCGGCACCCAGGGTGAAGACCTGGGGGTCTGGTTTGGTCCTGGTGGCCATATTGCCGTCAATAATGGCCTCGAACCTGCCTTT
>CAZAXA010000634.1:0-3611 GCA_964488965.1 uncultured Phaeodactylibacter sp. | reverse complement strand
GTATTAAAAAGAAAGTCATATTTTCGCATATTCCTCCTTAAGTATCCATCTATTCATAGCCAGGGGCCTGTTTAGAAAGGGTTGAGATTTCACTCCAATTTCCAAGTCGGCTGAAGGCATGAAAGATAAGACGCACGATCTTCTTCCCCTTAAGAAACAATACGAAACGCTGCGCTTCCCCCAGGTCAAAAGGGAGCGTAAGCTTCTTCACTTTCGAATATGCACATTATAAAACGGGCCCGTTCTCGCTTTGGGCCTTGCTCACTTTCCAGAGAGCCTGCCTGTATTCCAGGCGGTGGTTTGTATAAACGTATTCCTTTAATATAGCTTAACAATGAAAAACCTTAACAACACACACATCCACGCCGGCTGCGGCGCCCCTGCCAAAGGCATATGGGGCCGCGCCCATTCTCCACCCTTACATTTTACACTTTACAAACTGCCGGGCCGCATTCCGCTGTAGGCCTTATCAGGCGCTGCAGCGGCCATCCGGATTTAATTTGACTCAGGGTAAATGAGCAACCCTGAGAATAGTGTTTTTATTACTTACCTGAACAAGCATGCGCTCTGTTTCAGAACGGAGGGTTTTTTTTGAAACATTGTAGTGGCTGTTCAGCATTATTTCAGGCTTTATGCTGTGGCCGGAAACTGCGAATTTCCCATGATCTTCCTGGACGTACTTTTCCGTCCCGGGGTTCGATGACAAACAAAGACAAGACAACGAGACGGCCCGCATCGCGGGCGCCGCTTATTCTCAAATGAGAAACACACCCCAACGGCTCATTAAAATTGAGCAGGTGTTTACTGACAATTAATAAACAAATTATGGCACATTTCTACAGCCCAATCTCCAGGAGAGCTGGCTCTTATTTCTTCCAAAATGCTATTGCCCGCTTCTTCCCTCACTTATTTCTTTTAGCCGCCCTCACATTTTTGGCAAACATCACATACAGCCAGTGTACGCTTAATGCCGGCCCCAACCAGACTATCTGCGCCGGGCAGAGCGTTCAGCTGAACGGGCAGGCCGCTGACCCGTCAGCCGGTACTGTGACCATTACCCGGCAGATTTCAAGCTCCATCGACGATGCGGAGGAGCCCGTCAATGGCTGCTCCTGGTGTAATGGCCCCAATACATCGGGGGGCTGTTTGTACTATAACAGCACCGACCTGGAGATGGTCACTGACGGCACGGGCTGCGGGCTGCAGACGATAGGCCTGAGGTTCACAGGCGTCAGCATCCCTCAGGGCGCCGTTATTACGAACGCCTATATTCAGTTTACGTCCTACGGAGCCGAGTCGGGTACAACCAACCTTACCATATTGGGGCAAAACGCTGATAATGCCCTGCAATTTGCTGCGACGGCCAATAACATCTCCTCCCGGCCGGTGACCGCCGCGTCAGTCAACTGGCCGGCGCCTGCCTGGGCGCTGGACGCGTCCGGCGCCGCGCAGCAAACGCCAAACCTGTCGCCCATCGTGCAGCAGATCGTCAACCGCAGCGGATGGGCCAGCGGAAACAGCATGGTCTTTATCGTCGTCGGTTCCGGCGAGCGCACCGCCTATGCTTACGATGCTTCTCCCGCCAATGCCGCCCGCCTGGTGGTCACCTATTCCCAACCCTCCAGCCTGGGTACTTTCACCTGGACGACCGGCGGCGACGGCTCTTTCAACAACCCCAGCCTGTTAAATGCCGTCTATACCCCCGGCCCGAACGATATCGCCAGCGGAACGGCCACTCTGACGCTCTCCCACAACCAGGGAACCTGTACGCCTTCCAGCGACCAGATGGCCGTGTCTATCAGCAGCGCTTTAACTGCCAGTATCACCCCCAGCCAGGAAATCTGCGGCAGTGGAACCGTCTCTTTGTCCGTCGCTCCCTCCGGCGGCCTTCCGCCATATAGTTATCTGTGGAGCACGGGGCAAACCAGTTCCGGCATCGTTGTAAGTGTTAATTCGACGGCCTCTTATTCAGTAACGGTAACTGATGCCGGCGGCGGCAGTTGCGGAAATGTTGTGCTTCAGTCTACCGTAACGGTCAATGAATCGGTGACCTCCGGCGGGCAGATCGGCAACGATGAAACTTCCTGCGGCAGTTTCGACCCGGCGCTCATCCAGAACCTGTCTTCGGCCACCAGCAGCAGTTATTCTACGGGGACGAGCTGCTGCGGCCTGTCCGGCTTCGGCAAGCCCCAGCAGGTGTTGTTGCGTTACACCGGCGATGGTTGCGGCGCTTCGGCCACTACCCAGGATCCCAGCAAATGGAACTGCACCGGCAACCCCAACGGCGATCCCCTGGTCTATATCATCGCCAATGACAATACCAGCCCGGCCAGCGGCCGCATCTGGTTTTCCGGCAACGTCTCGCTCAATGGCGCCTTCCTGGCCGACGCTACTGCTGCCGGCCGGAATGAACTGGCTTCCAATACCTACTTCCATATCTTTAGCCAGCAGGGCGGAACCCTGCTCCAGACGGTGCAGATTCATACTTCCTGTTCCGCTCCTCTGATCACAGGTGAGCAATGGGGATCCCTTGTCTTGTTGGAAGTACTGGGAAGCGGCGGCGCCCAATGCGGAGGAGACGCCGGCAACGTAACCTACCAGTGGCAGTACCGCAACGGTACCAGCGGCGCCTGGATCGACATTCCCGGCGCGACCGGCGCAACCTATGATCCCGGCGTCATCACCCAGACGCGGCAATACCGCCGACTGGCCATTTCCAGCCCGGGCTGCCCGTCTATGCCTTCCAATACCGTCACCAAAACGGTTTCCACCAACCTGGCAGTTACCATTACGGGTAATACAGATCTCTGCAGCGGCCAGACCACTACCCTGACGGCCAGCGTTAGCGGAGGTACGCCTCCGTTTTCCTATTTGTGGAGCACCGGCTCAACCAGTTCCAGTATTACTGTTGCTCCCGGCGCTACCGCCAGCTACTCGGTTACGGTCACCCAGGCGGGAGGCTGTACCGTCACGGCCAGTGCAACCGTTACGGTAGGCGGCCTGGTCAGCGGCGGGGCCATCGGCTATGACCAGGCGAACTGCGGCGGCTACGACCCGGCCCTGATCCAGAGCCTGAGCGACGCCCTGGCGCCGGGGCAGACGTCCGGGCAGGATTGCTGCGACGGCAGTTCGGGCAGTAAGCCGGACCAGTTGCTGATGCAGTACGCCGGCTCCAATTGCGGGGCTTCCATGACCCAGCAGGGGGATGGCAAATGGAGCTGCACGGACCTGGCCGGCGGCCCGAACGGAGACCCGGATGTGTACATCATCGCCAACAGCAGCAGCTCTCCCACCTCCGGTACCCAGTGGTTTGCCGGCAGCGTCAGCCTGGGCAGCGCCTTCCTGGTTAGTTCGGGGGGATCCGATTTTGGCAGCAATACCTATTTCCATATCTATTCCCAGCAGGGCGGCGCCCTGCTGCAGACCATTCAGGTGCATACCTCCTGCTCCACGCCTATCGTCGTGGGCGACCAGTGGGGTTCGCTGCGCCTGCTGAGCGTTACCCAGAACAATGGCGGGACCTGCGGCGCCACCGGCGGCAATGCCAGCTACCAGTGGCAGTACCGCGACGGCACCAGCGGCGCCTGGATTGACATTCCGGGGGCCACGGG
>CAZAXA010000633.1:0-3613 GCA_964488965.1 uncultured Phaeodactylibacter sp. | reverse complement strand
TGGCGTGGCGGCCCAGCACCTCTTCGTAAACGGTGCGGTAGCTGTCGTCATTCATACCGCGCACGTGCACATAGCCGATGCGGCCGCCGGAGAGCTCCTCCACGGCCTTGCGGCAGTTTTCCACCCAGCGCTGGTAGCGCAGCTCGTTTTCTTCGCCCAGCGTGATGGGTTTGGCCACTTCCTCCCAGCGTTCTCCGCTCCCGGGGTCGAAGAGGGAAAGGAGCGTATTCTTCCCCGCCTTGCGGTTGAGCAACTGGTAGGGGTTGACGCCCGCAGTGACGGCCACCCCGTCGATCTTTTCGATGATGACGCCTGCCTTTATCCTGGAGTCGTTTTTGACCACGGGGCTTTTGTCCATCACCTCGGCGACTTTCAGGCCGTCGCCCGTGTGGCTGTAGTCGTAGAACAGCCCCAGGGCCGCCGTCTGGTCGCCCGTCTCATTCTGGGGGCGGTAGCGGGCGCCGGTATGGGAGGCGTTCAGCTCGCCCAGCATCTCGCTGAGCATCTCGGCAAAATCGTAGTCGTTGTTGATATGAGGCAGGAATCGGGCGTAGGCCTGCTTGTAATGCTCCCACTCCACATCGTGCAGGCTGGTTTTGTAGAACTTCTTGTCGACCTGCCGCCAGACGTGCTCGAAGAGGTACTCCCGTTCGGAGGGCTCCTGCAGCACCATCTCCCCGCTGATGCCGATGGGCTTGGCCTCGGCGGTTTCTATCTCTATCTTTTTGATCTGCCCGTCGGCCAGGACGAAGATGTTCTTCTCCTCCTTGTCGACGATGAACTCACTGGGGGATTTGCTGTCCAGCTTGGCCAGTATTTTGGTATCCTTGCTCTTGAGGTCGGTCTTCCAGAGGTCGTAGCCCTTTTCGAAGCGGGTCAGGTAGAACAGCTTCTCCCCATCTTTGGTGACATAAGCGTCGGCCAGGCGGGAGGAGTGGATGGTCAGGCGCAGCTTGCGGTCCTCGATGCCGTCCAGTTCTATTTTCACCGGTTTGACTTCTTCTTTTTCTTTGTCTTTCTTTTCCTCCTCTTCCTTCCCTTTTTCGCCTTTCTCTTCTTTTTCCTTTTCCTTCATCAGCTTGTACTCTTCCTCGTTCATCGTGAATTTGTCGTAGGCGTCCTGAGTGAAGAACAGGGCGTAGGCGTCGGCCTCGCCGCCGCGGCCGGAGTGGTTCTGCATGCCGTCGCGGCTGGAGAACCAGAGCATCATCTGGCCGTCCATCATCCACCGGGGCTGGTAGCCCCCGTAGCCGCTTTGGGTCAGGTTGACGGGCTCCTCGCCGCCTTTGGCGCTCACCAGCCCGGCCTGGCTGGTCCACTGCCGGGGCTGCAGGAATTCCACCAGGAACCATTTACCGTCGGGCGACCATTCGTAGTACTGGTCGCCGTCGGCATAGGAGTAGTTCTTATCGGCGGCGAGGATGGTGCGGCCGGCCTTGCTCTCCAGGTTGACCACTTTCAGGATGGTGCGTTCTTCCAGGTAGGCCACCTCCTTGCCGTCCGGAGAATAGGCGGGCTGGAACTCCTCCGCCGGGCTGTTCACGACGGGCTTCTCGTCGATCAGGGTGGCGTTGAAGAAATAGGGTTCTTCCTTGCGCTGGATGGATGCCTGATAAACATTCCAACTGCCATCCCGCTCGCCGGCGTAGAGCAGCGAACGGCCGTCGGGGCTGAAGCTGACCGAGCGCTCCTGCTCCGGCGTGTTGGTAATGCGGCGGGTAGTGCCCTCGGCAACCGAAGCTACGAAGACCTCGCCGCGGTGGACGAAGGCCATCTCCTTGCCGTTGGGCGAAAGGGCCATCTCCGAAATATCGCTGTTGACCTTCACCGTCTGGGCGTCGTTGTAACGGTCGCCGGTAGCGATCTTTATATTCACTTTCTGCGGCTCCTGGCCCTCCTTCATGGTGTAAATCTCGCCGTCGAAGTGGAAGCAGAGGACGCCGTCATTGCTCACGCTCAGGTAGCGCACCGGATTTTTTTCGAAAGCGGTCAGTTGCTTTTTCCTGCCGCCCTCCTCCAAGGACATGCGGAAGACGTTGAAATCGCCGGCCTCTTCGCTGAGGTAGTAGATGGCATTTTCGCCGGGAACGAAGACGGGGTTGCGGTCCTCGCCCTCGAAGTCCGTCAGTTGCCGGTAAGTATCGGCGCCGGTATCATACAGCCACAGATCGCGGGTGACCGAAGAAGTATGGTGTTTGCGGAACTCATCCTCGTAGCCCTTGCGGTCGTGATAGACGAGCAGCCTGCCGTCGGCGCTCACCCGCGTATCGAGGGCAGGCACGGGCAGAGCCTGCTTCGGCATGCCGCCTTCCACGGAGATTTGGTAGAGCTCTGGCAGCACCCCGGAGGGGAACTGCACATTGGAAGCAATGTCCAGCCGGGAGGAGGTGAACAGCACCGCCTTGCCGTCGGCAGTAAAGTCGGAAGGATAATCGGCAGCAGAGTGGTAGGTCAGCCGCCTGGCCGCCCCGCCTCCGGCGGGCATGATGAACACATCGAAGTTGCCGTAGCGGTTGGAAGCAAAAGCGATGGACTGCCCGTCGCGCGACCAGACGGGCATGTGGTCGTACGCCTCGTGCAGGGTCAGCGGATAGGCCAGCCCGCCCTCGGTGGGCACGCGGTACAGGTCGCCTTTGTAGCTGAAGACGATGGCCTTGCCGTCGGGGGAGATGGCCGGGTAGCGCATCCAGAGCGGGTTGTCCTGGGCGGAAACCGTAGATAGTGCTGTTGTGAACAACAGTAAGAGGGTGATGATTGTACGTGACATTGGTTCGGTATTTGGTTGCAGAAAGCCGGACAAAGTTAGGGAAAAATCCAGCCGGAAATGGGTCAAATATAGGGAAATACTCCGGGGCGTTGAAGGTATTCGGAGCTATCTGGCCGGGAAGTATTTTCATTGGAGTAAAAGTCCGGAAAAACGGGCCTGGTTTTAATTTTTTGGATTTTGATTTCGTGTACGGCTTTTTTGGGCCCTTTGGGAGGAGGGAATGGTTCTTCTGGGTGGAGGGGGCGCGGTACATTTATACGGCCCTTTTGCTGGGTTCACCTCACCAAACAACAAAGCCAGGAACCTTCAATCGTGGCCAACCAAGGCCTCTTTGCGCCATGTATTGGCCCCTTTTGCGGCAACCCGATTGCGCCTGGCTTGCGAGAGGTAGGGCGCCAGCTTCGGGTAGAGGTACTGCAGGATTTCGGTTTCCTGTGGCTCGGGGCGCCAGCTTTGCCCGCTTACCTGAGCGAAAAGGGTTGGGTGTTACAGCAAGCTCCTGGAAACTTGCACTTAAGGGCATCCGAAAACGACCGGATAAATCGCTTTAACCACACTAACAGCAGGCGCCGTGGCAGATGAAAAGGTAAAGACCGCAGGCGAAAGGCTGAGGGAACAGGCTGTGGCCGACGAGAATGCCATGGATCAGAGAGAAGGGGTAGTTTTCATAGCTTTGTGGTTTTTACAATAGCATTTGCTTTATATTTTCCTTATTTTTAAAACATGAAACCAGCAACGGCCATATTGCCTCCTATTCTCGATAGCAAACGCTCTGCTATTCAAGACCTCTGCCGTAAATATAAAGTAAAGCATCTCTGGGTATTTGGTTCCGTGTTGACCGATGAG
>CAZAXA010000632.1:0-3630 GCA_964488965.1 uncultured Phaeodactylibacter sp. | reverse complement strand
AGGCGAAGTCGAATACGCTGCTGTTGGCCTCGTTGGCCCACCAGTTGAGGTAGTCGACATTGGCGTCCCAGAGTTCGCCGACGGAGAAGCCGCCCACCTTGTTGTTCCACTCGCGGACGACCCAGGGGGCGAAACCTTTTACGTAGTCGAAGCGCCAGCCGTCGAAGCCGATGGTGTTCTTGTAGTATTTGGCGACGCCGTCGGCCCTGTTCCACAGCCAGTCCTGAACGTAGGGCACATCGTGGCACAGGTCCGGAAAACCGCCGAAGTAGCCGCCGTCGTTGTTGTGGACCCAGTTGGCGTGGAAGTCGTGCTGAGAGCGCAGGAACTTGCCGGAAGCCACCTGGGTAAAGTCCGTCCAGGTAGAATCATTGGTATATTGGTTGTATTCCAGTTGCCCGCCGCTGTTGTGGTTGAGCACGATGTCGGCGTAGACCTTCATATTCTGTGCGTGGGCCTCACTGATCAGGCTGACGAGTTCGTTCTTCGAGCCGAAACGGGTTTCCACCGTTCCGTTCTGGTTGTATTCTCCCAGGTCGAAATAGTCGGTGGGGTCATATCCCATGGAGGCGGCGCCGCTCTGGGCTTTGGAGGCGGGGGGCAGCCAGACGGACTCTATGCCGGCGCCCGACCAGGCTTCGAGCTTGCCCTTGACCACATCCCACCATGTGCCGCCGGCGGGCGGGTCCCAGTAGAAGGCCTGCATCATGACCCCTCCGCCGGGGCCGCCGGAAAAGGTGCGGGGAGCGACGGCGCCGCTGTTGGTTTCCGTACTGAAGGGGGCGCCGTTGTGTTTGGTGACGTGGACGATATTCAGCTCGCGCTCTTCCGTAAGGGTGGTTTGCAGGTCGTCTTTCTTACAGGAGAAGAGGGCTAATGCCAGGAAAAGGATGTAGGGCGTAAAATGTCTCATTGTTCTGCAGAGTTTAGGATCGTTGCTTAGTTTATGTTTTTTTCGGATCGGAAATTGCGTACAAAGTACCCCACAATTTTACGCCAATTATTATTTCCTGTCGTTGCGTATTATAATTTGAACCCGATTTGAGGCAAAATTAAAGGTGCAGATCATAAAGCGGCCCCTTTGAGGAACTCTCTGGGGGTGCAATCCTCCATTTTTTTAAAGGAACGGTTGAATGCCGACTTGGAGTTGAAACCTACGATAAAGGCGATGGCGAGCAGCGTATGGTTCTGGTATTCATCCTCCCGGGCAAGGCGTTTGAATTCCTCGATGCGGTAGGAATTGACAAAGTCGTTGAAGTTCATGCCGCAGCCTTCGTTGATGACCCTGGACAGAGAGTGGGCGTTGGTGCCGGCTATTTCCGCCAGGCCGTTGAGGGTCAGGCCGGGGTTTCGGTAGGGGTGGGTTTGCTTCATGGCCCGTTCCAGCCGCTCTTTGATCTCCTTCATTTCCTCCTCGCTCATAGCGGCGGCTTTTTCCTGTTCCTGCTGCCCTTCTTCAGACGGAGGGGCATCGGCCGGGGGCAGTTTGAAGATTTCCGGCTGGCGCATGGTGTAGTAGCCCAGGAAGAAGGCCGTAAGGGAGAAAGCCGCCCAGAGCGCGTCAGTGGTTTTATCGGTGATGAAGCTCAGGTCGCGGCCCAGGGCCAGCCCGATGCCCCCGATGAGATAAGTAGCCGCCCAGATGGCCAGGCAGGCCATTTTGAGCCACATGACCACGCGCAGGAACTCCAGGTTGGTCTCAAAGGCATGGGTATCCAGCGATTCCTGGTCGTACTGCCGGATGCTGCGGCGGCAGATGAACCAGTAGGCCGTATTGAAAAGGAGGGCCAGCCCTGCCGACCAGGCGAAGAAGGGCTTCAGGCCCTGGTCGACCACCTTGTTGATGAACTCCGCTTTATCCATGAGGATCAGCGGCATATAGCAGGCGGCCTGCAGCAGAAAAGGCAGGAAGCGCCACCAGCCGATGCCCGGGCTTTTGCCGCCCGGGAGCCGCAGCAGGCGGTTGATGTAGAGCAAAAAAAGCGGCGCATACAGAAAATAGATGAAGTCGGGAACCAGCAACAGGCGCGGAAACCAGTTGAAAATCTCCCGGTCGTAGGTGGAGACCCGCCCGGCCAGGGCTGCCGAAAGCAGCAGCAGCAGCAGGGACAGCAGCCGGTTGGCCGCCCGGTTGTTATCCTGCAGGGTATTGATGGCCAGGATGAGCAGTACGCCCTGTATGGCCGCCAGCAGCAGCAGGAAGGTGTAGAGGTTGATGGGGCTGCCGGCCAGGTCTTCCCAGGATTCGATCCGGGCGGTGATCAGCCGGGCGCTGTTTTCTTCCAGGATAAACTGCCGGTTGACGCGCGCCCGGCCGTTGCGCTGCCCCTCAATGGTTTCCCAGCTGCCGCGGCAGAATTTGTAGAAGGTAGTGTCGCTCATGATGGGGATGCGCGCCCGGTAGGCGCCGTCCGCCTGCTTTTCCAGCTTGTAATCCGGGTCGCCCGTATGCCATTCGTTGAAGCTGCCCACCACGTAGAGGGAAGCGTCGGGAGGAGTATTTTCCGGTACGCGCTCTACGACGATGGCGGCCCAGCCGAGGGGCGGGTTGACCGGCAGGTCGTCCCAGTTGAAGACCGTCAGGGGGATGGTGTCCTTGCCGCCTTCATACCGGCGGTTATTGAGGAACTGGCCGAAAGCGTTGGCCTCGACCCGCTCCCAGCTTCCCCGGGTCAGTTTATATTCGAAAGGCGGCCGGCCGGCACGGGGGCCGACCGTCAGGAAGAGCTTCCCGGAACGGCCGGGGCGGAACCGGAATGCGGTGTCTGCCGGCGCCCATCCGTTGATCTCTCCTCCCAGGAATACCGTATCGGCGCCAGGGGTGTTGGCCGGCAGCCGCTCTATCGTGAAAGTCACCTGGGCGCTGAGGGCCAGGGCCGGAAGCAGGCATCCCAGGGCCGAGAAGCTTTTTCGCATACGCTATTTTCCTTTGCTGCTAAAATTAAGGATTATAAACCAGGCAAAGAATGCCGGGGTGCGAAAAGTCACCCCTTTTGTTGCGATCAGTCATTAAGCGGCTTTTTGACAGGAAGTATCTTTAGAAAAGAAACCGGAAAGGATATGGCGCCTGCCATTTCAATTGTCAAATTTAAAAAGGCCAATATGTTCCTCTACGTCGAATTATGGAAGCCCCGCCCCGAATGGAATAACCTGCCCTGCGAACAACGCGAAGAATTTTTAGGCATGCTCGTTCCCGGCCTGCGCCGGATGCAGAAGCTGGATGTAGAACTGGTGGGTTTCGCCGTCTGCGATGAAGATGCGCCCCAGGATGCGGAATACCGCTATATGGCCATCTGGAAGATGCCGAACCTCGGCCACGTCCACATGCTTGAAAAAGCGGTGCGCGAGGAGGGCTGGGGCAATTATTTTCATATCACCAACGCCCGCGGCAGGGTCATCTCCGTCAATGAGTTTATTGAAGACATGGTGAAAAGCTGACCGCTCATTCCCTGCGCCAGAAGAACAAAGGGCGCAGGGAAAGCCTGGCGCCGTATTCATCCACGACCGGAACAGCCGGGGCGACGGCATGGGTGAGGCATTGCAGGGCGTTGTGTTGCGGTGCGAAGAACCAGCTCTGCCGGACGCGGAAATCCCCGATATCTACCGGGCCGAATTCCATGCGCACTACCT
>CAZAXA010000631.1:0-3631 GCA_964488965.1 uncultured Phaeodactylibacter sp. | reverse complement strand
ATAAAATCGGTGCTTCCGATAAAATTGAACTTGGTTATTTATTACAAATTTCCACCCGGAACAAAGAAAAAAATCTACAGTATCTGCATCTTGTCCAGATTTCGTGGGCTACAAATTTGAAAAAGCCTGCTACAAAAGATGGGTATAAGCATATTTATCAAAAGTAGAATTAACCAGGCCTTCCGCCCCCCGGACGTTCTACACCTGGCGCTGCAGGTGAAGATATGCCTGCCGGGTTTTCAGTAAGGCTCCGGTTTTGTTAACCCGGCAGCGCGTTTATATTTATTTAACCATGTAATACAAGCATCGGCTATGCCCCTTTCCCGCACCATTTTCCTCTTCTTTCTCTTTGCCTTCTGCCACCCGGCGGCCTACTCCCAACCGGCGCTGGCGGTACAGGCCCTGGACAGGCCTGTGATCATCGACGGAACGATCCATCCGGAAGAATGGCAACTGACGGACTCGGTAAGCGGCTTCCACCAGTTGGAGCCGGAAAAGGGAAAGGTATCCACCCGGAAGACCATCGTCCTTTCGGGCCAGCACGGCAAAAGCCTTTACTTCGCCTTCCTTTGCCACTTCGATGAGCCGGAAGAAATGGTAGCCCGCATTCAGCGAAGAGACCAGTTGAATGAAAGCGACGATATTGTGAGCATACTGCTGGACACCTACAACGACAAGCGGACGGCCCTGCTCTTCCGGGTTAACCCGATCGGCACCCTTACAGACGCTAAAGTGACCGACGACGGAAAAACCGTGGACTTGTTATGGGATACGGAGTGGGATGCACAGGCATCCCGCGGGGAAAAGTATTGGGCAGTGGAGATCAGAATACCTTACGAAAGCATACAGTACCAACCAGATTCGGACGTATGGGGCGTCAATTTCGGAAGGGTCATACGCGCTAATCAGGAAACTTCCTGGTGGACGCCCGTTTCGGAAAACTTCAGGGTCTCCCAGGGCGGCGTGCTCAGGGGGATACGGCCCAGAGATAAGCCCAAACACATCCTGCGCCTGTTCCCCTATGGCGCTATCCGGCTGGAAGACAGCGACATTACCGGCGTTCACGGCCGGTTCAAGGGCGACGGCGGCCTCGACATGCAGTACCTTTACGGATCCAACGCAGTGGCCAACCTGACCTTCAACCCCGACTTCGCTACGGTGGAAGGGGATAAAGAACAGATCAACCTCACCCCCTGGGAACTCCTGTTCCCTGACAAACGGCTCTTTTTTCAGGATGGGAATGAAATGTTTCAGACCCGCATCAGCACCTTTTACTCCCGACGCATCGGAGACATGGCCTACGGCGGCAAAGTGATCGGGAAGACAGGAAAATACCAGTTCAACGCCCTTTTTGCCCGCACCGAAGAGAACAGGGAAGGCAACCTGCCCAAAGCCTGGCATAATGCCGTAAGGATCAAACGCGACATCCTCAACTCTTCCATCGTCGGGCTGACTTATGCTGACAAGATCACCGACACGGCCTACATCCGTTCCCTGAGCGCCGATTACGTCCTCAACCTGGGCCAGACCTGGAAGCTGACCGGCCAGTTCGTCGGCAGCGCTCCCGGCAGCTTTTTCAACCATTCCGCCTGGTTCGTCCGCTTTGCCCGGGAGAACAACATTTACCATTACCATCTCCGGTATTCCAATATTGGGCGTGAATTCCAGGACAATGTCAATCAGACTGGTTTCATTCCGGATGACGACCGGCGCGAACTGGACAGCGATGTCAGCTACCGGTTCTGGATAAACAATTACATCAAATACCTTTTTCTGGAGGGAAAAAACAACGTTTTCTGGAGCCAGGATGGCATTCTTCGAAGCTGGTATCTGACCTACCGGGCCAGGATGTACCTCACGAACCGCTTCAGCCTGGAGGTTGCCTACAATGATGAGTACAAACTACTGGATAAAGATTATTACAACCATTTTTACCGGGCCGACATAGGCTTCAATACCGATGAGGCTTCCCATGCCCAACTGGGCTATCAGGCCGGCAGGAATTTCGGGCGGGATTTTCAACTCTGGCTGCTTTCCTGCCGCTTCCAGCTGTTCCGCCGGCTGGCGCTTTCCTATGAATTAACCCGGCTGGAGTATGAACCCGGCTCTTCCGGGGCCGGCACTACCATCAATGTGCTCGGTGCAGATTTCTTCTTCAATAAGGACCTGTGGGTTCGCATATTCACCCAGAATAATTCAGCTTCCGATAGATTCTATTTTTACGGGCTATTCGGCTGGCGGTTCAGGCCGCCATTCGGGGCCCTTTATCTGATCGTGAGCGCCGATCAGTTTGCCGCCACCCCCGGGCTGGAGAATATCAGGTCGGAGATCGTGTTCCTGAAGCTGACGTATCCGATCTCTGTATTGTAATAAACTGCCTCAGTTTGGTATCGTCAGATAATAACCAACGGGCCCATTACTATTTTGTAACTTTGCTCCTCCCGTTCGCATTTAAACCGGAATAAATATGAAGTACACTTTCCTCTTCTTTTTCTGCCTGGGGGTGGCATTGGTTACAGCCCTGATCCTTTATCCTTCCTTTACCGCCGCCGATATTCTGGCCGGCGACCCCTACCCTCCCCGGCCCACTCCCGACCGCATCATCCTGAGCTGGAGCGGCGACCCTGCCGCCACCCAGTCCGTCACCTGGCGGACCGACGTCTCCGTCAAGGAGGCCTTCGCCGAAATCGCCCCGGCAGACGCCACCCCGGACTTCCCTGCCCACGGAAAAAAAATAACGGCCGCGACCGAGCTGGTGGTCACCAACAATAACGCCGCCCACTTCCACAGCGCTACCTTCACCGGCCTGATGCCGGAAACCCTCTATGCCTACCGCGTCGGCGCCGGCGATGAGTGGAGCGAATGGTTCCACTTTAAAACTGCCGCTGCCGGTGAAAAACCCTTTGCCTTCCTCTACTTCGGCGACGCCCAGAACGACCTCAAGTCCCTATGGTCGCGCTGCATCCGGCAGGCCTACAGCAGCATGCCGGAAGTGGATTTCCTGCTCCACGCCGGCGACCTGATCAACCGCGCCAACCAGGATGAAGAGTGGGGCGAGTGGTTCTACGCCGGCGGCTGGATTTATGGCATGAAATCCAATATCGCCACTCCGGGCAACCACGAGTATTCCCGCAACGCCCTGGGCGTGCGGGAGCTTTCCCAGCTCTGGCGCCCTACCTTCACCTTCCCCCAAAACGGGCCCGAAGGCCTGGAGGAAACCGTCTATTACATCGACTACCAGGGCGCCCGCCTGATCAGTATCAACACCCAGGCGATGAACAACAGCACGGAAATGGAACAGGCTCAGCAGGCCTGGCTGGAAGGCCTCCTCCGGGATAACCCGAACCGCTGGGCCATCGTCACCCACCACCACCCCATCTATTCCACTGCTGCCGGGCGCGACAATAAGGGCATACGCAAAGCCCTGCAGCCGTTATACGAAAAATACGGCGTCGACCTGGTCCTTCAGGGGCACGACCACAGCTACGGCCGGGGCCACAACCTGCAGTTCGGAACCAGCCGGAAAGACAGAGGGCCCATCTATGTCGTCTCGGTGAGCGGCCCGAAGATGTACAACCTCAACTTCGAAGAGTGGATGGACCGGGCGGCCGCCAACACCCAGCTGTGCCAG
>CAZAXA010000630.1:2437-3638 GCA_964488965.1 uncultured Phaeodactylibacter sp. | reverse complement strand
ACGGCGGTTACCCCAATTTCTACGCGATTAGTGAAATATGCCTCCTGGTCTTTGAACATGGATCCAACAAGATTTTCATCGAGACCTGGGTCAATAACGCGAATGTGGACATCGTGAGCGTTACCTCCAAGGTAAATGAACTGGGACATACTGTCGGGCGGGTAAAAGAAGTGATCAATATGCGGACGCACCGCCGGAAACCCTACCGGGAAGATTTCCGGCTCGATGAGCGGCAGCTGAAGTATTCCTTCCAGCAACTCCGCCCCTCCAAGATGCCGATCAAAAATTTCATGCTCAAGAACCTCAAAAAATACCGGTTCCGGGATATCGTCACCTTCGACGGCCGGCGCGACGTGTTCCTCTGCGAACGCTCCGGGGTCAATTTCGGAAGGTACAATATCGTAGACCTGCAGAAAGAGCTGAATAAGGAAACGGATTATCTGTTCTCCCTCAACAAGCTTGCCGTAGTGATCGGTTTTGAGCACGATCGCAGTTATCTGCGCACCAACAACCTCGAATACTGGCTGCACCCCATCGCCGACCGGCAGATCGTGCCGAAATCGGCCGCCTACGATGCCGCCCGCCTCATGATGGTGCACAATGAATACCGCGAGTACCACGACGACTTCCTGCTCAAGGCCGCGCTGGTGCTGAACAAAATCCAGAATACGAAAACTCAGGAATAAAGGAATGGAAGGGTGGAAGGAATGGCCGAAGTGGCGCACTCGTTCCATCCTTCACCTCCTTCCCCCTCCTCCCACTTCAAAGTCGAGGTATTCCTCGTCTCCACCCCGGCCATCATCCGGGACGTCTTTCCACTCTTCCGGCTCTTCGATGAGTTGTACGCTGCCGAAAGCCTGTTCCAGGCCTCGTTGTATCTCTCTTTTGCGGATTTCGCTCTGCTCGAAGTCTGACTTGACGCGGCGCCTGGAGGATTTGATGTTGTAGTCGTCAATGGTACCCAGGATGGAGTAATACAGGTTGAAAGTTCCGTTGCGGCGGGCCGGCTTGGGGTCCAGGTTGGGGTCATACCGTTTAAAGCGGTCGGCCAGGACCTGCCCGGCGTTGACCTTTATATTATACTGTATTTCGTTGTTGAAGGTATGTTCCCCGCTGATGGTCATGTTGAGGGCGTTGCTGCGGATGAACATGGCGGGCAGGTACAGCCGTTGCTTCCGGATTTCCAGGAAGTTCTGCATGT
>CAZAXA010000630.1:0-2427 GCA_964488965.1 uncultured Phaeodactylibacter sp. | reverse complement strand
TACAAAACGGATGCGTTCCAGGTCTTTGATCTTGACGAATGTGGAGAAGGATTCCAGCATTTCGAAGTCCCGGAGTTCACCATCCCTGACGGCCACTCCGGCCAGTACGCGCAGCTTGTCCATGTCGAAGTTTCCTGCCTCATCCCAGTAGGCATAAATGGCGATCTGCGCATCCAGTTGTCCCTGCAGGTGTTTGGCCTGCAGGATTTCCTGGCCGAAGTTTTCCGACTGGCGGAAAAATTCGGTGACGTCGATGGCCTTGCACAGCATTTTGGCCTCCAGGCGAGGTTCGTCCTCGAAGAAGGTTTTCCCATCCAGGCCCAGCCGCCCTTTAAAAGCTTCCACCTCCCCGCGGATACCCATGATGTTGTTATCGAATTCGAGCTTGCCTTTGAAGTTGCCGCCCTCGATCAGGTTGTAGTTGAAGGCCTCGATATCCGCATTGAAGCTCCCCTTCAGAAAGCTGGTCACCTTCTCCCGCTTTTGCACTACGGCCACCTTCAGCGAATCCTTTTGCTCTTCCGGCGCCTCCTCTTCTTCCGGGTTGAGGGCGGAAAATTTCATCAGGCGGTCGATATCCAGGGTTTTGGCTACCAGGCTGGCATCGAAAAGCAGCTCCACATCCTGGCTGTTCACCGAATCTGCAAAAAAGACGGGGATGACGTTATAGGCGGAGCCCGTGAAGGAGATGTCGCTGCCGGCGCCTTCGATACGCAGGCCTTCGACGGCCAGGCGGTTGCCTTCCAGCCGGAGCTCGCCGCGGTCGAAGAGGATTTTCTCATCCTTTAAGGAAAGGGCGGCATCGTCGAACTCCAGGGAGCCGCCCGCCTCGACCCTGGCAATGCGGCCGGGGTCGATCATGTCGTTGTAAGCGCCTTTCAGCCGCAGTTGTTTGACCTCCACCTCGCCCTCGCCGCCGGTGATCTGCGGGTTGCCCAGAAGGCCGTAGACAGACGCCATGGGAATTACCCCGTCCAGGGAAAAGTCGATCGCCGGCTCGTCGAAGTTGGCCACTTCCAGGCGCATCTCGATCAGTTCCCGGTTGAAATAACCCTTAAAGCTCTCCAGGGTGAAAACGGAAGAGCTGTTGTCGCGAAACTTGCCGTTGGTAAAAACCGCGTTGAAGCTGACATCTTTCAGCGGCCCGTCCAGGCGGGGGCTCGTCAGGCGGCCATCCTGCAGGCCGAACTCCACCCGCAGTTCGGGGTTCTGTTGTTTGTTGTACTGCCCCTTCACCAGGGCGTTGAAAACGAATTTGCCGGAGCTGGAGAAGTCCTGCAGGCTTTTGGCATACTGTTCGGGCAAAAGGGCCAGCACACCTTCCAGGCTACCGTTATCACTTTGAGCGAAGAGGTCAAAATAGACGCCGCTCTCCCAGCTTTCTACGGCGCCGCTCACCTTAAAGGCATTGTCTTCCACGGCCAGTACCGCCTCTTCGACCTCGTAGCTGCCTTCTTCCATGTCGACGAATATACTGGCGTCGTAGGTAGCTTTTTTGCCTGGCAGGTAGCGTATCCCATCGAGGTCGACAAACCGGAAAGTGATGTCGGCCTGGCTTTTGAGCGAGAACTTCTGAGCGGAGAACTCTCCGGAAAAAGTAGCGCCGTTCACCAGGGCGGAGACTTCCTGCCGGGCGCTCTGGTCGGAATAGATGAACTCGATGTTATTCAGGCGGGCCAGTTCGAGCGCCACTTCGGTAGTGCTTTCTTCGTCGGGTTCTTCCTGTTCCTTAAAAATGTCGTAGTTCGGCTTACCTTGCCGGTCGATGCGGATGCTCAGCGCGCCGTCGCTGATAACTACCGACCGCACCTTTATCCTGGAGCCGAACAAACTCATCAGCCCAAAGCGAAAGGATAATTCCTTTGCCTCCAGCAAGGCGCCGCCCCCGGTGTCCTTCAGCAGTACGCCCTGAAGGTTGGCCGCCACATTGGGAAAAGTGCGGATCACCGTCAGGCCGAAATCCTGGATCACCAGCTCCGACTTCAACTGCTTGTTCAGTTCTTTGGTGATCTGCTGGCCGACCTTGTTTTCAAACAGGCTGGCAATGATGGCCACTCCTCCAACCAGAAGGATAATGAAGATGAGCAGAATAAGGGCCAGGCGCTTGAGGAACTTCTTCATGGAGCATGAGGTTTATACGGCCGCTAAGTTACGAGTTTTGGCAGGCAATCTCAGCGCGCTCTGCCATTGAACGCGGCGGGAGAGGCAAATATTTTTGAAATTTTTTCCTTCCAAAACCTTGCAGCGAATACCCAGGGGGCGTATATTTGCACTCGCTATTGAAAGGAGGGCGCATAGCTCAGTTGGTTTAGAGCATCCCGGCATACGCCGGGAGGGTCGTTGGCCATCAGAGCAAAGCACCAATAAAACAGGGGCGCATAGCTCAGTTGGTTTAGAGCATCCCGGCATACGCCGGGAGGGTCGTTG
>CAZAXA010000629.1:0-3642 GCA_964488965.1 uncultured Phaeodactylibacter sp. | reverse complement strand
GCATGATCAGCCGCATCCGGTACCCCATCATGGCCGCCGCCATGGCCAGGGCAATGCCGGTGTTGCCGCTGGTGGCCTCGATCAGGGTGTCGCCGGGCTGGATATCACCGCGCGCCTGTGCCCGCCGTATCATCGACAGCGCCGGCCTGTCCTTGACTGAGCCTGCAGGGTTATTGCCTTCCAGCTTGGCCAGTACCACGTTGCTGCTTGTGCCCGGCAAGCGCTTGAGCCTGACCAGGGGGGTATTGCCGATGGATTGGAGGATGTTGGTTTGAAATCTTAAATGAGTTTGTTTTTCAGGCGAAAGATCCTGGTTGTGGGAGGCAGATATTGTCATTTGGATAGTTTTAAGTATGAGTTAATCAAGATACCTATCAAGATACCCATCCGCCGGCAAGTTTTTTAACCTGCTCTTTGGCATGCTTGGTGACTTCTTGCGAAGACAGGCAAAAACGGTAGAAATCCGAGGCGATGGCATTCCAAATAGGCTGGGATGGGGCGAGTTCGCAGAATGACTTCACCAATTCTAAGAAAACCTCCTGCCCTTCATCAGCAGAATGAATTTTTATTGCCAGGAACAGATAGGCCGATTTGTAGATTTGCAGCCCCTTCAGGCCTTGCAAAGAATGAAACCCGTTAGCGCTTAAAACGGCTTTGGCCTCACCTGTATCCAGCCCCTTCGTAAACCAGATGAATTCGACAATGAGTTGGTCGAGCATGCTTCTGATCAGGTCAAAGGGCAGGTTGGAAAAATCAAGGAGGAACCGGCAATCCATTGGGTTCCGGCCGATTTTTTCAGGATGGTGATGGAATCGGGTAACAGGGGTAGCATATACCCTGTCCATTCGAAAAAAGGACTGATCCGGCCTTATTGCCACAGGGATTGCAGGGGTGGAGGCATACTTTTCACTGAATAAGATCAATGTATTAAACCGATAGGGCGCCGGAAACGCCGGCCGGTTTTCAAAACACCGGATCAGGGCAAACAACAGCCGAAAAGCCTCCTTCCTCTCGCCAATGGCCATTTGGATGCGGGCCAGGTTGACCAGTTGCTGCACCCGGTGCATTTCCAGGATGTGATATCCATGTTCCTGAATAAGATAATTGTCAATGGCCAGGGCCTGCAGGCTCAATGCATCCGCTTCTTCCGGCCTGGATTCCTTTAACCTCAGATAGGCCAGCCCGGAACTGTAAAATGCGGCGATGAGCAGCTGGCATTGATAAGAAACAGCAGAGGAAGCAAGGACGGCTTCAATTTTTCCGAAATGTTCGAGCCCCGCTTTCAATTCTTTGGCCCTTGCCCGTTCCAGGCCCAGGTTGATCGTTTTCCGGCATTCCTGGTATAATGCGGCTTCCTTTGCATCCAGGTTCCTGCTAACATTTTCGAGGAGGATTTCATTAAAAACGTCAGTTTCTTCCTGAAACCTATCCTGATCCCGCCTTTGAAAAGCCAATAATGTTTCCTGTATCAGTTTATTCATGGAGCATTATTTCTGGCAGATCAACGCCAGTTCCTGGGCATTGTCTGCATTAATGTGGATTTTTTCGTCCAGTGCATAGCTGATCTCCTGCTCTGTCTTGACAGGAGAATCGAATACAATGCGCTCAGCGGGAAACCCTGCCTTTTTGGCAATGGCCAGTTCGCCCGCGGAAGCACATTCCGCACCAAAACCCTTATCGGCCGCCATCCTGAGCATTTTGATGAGGGGATTGGTTTTCACAGCGAGGGCATTTAGGGCCGGATGTGGAAAGGCTTCTGATAATTCAGCGAGCTTATGCTGATATGCCGGCATTACATTTTTAGTATCCATTTCGATTCCATTCAAAACATTTCATAAGGTTTCAAAAGCGCCCCACTTTCCACGGCTTCTTTTTTGATCACCCGGCTGCTTTCCATTGTGAACAGGTTGTGCTTTTTCATCGCCTCTGGAACCTTCATGCCGTACTTTAAAAGGGCCTGGCAGACAAGCGTGTGGATAAGGCCCTCGAAAACTTCTGCCTGCGAGTACTCCGGGAAGCAGGTAAAACACTGCTTTACCATCACCGCCTCCGGGAAGCAGAGGGCAGGCAGGCCGTTGACGTCGAAAAAGCGCAGCGTCCCGTTTTTATCCAGCCGCCCGTCGATGCGGGTGATGCCCTGAATATTCAGAGCTGCGGCAACAGAAGGAATGTGCGTTTTCAATTGATCCAGGATGGCTTCATCGGTAATGGCAGGCTGCATCTTATCTTCATCGTCCCAGGGGCGCAGGCGCTCTTTCCGGCTGAGGATATTGGTTTTGCCGGCAGCGCTTTTGACGATGTAGGCCGTAGGGAGCAGCATCACTTCATCGCCCAGTTGCAGAAAGCCGCAGGTGATGTCGTCGCTGGGGAGGAACTCCTCAATGAGGACGTTGCTGAACGGGAAATCCGCCAGGATTTGCCGGGCCTGCGCTATGGCTTCCTCTCCATTCCTGGCCATAACCACTCCTACGCTGCCCGATTCGGCAGTGGGTTTCAGCACCAGCGGAAAACTGAGCTCGCTGCCGGAAAGGAGTTCTTCCATTTCCGGCAAGTTTTCCCGGGTAACGACGGCGAAAGCCGGAATGGGCAAGCCGTGGGCTTGCAGGACGGCCTGGCAGGCGTCCTTTTCCAGCACCGTCCGGAGCGTTTCGGCATTAGAGCCCAGATAAGGCAACTGTCGGGCTTCGATGTGCTCGTTCAGCCAGGCGATCCTGCCCCCGCCGGCATCGACGTAATAGGCATTCGGCCACAGTAGGGTGTCATCTGACACTTCGTCCAATACTTTTTCCAGTTGTGGAATGCTTTCCACCTCAATGGTTTCCACGGCCAAGCCTGCTTTGCGCAAAACATTGATGACGATCTGCAGTTCTTCCCGGCTGGTGAGCCAGCCGTTGCGCCAGTGTCCCCGGCTGTTGATGAATAATATTTTCATGGTAAACTGTTTTTAAGTTCGTTATTGGCCACCAGCTCCAAAATGTCGGCCGGCGTGTGAAAAGCGGTACAGATATTTTCGAGCACGGGGACCTCTTTATGAAATTCCTTCTGCAGCAACTGCTCCAGGAACACCAGGTTGCCTAAGAGCTTGAACCGTTCGTCCAATTCCTCCAGGGGCCGGGCCCAGTCGAAACCATCAGGGCCGATGTCAAAATGCTCCGTGAAAATGGAGCGGACGGCGTTTGAAATTTCCTGTTGGCCCATGGCTTACTGCTTTTGATGGGTATCATATTGGCCCGTACCTGGGGCATTCAAAAAGAAAGAAGGCGAGACCCTCATTCCACCGAGTCCCTACGGAGACTCGGTGGGGAGAGAAAACTATTTAATTTTTATTGCAACTGATTGATAAAGGCATACAAGTGATCCACAGCTTGTTGAGCTTGTGGACCATCAGCAGATATGGTGATAATATTTCCTGAAACGATTCCAAGCTTTTCTACCTCATATAAATTTTTTGCATTAGCACTTTTTCCGTGATTAGTTAAAACGATGTCAGCATCAAACGCTCTTGCCTTTTTAACTAACTCAGCAGCAGCAATTGTTCCAAGGTTACAATTAATTTGCGCCTCTTTTACGTAACTCATGATTATTGATTTTAAAAGTGAATAATTTTGGTTATAACATCCTGGTTTTGAATATCAGGCCAAC
>CAZAXA010000628.1:0-3663 GCA_964488965.1 uncultured Phaeodactylibacter sp. | reverse complement strand
CAGGCCCTCCCGGTATTTGAGCTGCACCTCGGAAGAAATATATTCGTCCTCTGCACGGGAGATGCCTTCTTCCTTCATGCCGAAGTGGATCATGTGGGCGTCCACCACATCGATCTCCGGGTTTTTGAAATGCCGCGCCAGGGTGGCCGCACAATGAGGGTCGAGCATGACGCTGGCATCGGTAAGGATGAAAATATGGCCGGGGCCCCTCCCCCATTCCTCTGTTGCGATCCCGGCGAGTTCGTTGATCACGCCTGGCTTTCCCCGCCTTTGAGTAAAGGGGAAAAAACGAAGGTGGGGGTGGCGGGCGGCGTATTCTGAAACAATGGCGTTGGTCTGGTCGCTGGAGCAATCCGAGCCAACGTACAGGCGAATCTTATTCTCAGGGTAATCCAGGCCCACCAGGCTGTCCATTTTCTGGCGGATCACCTCCTGTTCATTATAGGCAGACAGAATGACCGAAACCCGCGGCCATTCTTCCCCCTTCGAGAATAACAGGCGGTTCGGCCTTTTCCCTCTGGCCAGCCAGCGCAGCAGCAGCGGATAAAGCAGGTAAGAATGGAGGATGCTCGTTATACTAAACCAAAGTAAGATGACGAGAAATGCCTTCATGGTCAGGCCACTTCCACTGTTAAGGCCGAATAACACCCCAGCAGCTTCCGTGCGATCGCCTGGCTATCGTATTGACTCAGCACGAAATGGCGGGCCTGCCTGCCGATCCCTTCCAGTTGCTGGCCCTGCCGGTAGCAAAAGCCGATATTTTCCAGGAACTGAGCGGGGCTGTCGGCTACCAGGACTTCCCGGCCATGGCGGGCGGCAATGCCCTCCAGCCCGAGGCTGGTGGTCAGCACCACCTTGCCCAGTGCCATTCCTTCCATGATCTTGGCCCGCATGCCGCCCCCGGCAAGCAGGGGCACGACCATCAGGCTGTGCTGATTGATAAAAGCGGCCGCATCCGGCACCTCGCCGTGAATGACGACATTCTCCTCCGCCAGGCTGCGCCGCCAGCTATCGGGCATGTTGCGCCCGGCTACGTGCAGTTTCAGGGCAGGATACTGTTGCCTCACTCCCCCCCAGACCTCGTTGAAAAACCACTTCAGGCCCTCCTGGTTCGGCATCCAGTCCAGAGAGCCGATAAAGGAAAGCGAAAGAGGGCGGCGAAAACTGTCGTAATCGGGCAGGTAGTTTTCCCTTCGCAGGCCTATGGGCGCCACCACCCCCGTCTTTGTATAACCCTGCTCCCGGAAGAAGCCCAGGTCCCGCTGCGTGATGGCCACCAGTATGTCGTACTGCTCCAGTTGATCCAGTTCGTAACGGCGCAGCTTCCGGGCCAGGTGTTTCAGGTACCAGCGCCTGAGGGGAACTGAAGTGTGTTCGGCGACCCGCTCCCATATCTCGTGTTCCACATTGTGGGCGCGCATGGCCACCAGGGCATCCGAATGGGCCCGTATAGCCGGGATGTAAGGCGCCAGGTAGGGCGTCTCCAACTGTACCACGTCAAAAGCAGTTCCCTTCAGTACCTGGACGAGCTTTTGCCGGAAAGCATCCGACACAAAACGGGAGATGTGATAGGATTCCCGGGAGAACAGGTTCAGAAAAGCATCGGCGGGCTTTATCCTGTTGTCAACCGCAACTTTGAAAATGTCACGGTAGTGACGGAGCACTTCCGGGCAGCCTTCCTCTTCGAAGAAATGCCTGTGCGTGTTCATCGCCAGCAGGGACACCTGGCAGCCCAGCTCCTGAAGGGACCGGCTCAGGGTAGTAACTGCAATTGACTCGCCGTCTTTCAGGGGGTAAGGGAATTTCTTACAGAGCTGAAGTATTTTCATGCAGTTCGTCGGTTTGAAGCCCTTCTGTAGTTGCTATTGCTCAAAGAGGTTCGCAAAAATAGGCTTTTTTTTATATAGACGGGTTGCAAGAGAGGAAGGGTTGACAGAAGAAGGGTTCACCAAACCAACTTAATCAACCACCTCATCTTCCTCACTCCAGGGCGGAGCAACGACACACCAGAACTCCAGCAGGCCTTCCCCGATGTTCTCGATATACTGCCGTTCCCCGGCGGGAATGAAAACCAGGTCCCCGGCTTCGACATCCACAACTTCCGCACCGACGAAAGCCCGGCCCCTGCCCTTCTGTATGATATAGGTTTCCGAGCTGTTCCGCAGCATATGAGGCTTCGACGACCGGCCGGCGTCGAGGCTGGCCAGCGCCAGGCTGTATCCCAGCGCCAGTTCGTCATTCCCGGGATGCAAAACCTCCCGGATGAGGGTATCGTCGCCTGCTGTGAAGGCCGGAAGCGCTTTGGCTTTTTTTATGATCATATTAGATGATTAATAGCAAGATAATTTCGTCTGAGTAAAATTTTTTTATATCGAAATTCATTGCCTGAAAGAATTATTCTCCCGTGCCACATCTGCCATCCGCCCATCCGGATCGATGATGACTTCCGATACTTCCGATGCAGGGGCCTCCAGAACAAACTGGTAGGTGGGGTTCACCCAGGGCCAGTCAGCCAGCACCCGGAAAGGCAGTCCGGGGTTTTCCTGGGTTTTATGGCCCCGCATGATCACCAGTGGGATGTTGAACAGTTCTTTTCTCCCATCCCGGTAGATCACAAGCACATCCAGGGGCATAGGCATGATCCCTTTCTTTTCGAGGGTTATCACGGCATTGCCTGCAGGCTCCCCGGAGGCGTCTACGCTTTTTACCGCATAATCGATGGTATGGGTAGTGTTCGCCCAATACTCCCGGTACCAGTCCAGTTCCATGCCCGATTGCTTTTCCATTACCCGGATAAAGTCATTGGAATTGGGATGCCTGAACTTCCAGGTATCAAAATAACGCAGCATGCCCGGCCGGAAGGACTGCCTGCCTATGATGTATTCGAGCTGGGACAGGAATACGGCGCCTTTGACGTAAGCGGCGATGCTATAGGCCGTATTGGTAACGAAGTGGTCGGCATGTGTGATCAGCGGTTCCTCAAAACCGCTTCCGGCAAAATTCACATAGCCTTGTAAGTCGCTGGCATGGGGGTTCTCCACCATGCGCCCGGGGATGAGCCCTTGGCCCCGCAGGTGGTTCATCACTTCATCGGAAGCCCAGCTGGTAAAACCTTCGTCCATCCAGGCATACAGGCTTTCGTTGGTGCCCAGCGCCATCTGGTACCAGCTGTGCATCAGTTCATGGACGGAGACACCCACCAGGCTGGGAAAACTGCGTTCCCCGGTGATCAGCGTGGCCATGGGGTATTCCATGCCGCCGTCCCCGCCCTGAATGAAAGAATACTGCCGGTAAGGGTACTGCCCGTAGTTTGCATTGATGAAATCAAAGGCCCTATCCATAACGGCCGGCAGGCGGGCCCAGGCATCGGCCGTCCTTTCATTTTTCTGGTAGAAAAAGTGGAGTACCGTGCCATCTGCCCGCGTAAAGGTGTCATGGGTATAGTCCGGATCGGCAGCCCATACGAAATCGTGCACATTGGGAGCAATAAAGTGGTAGTTCAGCTTTTTTCCGCCGGCCGGCTTGAGCGGCGAGCTATTATAGCCGTGGCCTGCCTCTTCCGGATTCTGGATATAACCGCTGGCGGCCACCACATAATCCCGGTCAATGCTGATCGTAACGTCAAAATCACCCCAGGCGCCGTAAAACTCCCGGCCGATGTAG
>CAZAXA010000627.1:0-3668 GCA_964488965.1 uncultured Phaeodactylibacter sp. | reverse complement strand
GTGCCTAACGGCACATCAACCAAGGCCAAAAATTATTCTAAACCGAGAATCGCTGGTCAGAGCACTGTAGAACAATGGTGAAGATAATATTTATTTCAAACCTGACAATGCTGCTGCTAAGAGTGTGTTCAAATTTCGTTTTTGGAGATAAAATCAGTCAATTTTTTGCTTAGGCGAGGCACGAAAACCGGAGTTTAGCCGTAGCTAAATGAGGATTTGAGCAACGAAGCATAAGCAAAAAAGTGGCGATTTTAGCCCGAAGTATGAAATTTGAACACACTCTAAGGAACCCTCCTGTTTTTTGATCGCTACTATGGTATTCGATCCTTATTTTCACCCCATGAACAAAGAATCTCCTCCCTGGCGCCTCCACATCGACACCGGCGGCACCTTCACCGACTGCCTCGCCGCCGGCCCGGACGGCGGCACCCGGCGCATCAAGGTGCTGAGCAGCAGCCGGCTGCGCGGGCAGTTGGTAGAAAGGTTGGAAAACGGATGGTTCCGGATGCGGCACAACTGGCCGGCAGAGGCGGATATTTTTGAAGGCTATGCCTTTTACCTGCTCGATGATCCGCCGGCGCCGGTCCACGTTCTGGAAACAAGGCTACAGGAAGGCCGCATCCGCTTGTCCAACGAAATCCTGCTTTCCTTTCCCGCCGCTTTCGAGATCACCGCCGGAGAGGAGGCGCCCATCCTCGCCGCCCGCCTGGCCACCGCCACTCCGCTGGCTGTAGCCCTGCCGCCCATCCGCATGCGCCTGGGCTCCACAAAGGGTACCAATGCCTTGTTGGAACGCAAAGGCGCCGAGGTGGCCCTGCTCATCACCAAAGGGCTGGGCGATCTGCTGTACATCGGTACGCAGCAACGGCCACATCTGTTTCAATTGGATATTCCCGAACCGCCCCGGCTTTATCAAACGGTGATCGAAGTGGCCGAACGGCTGGACGCTCAGGGCGAAGTGATCGAGCCCCTGGCGGAGGAAGAAATCAGGCGGGTGGTAGAGAAAGTACAACAAAGCGGCTGCCGCTCCGTCGCCATCGCTCTGCTGCACGCCTACCGCAACCCTGTTCACGAATCACAACTGGGTGAAGCCCTCCGGCAGGCCGACATCCCCTTCCTGTCGCTATCCCAGCAACTGACGCCCTCCATCAAGCTGCTGCCCCGGGCGCAGGCCGCCCTGGCCAACGCCTACCTGTCGCCCGTCATCCACGATTACCTCTCCCACATCCGGGAGAAGTTGGGCGAAGATCAGCAGCTCCGCATCATGACCAGCGCCGGCGGGCTGGCCGGCGCCGAGCTGTTCCACCCCAAAGACAGCCTGCTCAGCGGCCCGGCGGGAGGCGTAGTCGGCTCTGCCGCTATTGCCCGGCAACTGGGCTTCAGCAAGGTGCTCACCCTCGACATGGGCGGCACCAGCACCGACGCCGCCCGCTACGACGGCCAGTACGATTACGACTACACCACCCGGGTGGGCGATGTCAGCATGCTCAGCCCCTGCCTGGCCATCGAGACCGTCGCCGCGGGCGGCGGCTCCATCTGTGCCTTCGATGGGCAAAAGCTGACGGTAGGCCCGCAAAGCGCCGGCGCAGCCCCCGGCCCGGCTTGCTACGGCGCAGGCGGCCCCCTCGCCATTACCGACATCAACCTGCTGCTCGGCAAGCTGGACCCCGCCCTGATGGGCATCCCCATCAGCCGGGAGAAGGCCCGGCAGGCTCTGCTGGAAATGAAGGCCGTCATCGAGGCCGCTGCCGGCGAGCCGCATACCGAAGAAGAACTGCTGCGCGGCTTCGAGCAGATCGCCAACGAGAAAATGGCGGAGGCCATCCGCCGCATCTCGGTCGCCAAAGGCTTCGACCCGGCCGGTTATGCCCTGCTGGCCTTCGGCGGCGCCGGCGGCCTGCACGCCTGCCGGATCGCCGAACTCCTGAACATCGAAACCGTCATCCTGCCTTATGACGGCGGCCTGCTCAGCGCCTACGGCATGAGCCAGGCGCAGGTGGAACGCCTGGCAGAACAGCAGGTGCTGCAACTGCTGGACGAATGCCTGGCAGGGCTGCCCGCCCTCCTTCAACAATTAAACCTTCAAGCCGTCCAGCAATTGCAAGCGGAGGGCTTCCATGCGGAGGACATCGCCATCCGCCACACCTGGGTTTACCTGCGCTTCCAGGGGCAGGACAGCACGCTGGAAATAGAATACCACGATCCGGCGCGGTTGAGGGAGGATTTCCGGCAGCGCTACGAGCAACTTTTCGGCCACTGGCCCGAAGGCCGGCCTATCGAAGTGGAAAGCCTGAAGGTGGTGGCCGCCAGCAGGGAGCAGCCCATTGGGCGGACGCAGGCCCCGCAGCAAACTTACCGGCCCGAACCGCAGGGGCAGGCCTTCGGCGCTGCATTCCCGCTGTTCTATTGGGATGAACTACAGGAAGGCGCCCTCATCGAAGGCCCGGCCCTGCTGCTCAACCCATCCTCCACCGCCTTTATCGAGCCCGGCTGGCGCCTGCTGATGTACAAAGGAGGAAATGCAGTCGTGGAGCTGCAAAAAGCAAAAGGGCGACAGGCGCAGCGCCTCAAGGAGGCTATTGAACTGGAGCTGTTCACCAACCGCTTCACGGCTATCGCCGAAGAGATGGGCGCCCAACTGCAACGCACCGCCTTTTCCGTCAACATCAAAGAACGGCTCGATTTCTCCTGCGCCCTGCTCGACGCCGATGCGGAACTGCTCGTCAACGCCCCCCACATACCGGTCCACCTGGGCAGCCTCGGCATCTGCGCCCGCCTGGTAATGGAAAAGCTGGAACTGCAGCCCGGCGACGTCATCATCACCAACCATCCCAAATACGGGGGATCCCATTTGCCGGACGTGACCCTGCTCAGCGGCATTTTCACCGAAGATCAGCAACTGATCGGCTACGCCGTCAACCGCGCCCACCACGCCGAGATCGGCGGCAAACGCCCCGGCTCTATGCCGCCCGACGCCGCCACCCTTGCAGAGGAAGGAGTGGCCATCGCCCCCGCTTACCTGGCCAGGGGCGGTGAAGTACAGTGGGAGGCCATTCGGGCCCTGCTCGCCGATGCGCCTTATCCGACCCGCGCTCTGGAAGAAAACCTGGCCGACATCAACGCCGCGCTGGCGGCCCTGCGCACCGGCGAGGCGGCCCTGCAACGGCTGGTAAAAACCCACGGCCTGGAGAAGGCGCACTACTACATGGCCCAGCTGAAGGCCGTGGCGGCAGGCAGCCTGCAGGATGCCATCCGCCCCTGGCGCGGCAGGCTATTCGAGGCGGAAGAGCGCATGGACGACGGCCGGCCCATCCGGGCAAAGATTGCCGTCGCGGAAGAAGGCATAACTATCGACTTCACGGGAACCGGCGCCCCTCACCCCCACAGCCTGAACGCCAACATCTCCATCGTCTACAGCGCCGTGATCTACGTACTGCGGCTGCTCTGCCGGAAGGACATCCCACTCAACGAGGGGCTCATGCAGCGCGTACGGATCAAACTGCCGGAGAGCTTCCTCCACCCCTGGTTTGAGGACGACGCCCGCCGCTGCCCGGCGGTGGCCGGCGGCAATACCGAAGTGAGCCAGCGCCTGGTGGATACCCTGCTCAAGGCCTTCGGCCTGGCGGCCTGCAGCCAGGGCACCATGAACAACTTCCTCTTCGGCAACG
>CAZAXA010000626.1:0-3674 GCA_964488965.1 uncultured Phaeodactylibacter sp. | reverse complement strand
GCATATTGTACAGCTTACGCGTCCGGGTGACCATCACCTCTACCGGCGGGGGCACGATGCGTACTTCGTAGGACTGCTTATCGTCTCCCGCGCTCGTCAGCTCATCCACGGTGAGGCGGAAGTTGCTCTCCAGTTCCTTTTCCAGTATCCTGATGTTCTCTTCCGCCAGGAAAACCTGGCCGGCGTACTGCTCCTCGCCGATAGCGCGCAGGCAGCGCATGGTGGCCTGCAGCACGAACACCCTGGACTTCGGCTCCCGGTGCAGGGCTACGCCGAAGAGGGAGCGGCAGTTCCAGCCTTCCTTGCCCTTGTTGACCAGCAGGATGAACTGCTTGTCCGAAGCCGGCGTATCCAGGTTTTTGAACTCCCTCAGGTCGTCGTTGGAGGTGATCTTGTCGTCGCCTACATTGACGAGCGCCTTGTTGATGGGGATGCCCATTTCTGCCAGCACTTCTTCAACCGCCGGGCGGAGTTCCTTCTGCAGTTCCTCTATGGTAGAAGCGAAAAAGGCGAACTTGGGCAGCATGCCCTCGTAGCGCTTTCCCTCGTGTGTATCCCAGAACTCCCGGATGGCCTCCCGGACGAAGGCCTTCGTCTGCTTTTTGATGTTGGAAAAGCCCTTGATGCACACCTTCTTCAGGTATTGATTGTCAATAGCCTGCTTCAGGCCGTAGGCATAGACGACCTCCGGCAGCAGGCGGCTGTTGACGAAGGGGGTGCCCGTGTAGTTGTAACAGCCCACCACCTGGGTACCCGCCTCCCGGAGGTGCTCCGCCAGTTCGTTGATGGTCACCCGGAGGCTGGTGGCGGATTTGGTGAGGAAGTCCTTTTCCAGGGCCGAGCCGAAAGCGTGGTGGGCTTCGTCCAGGTAGATGCCCAACTGCCGGAGGCGGGTGAGCTTGGCAAAGCGCTGGTTGGCGATCAGGCCGGCGTCGGTATCGATATCGAAACCGTAGAGGTCGGCATAGTCCGCATTCAGGCTCTTGGCCTTGTAGGTGGCGTCCATGTCCTTGAACAGCAGTTCCGACGGCGTCAACTCCTTATGGCTGCGCTTCAGGATGATCTTCTGCGTATTGGAAATGACGATATTGAAATCGGAGAACTCGATGGCGTTGAGTGCGTCGCCCGTATTGTCCAGGAAGTAGAACTTGAGGTGGGTTTCCAGCCAGCTCAGGTTCTGGGGCGGCACGACCAGGGATTTGTCGAATACCTGTATCTCCTTCAGCGATTGAAGCACGGTCTTATCCGGGGCGAAGACCAGCGCATTGTGGCAATAGCGTTCGTCTTTGGGGTATTTGTTCGCCAGCAGGAATTCATAGAAAATGGAGGTGGCCATCAGGATGGTCTTGCCCAGGCCCATGGTCAGGGCAAAGATGTAGTTGGGGTAGGCCTGCTGGAATGCCTTGATCTGCTTAAATACTTGCCGGTAGAGCTGCTTGTCTTCTCCAACGTTGTCCTCCACCGGGCCAAAGAGGGCAAACTGGCCGGTCTTCTGGTTGATCCCTACATCGATGCGGCCTTCGAACTTCCCCTGCTTTTTGTGCCAGTCGTCGAATATCTCATAGAGGTGGCGGTTGTCCAGGTACTCCTTCAGGAAAACATACATCTCCAGGGCTTCGAACTGCGGCCGGCGGAGGAAGGCTTCCACCCTCTTATCCGGGTCATTGTAGTCCAGGAAGCGCTTGGTCAGAGAGTTGTACGACCGGCGTATCCGGGCGCGGTTTTCCTCGTAGAAGTGTTTGAGGTATTCGTAGAAGGGGAAGTCGACGTATTGCTGTTTTTTTGCCATATCCTGCGTAGTGGCTTAAGTTGGGTTTAGAGCATGTTTGGAGCATGCTCTTACCATTTGAAAATAAATGAGTTGCACCTCATGTCAGGTGCAGTGTATAAGGGGGGCAAATATTTACTTCATCTCCAGGCCGGCCTGGCTATACTGCGCCAGGTGTTCATATGCCACCTTGATGTAAGCCGGTTTGAACATCTTGGTTTTCCGGGCTGACCATTCCTGCAAGCGTTCCAGGAGTTGTGCTTCTTTCAGATGGGCATCCTCCTGAAGCATATAGTCAACGGTAGCCAGCAATTCCAGGGAGAAAGCGGATTGGAACCCCTCGATAAAACGGATCAACCCCTTCAGCCTGCTCTTTTGCTCAGTGCTCAGTTGGGTATCTACATACCGCCGGACCTCATCTTCTTTCTCATAGTTGAGTTCCAGGAGTTCGAAAGCTTTGGCTTTCTTTTGCTCCAGGCCATGGAGGTAGACTCCATTCAGGGCGTATAACACATGGCCTACCTGTACAGAATAAGGGCCATAGTGAGAAGCCACAAACCTCAACCTCAACGGTTCTCCCATGCGCTGAAGGAAATAGGCCAGCTTGTTGGCCACAAAAAGGCTGGACGCCTCTCCCAAGCTTTCATACTGATACAGAGCATACAGCAACATGGCGCGCGCCGGGGTGAGTTTCGCCTCCTTATTGGGCCCTTCTTTCTGGAGAAGCTCCTTTATAGCTTCATTGGGCTCATATACGATGATGTCTGCTTCCAGCCCGGCCAGGTAATGTTCGATGAGCGCCTTCACCTTTTCCCACTTCAGGCCGCCATTACCGCATCCGAGGGGCGGGATAGCAATGCTCTGGATATTTTCTTCTTCGATCACCCTGGCCAGTCCCTTTAGCCCGTCTTCGACATAGCTGTACTTGGATTTTAGCCACCACTGAGTTTTGGTAGGGAAATTGATGATGATCCGCTCGCCCGAAAGGTCGAGTTCCCGTACGAGCAGCAGTTTGCCTGGCGCCAGTTCTTTGCTGTCACAGGCTTTCTTGTACACGCGGAAGTTCTCGGGATAGGCTTCCTTGAATTGCAGGGCTATGCCCTTGCCCATCACCCCCATGGTATTGACCGTGTTGACGAGGGCTTGTGCTTCTGAATTCAACAAATTGCCTTTGGTGTATCGGATCATCAGTAGTAGAATTTTCCTTCCGGATTGATGTAAATGTCGATGTTTAATCCCAGATTATCAAGTATGTCCCGTACATGGTGTTGCATTTCCTGGTCATAAACGACCAGGCGTTCCACACAGGAGGGCGGTACGTGTTCCCTGGCCAGGAGTTCTGCCTGCTTTCGCCTTTGCTTATCCAGGTCGTTCTCATCATTTCTCCAGTATCGTTGATAGACGACCGTCCAGTCTACCTGCGCCAGTTCTGTCCTGTCCTCATAGAACTGGCTGATCCGGTCTTTGGCATGGCCGTCTGTGAACACATACCGGCAGCCTGCCTGTTCCAGGCCGTCCAGCGAACAGCAGATATAAACGATCTCCCGTTGCGGGCGCCGGGGAATGCCCCGCCAGCCGGTCTTGATGTTGAGCAGCATGGGTGATAACTGCCCGAAATAGAATGCAACATAGTCGCCGATATGGCCACCGTTAGATACCGGTATCGGATAGTTGCGCCGTTGGCCAGTCAGTTCCGGGTCTCCGATAAAGATATAGTTGGGGTCGCAGTCCGGATGTGTACTGGCATACATGCCGTTCTCCAGGAGATAGGGCAGGTTTTCGTACTGCACGATCCGAAATAGCCATATTTTCTGGGGAATATTGCCGGGCATACTTACGGGTTTACCTCCACTTCAAGGCTTTCAGACAACACATCCGTGATCTTCACCCGTATCGTCCCCGCTCC
>CAZAXA010000625.1:0-3676 GCA_964488965.1 uncultured Phaeodactylibacter sp. | reverse complement strand
TGAGCAGGTGTTTGGTGAGGAAGCTGGCGGTGATCATGCGCACGCGGTTGTGCATGTAGCCGGTTTTGTCGAGCTGCCGCATGCCGGCATCGACAATGGGGTAGCCGGTCCTGCCCTCGCACCATTTCCGGAATTCTTCCTCGTCGTTGCGCCAGTCGATGTTGTCGTACTCCGGGCGGAAGGAACGGTGGGCAACATGAGGGAAATGCGCCAGGATCATGGCGTAGAAGTCGCGCCAGATCAATTCATTGAGAAAAGTTTCATTGAGATGCAGGGCGTTCCAGGCCTTTTCCCGGATGCTGATGGCGCCGAAGCGGAAGTGGATGCCCAGGCGGGAAGTGCCTTCTATGCCGGGAATGTCGCGCGTCTTGTCGTAATTGCGGATCAGGCTGCGGCTAACCGTTCTGGGAGGTATCCGGATTTCTGTCTGCCCGAAGCCCATTGATTCCAGGCCGGGCAAAGGTTGCTCGGGCATCTGATGGAAATTGCCGAAATACAGTTTGGTAGGGTAAGGTTTGAGGTAGAAAGGAATGGAGTGCCCGCTACCGTCTTCATGGTTCACTTTCTCTATACGGCTGGCCAGTTTTTCCTTCCACCTGCGGCTATAGGGAGTGAAAACGGTATAGGGGGCGCCATCCGCTTTCAGGACTTCATCCTTCTCAAAGATGACATGATCTTTATAGGTGTGGAATGGGATATCCCTGCTTTTCAGCAATCCCTCCACCTTGCCGTCCCGTTCCCGGGCGTAAGGTTCCCAGTCCCGGTTGGCATACACCGCTCCAACCTCATATTCTTTCAGCAGTTGGGGCCAGATTTCCAGAGGCCTGCCGTAGCGCGCCACCATACTGCTGCCCATGGCCTTCAGTTCTTCCCGGAGCTCGCGGATAGTATCGTGGATAAATTCTACGCGGGCGTCTTTCCTGTCTTCCAGTTCATCCAGTATCTCCCGGTCGAAAATGAAAAGCGGGACGACGGGGTATTCTCCTTTCAATGCGTGGTACAGGCCGGCATTGTCCTGCAGGCGCAAATCCCTGCGGAACCAGAAAAAGCTGACTTTTGGCATAATCCTCTTTTTGTATTTGCTCGTAAGGAAACAGGGCGGGTAGGCTATTGTTCATGGGCTTCCAGGCCTCGCCACATTTCAACATGGCCGAACTTATTTTTTTAGTGTTACCAAAGTCTTTTAAATTTGGACAAATTTTGTGAAGCTGTTTGAATGCAGCTTCTGAGGCGAAAAAAAAACGGCGAACCATGAAATACCAATACCTGCTTGTGTTCTTAGCCATTTTCAGCCTGATGTCCTGCCAGTCTGAACAGGACAGGGCCCAGGCCGCGATCACCGAACTGGAAAAGCAGCTCGATGCCGGCCCCACCACCGAGAAAGCCCAGGAACTGCTGAGCGCCTACCAGGAGTACCTCGCCCAATTCCCGGACGATGCCGACGCGGCGCCCCGTTACCTGTACCGGGCGGCGGCTCTGGAGTACCGGATGAACCGCTTCTCTGCCGCGATCGCCTCACTCACTCAAGCCATCAGAGGCCACTATGATTCTCCTCACACCTCAAAAGTGGCGGCCTTTCTGGGGGACATTTACCAGGACAAGCTCCACAACGAAGCCAGTGCCGCTACTGTTTACCAGGCGCTGATCCGGGCGTTCCCGGATTCGGAAGATGCTTTGAAGGCCAAAGAGAAGCTGCCCGAAGGCATGGCGTCGCTCGAGCAACGCATTCAGGAGATGGGAAGCCAGATGTTCAATGATTCTACCAGCCGCATCGAGTACCGGGTAGCCAACAACTACATCAATTCGACGGAGCTGTACGCCCTGCTCCTGCCCCGGTCGGAAGAAGCGCCCGGTATGCTCTACAAAGGAGCCGAAGTATGCCGGACCATCCGCAACTTCAATAAAGCGATGGAACTGTACCAACAGATCAGCGAGCATTTCCCCGATAGCGAACAGGCGCCCAAGGCCCTGTTCATGCAGGCCTTTACCCTGGATTATGACCTCAAACAACTGGAAGAGGCCAGGGAGCTTTACGAAAAGTTCATCGCCGATTATCCCAACGACGATTTTGCCGACGATGCCCAGGTACTGTTAGACAATCTTGGCAAAGACGAAGAAGAGATTATCCGCTCCTTTACGGAAAAGGAAGAAAAAGGGGAAAAAGGAGAAGAAAAAGTGCAGTAGAGGAAATCAATTCCTCTACTTCTGCCTGATGCGGATATCCCTGCGGTCGAAAGGGCTGAGCGCGACGCCGGCCACCCTGGCCTCAGCCTCTACGCGGTATTCCGATTTTACGGCGCGCAGGGCCTTGGCCGCTTTGGCCAGCCCGCCAAACAGGAGGTTTCGGCCCCCAAACTCATCCATATTGGAACGGACGATGGAAAAAGGCAGGCGGAAGGCCACCTCCACCACTTCCTCGGCAGGCACTTCGATACTGCGGCTGACCTCTGTCATTCCCAGCTCATATTCATCGATAAGCTTGTCCTTGCCACGGCCGCGGCTGTACTTTTCGATGAGCACGATCTTAATGCCGGTCACGATTTGCGGGTTGAGGGACTGAAAGCGGATGGCGCCGTTGATCTGCCCGGATCCGGCATCCACTTCTTCCGGAAGGTTCAGCTCGAGTTTCACACCCTCGATGCCCAGCCATTTTTTTACTTTTCCGATCATTGGTTTACTTATTTAGTGGGGCGACAGATGTTCCTTTTTTCACACCATTCGCCGGTGCCAGCTCTGATGAAGGGGTTTGAGCCAGCCCCGGCCCAGGTTCCCTTTGGTATTGACCAGGGTATCGAAGACCAGCGTGTCGTCGCCGATTTCTCCCTCCCGGTAACGGCGGGCGAACTCTTCGCGCGGCACGGTGGCCACCTTTTCGCCATCCATATAGGAAAAAACCATGCGGTCGAACAGGTCTACGCCGTACTCCGCCTGCAGTTGCTTGAGGAAATAGACCGATTTATCAATGGAGCACCCACTGGCGTCCGCCTGTCCTTCGTCAACCATCAGAATGACGAAGCGGTTGTACAACACATCGGCATGCGCCCTCAACTGGCGGTTGTGGCTGACCCAGCTCTGCGCAAAGGCCTGAGCTTTCCGCCGGATTTCCGGCACATCTTCGTCACGGAACGGCTTATTGGCCTGATATATCCAGACCCGGGCAGTATCCGGCAGGCTGTCGTAGGTTGTCATAATTGTCGTTTTCAATCCTGAAATGATTGCTTTTTAAAAACAACGCTTTAGCGTGAACAGTTGTTGGTTGGGGTTGGCAGGTAGCTGTTGTCTGTTGTTTGTTGATTGTTGATTGTTGCCCGCTCCTGGCCGGCAACAATCAACGAACAACAAACAACTAAAAACCTTACCTCCGATCCATATTATTGATGATCAGTTCAGCAAGGTCATAGGCCATGACATCGTCCTGCCGGTCTTTGGCCTTGACGCCATCCTCCATCATAGTGAGGCAGAAGGGGCAATTGACGGCGATGGCCGTAGCGCCGGTGGCCAGAGCCTCTTCGGCCCGCTCGACGTTGATGCGCTTATCGCCAGGTTCATCCTCTTTCCACATCTGGGCGCCGCCGGCGCCGCAGCACAGGCCGTTGGTACGGCAACGCTTCATCTCCACCAGTTCGGCATCAAGGGATTCCAGTACCTTGCGCGGCGCCTCGTAGATGCCGTTGGC
>CAZAXA010000624.1:0-3681 GCA_964488965.1 uncultured Phaeodactylibacter sp. | reverse complement strand
GCCCATTTTAGATGGCAATACTCAGTATGCCATGGCAGCCTAAGGCCAGGCCTTAGAATGCCTTTGTGCCGCACGCCCGCCCCGCGGGCATGTCCGCTTCGGCGGGCAGGCTTGACGCCTGATACACAGCGTGCCGCATATCAACCAACCTCTCAGGCTAGTATCACGGCCCGCCCCGTCCGTGGTGTGAAATTCAGGGGATAAGGGATGAGTCAGGAGGGTTTCCAATCCTACCTCATCCTCGAAAATTCAACTGGGAACTAAGCATGTAGAAGGCTTATTGGTGCTTTCGCTGGACGCGAGTTCGACTCTCGCCGTCTCCACCAACTCCTTTACTCAGGCCCCGGCCGGCTTTTCCGCCGGGGCCTGAAGGTTTTTATGCCCGCCTCGCAGTGAGCGTGGGCAGGTGAAAAAATAAAGGCCATATTTCCATTATTTGAAAAATATTTTTACATTTGTAACCGATTCCTGATAATTCCCCTTAATCCCCCCACTTTCTTTTCTGAGCATAGAGGCTATCGCAACGGCATCAAACGATCGGCTATCCCCTTAACAGCCCATATCGTGTGCCGGAATTCCAGTCAAAGGTTGAGTTATTGCTGATGCTGTTCGACAGACGGCATTTGCCGTTTGCCGAAGCCTTTGCATCCCGGGAACGGGTTGCGGGCGCGGTAAACAAACCCGGGTGGCAATAACTAAAATTATTAAAAAAATTATGTAACATAAAAAACAAGGCTGCGTATAAGCAGATATTACCCCCTCCACCAGGCCCGAAATTTAATTCCCCCCCAATCCTTACAGTTGAAAATTTTTTCTTTCTACCCCCCGCAAGAGCATTGAAATCGCTCATTTACCCCTTTTTGAGCATTCGACTTTGATCCTTGAACCGAGCAACTAGAGCTTAACAAAGCGCCTGTGCGCCGATTCCGCAAAAATGGCAGGCACAGGAAAAAAAACAGGCGGGCTTATGCAACAGCCGCCATTCCAAAAGAGCGCTAGTGCGGCCAGGACGAATTAACCAGGCCCGGCCGGAGGGCTTTAACCTCTGGTTTCCCGGCCCGTTGATCCGTTCCGCTTTCACCAGTTCAAGAGAGGCTATCCTTAGTACGACTTTAGAATTTCCATTTTGAGAAACCCCTTAGCGGTTCGGGCAATTGCGCCCGGAACACCGGCAGCAAGTTCTGACTGCCCGGTCGCGCTGTACTTTGCCCGCTCACGGCAGGGCCAGGCAGCTTGTTCCGGCAGCAAAAGCGCCGCCTCCGCTATAAATACTTTTCCCTTTGCCAGGGAAAGGAGCAGGCTCCTGAAAACCGGTAGTCCTGAAAAAATGAGAAGCATTTTCTGGTTACAAACACTTAAAAAATTGAAGCACTATGATCCCCAGGAACAGACACTTGGCAATGAATAATGTAGCGCTGGAGTTTCTCCTTCTGAACCTCTGCCTCATTGTTGTTATGTCGCTCCGGCTTCCTGAAATGATGAACGTATCACCTCACAAACCCGTTTTCGGCGACTTTTTGTGGTTGACCTTCATTTTTAACCTGAGCTGGGCACTGATCATTTTTCTCAACGGAGACCTGGACCGCTACCTGAGCTACGAATTCCGGAAGCACATCAAGTACGTCGTCCTCAATACCGTCTTCTTCGTTGGGATCACTTACTCACTGGGAATGTTGTTCGACCTGGAATATTTCCAGCAGACGGCCTTCCTGATCCCGATCTTCCTCTTCCTGTTCATCAACCTGTCCCTATTCAGGGTGTTGTCCGAATACAGAAAGAGGAACTATAAGGCCCTGTCGAGCGCCTTGCTGGTCGGTACCGGCAACGAGTGGAGCGAGGTCTCCGAGTTCTCCAAGAAAATCCGCCGCCGCGGCTACAACGTGGTGGGCTGCCTGGACAACCAGGAGGTGCAGAACGGCTCAGGAGGATTGAAGGTACTGGGCAGGGTCGAAGAACTCACCCGGGTGCTGGACAACAGCAAGATCGACGAAATATTCGTCACCGTCTCTTCACTGAGGGAAGAAGAGGTCAGGCAGACGATCGAAGTTGCGGATTACTATGGCATTCGCGTCAACGTTTTTCCCGAAGCCCCGGCTTTCCTGGGCAAGGCGCTGAAGCCCAGGTATGTAGACGGCGTGCCGGTTTTCCGGGTACGGCAAACCCCGCTGGACAAGCTGCGGTACTTCCTGCTGAAGAAGGTCTTCGACCTGGTCTTTGCGCTCTGCGCGCTTGTTGTGCTTACGCCCTTTTTCCTGGTCATCGCCGCCCTGATCTGGCTCGACAATAGAGGGCCGGTCTTCTACACCCCCTACCGGAAGGGCGAAGCGGGCAGGACGTTCAAGTGCTACAAGTTCCGTACGATGTCCGTTTGCGACGACCCGATGAACGGCACCAAGTCTACGGTGAAGAACGACCCGCGCATCACCCGCGTCGGCAAGTACCTGCGCAAGCTGGACCTGGATGAACTGCCCCAGTTTATCAACGTGCTGAAAGGAGATATGAGCGTAGTTGGCCCGCGGCCGCATCGCGTATTCCTGGAGAACGACTTCCGCAAGATCGTCAACGACTATATGGTGCGCCACTACGTTAAGCCGGGCATTACCGGCTGGGCCCAGGTGAATGGATGGCGCGGCCCCACCGTTACCAACGAGCAGAAGCATCAGCGCATCAAGCACGACCTGTGGTACATCGAGAACTGGAGCCTGTGGCTGGACATTAAGATCATCTTCCTTACCGTGTTCAGCCGGAAGACCAGAAAGAATGCCTTTTAGAAACCGAAACCACGCGGATGGCAATAAACACTACACTATAATTTGATTCTTTCTTTAAAGTGCCCGGAGGGAAGTTCAGTTGGTTGAGTTGGTTGAGTTGATAAGGTTAGCCGGTAAGGGCCCAGCCGCCTGGGCTCTGCCTTCCGGCCCTGCCGACTCCACCAGCCCGGCCAGCGAACCTGCCCTGCCGGGCATTCCCTTTTAAAGCGGGGCAAAAGTTCGTTGAGATATCGATATTAAATATAGGAGTCCGGGTTTACTCCTTATCTTAGCCGAAATTTTTTACTCGTCGCTTATGAAGATCCTCATTACTGGCAATCTGGGTTATGTAGGGCCGGGCCTTGTCCGGGAGTTCAGGGCGCACCATCCGGAGGTTGATCTGATCGGTTATGATATTGGCTATTTTGCGAAGTATATTACCACTGCAGGCATCAGCCCGGATACGCTGCTGAATGTGCAGTACTACGGCGATGTCCGCCGGTTTCCCGAAAAAGCCCTGGAGGGGGTGGAGGCGGTGGTGAGCCTGGCGGCTATTTCCAACGACCCCATCGGCAACAGGTTCGAAGAGGCGACCATGGATGTCAATTACCACGCCAACATGGAGATCGCCAGGATGGCCAGGCGGCAGGGGGTGCGCAAGTTCATCTTCGCTTCGAGCTGCAGCGTTTACGGCTCTGCCGGGGATACTCCCCGCGCCGAGTCTTCCGCGCTGGGGCCGCTCACCGCCTACGCCCGCTCGAAGGTGTATTCCGAGGAGGCCCTGGAGGCCCTGGCCGGCGAGGATTTTCAGGTGACCTGCCTTCGTTTCGCCACTGCCTGCGGCATGAGCGAACGCCTGCGGCTGGACCTGGTGCTGAACGATTTTGTGGCCGGCGCGCTGACTTCCGGCAGGATCACCGTCCTGAGCGAC
>CAZAXA010000623.1:0-3696 GCA_964488965.1 uncultured Phaeodactylibacter sp. | reverse complement strand
CGTCGATGGACTAGGAGTAGAAGCCGGAGGAAGAGATGGCAGCCGGGCAGTCTCTGGATAAGGAGAAGAACCCGGAGGAAGAGATGGCAGCCGGGCAGTCTCTGGATAAGGAGAAGAAACCGGAGGAGGAGATGGCGGCCGGGCAGTCTTTGGACAAGGAGAAGAAACCGGAGGAGGAAATGGCGGCCGGGCAGTCTCTGGACAAGGAGAAGAAGCCGGAGGAAGAGATGGCCGGGGGGCAGTCGCTGGATAAGGAGAAGAAGCCGGAGGAAGAGATGGCCGCCGGGCAGTCGCTGGACAAAGAGAAGAAGCCGGAAGAGGAGATGGCCGGGGGGCAGTCGATGCACAAGAAAAAGCCGGGCAAAGCGAACGGAAAAAGTTCTTCCGTAGAAAAATTGCTGGCAAAAACAAAGGGCCAGGGAATGCGCCTGCCCAAAGATGTTCAGAATGGCATGGAAGAAAAGTTCGGAGTAAAGTTTGACGACGTCCGGGTCCATACCGGAGAAGACGCTGTTCAGTTGACTCGTTTGCTGGGCGCTCATGCTTTTACCCACGGCTATGATATTTATTTCAGTGAAGGCAAATTCAACCCAACCACTTCATCCGGCCTGTTTCTGTTGGCCCATGAGCTGACCCATGTGGTACAACAAAAGATGAGATAACAAAAAAATATGGAAGTAAAGGCCCCGAAGATAGCTTTGCAGCATGCATTGAGTTATTTATCCGAAATTATTAAAGGCCGGCTGAATAACTTTTTTAACGGGAGGAACAATGAACTCCCCTTCTCCCTTCCTTCCCCGAACGGGGAAAAATCTCCGTTGGAATCGTTTGTGAAACAACATGGACTGAACCCGGAGGAGTATCTGGTTTTACTGATCGCCCTGGCCCCGCATATCCAGTCCGATTTTTTTGACCAGGTTATTCAGGAGAACCTGCCTCAGGCGGGCGATTTCCCGCAGATCGGAGGAGTGCGGGGGAAGCAGTTCCGGGGCTTTTTGCCTACGGGGGAAACGGCGCTCTTTCTCCTTGCCGGAAGTGATATCGAGGAGCGTTTCAAGATCCAGAACTTATTCAGTGAAGATCATTTTTTCGCGCAAAAGCGCATCCTCTGGCTTGCCGAAACCCCCGCCGGCGAACCGCGCATGAGTGGAAATATTGTGCTCTCCCAGGAGTACGTCGACCTTTGCACGGTCGGCAGCGTGAGCCGCCCTCGCTTCAGCATGAGCTTCCCCGCCCAGCTGATCGAAACCCAGATGGAGTGGGACGACCTGGTATTGAACCAGCAGACCCTGCAACAAATACATGAACTCGAAACCTGGATCGAACACGGCTCAACACTAATGCAGGATTGGGGGATGTACAAAAAGCTGAAACCCGGGTACCGCGCTTTGTTCCACGGGCCTCCGGGCACCGGTAAAACGTTGACCGCTAGCCTTTTGGGAAAATACACGAATAAAGATGTCTATCGGGTAGACCTCTCCATGGTGGTTTCCAAATATATCGGCGAGACGGAAAAAAATCTCTCCAACCTGTTTGCCAAAGCTCAGGACAAGGACTGGATACTGTTCTTTGATGAGGCCGATGCTTTATTTGGCAAGCGGACCAATGTAAAGGACGCCCATGACAAGTATGCCAACCAGGAAGTTGCCTATCTGCTGCAGCGGGTGGAAGGGTACAACGGCCTGGTCATCCTGGCCACTAACTTCAAAAGCAACATCGATGATGCTTTTATGCGCCGGTTCCAGGCAGTGGTTCATTTCCCCATGCCCAACTCTACGGAACGTTTCAGGATCTGGGCGCAATCTTTCCCGGAAAAAGTAATGCTCAACCAGGAAGTCGACCTGGAAAGCTTATCAAAAAAATACGAGCTTTCCGGTTCGGGGATCATCAACGTAGTCCAGTACTGCTGCCTGGAAACTCTGGGAAGAGGAGAGAACGTCATTCAGCTCGAAGATGTGATACAGGGAATCCGCAAAGAATTCCTGAAGGAAGGTAAACTGTTCGCCTGATTCAGGTGTAGGTGCTTTTTACCTTTCTGTTTTTCGTGACAAACTGCCCCTGGCCTACGTACATGGGAACGGGGTCGGGAGTTGGAGTAGGCCCGGGGATCTGCGCCGGCTTCTGAACCTTGAATTCGGCGATGAATTTTGTTCCTTTCAGCAACACCTTTATGGATTTGGATTTGGTTTTGGTGGCGATCTGATCGGGAAGCAATTTTTTTATTTTCAGGGTTCCGTTTCCCGGGATGGTATGCGGGCCGGAAATATAAGTGCACCCTTTAACCTCGACGCTCTTTTCATCGCCTTTCACACAAATCTTTTTGCCATTCAGCTTGGTGGGGCCGCTTCCCTTTATGGTACCCGGCCTGACTACCACCACAGCGGGTGGAAAGTTGGGCTGGAATATAGCTTTGTCACCGTCCTGAAGGATTAAGTCCAGCATTTTTCAACATTTTACATTGATGGCACAACTTTGTATAAATTTAACGATTTGCTATAATTTTAGTGCATAGTTGCGTTCATTATTTTTCCATAACCTTTTAAATTTAAGTTTTTCTACTTTTGCACCCAAAGGCCCTGATCGCGAAAAGCGGATAAACAGAAGAACCGGCATTCGGCCCAAAAACGCAACCATGGAATACACATACCAATCCATTGAAGAACTGCTCGTCGATTCCAGTGTAGAGGGTCAAATCATGATATGCCAGTTCCGGATTCCGGGAACCGATGAGGTTATAGAGAGCAGGAGCGCTATCAAAAGATCCAATTCCGTTAAGAATAAGATGGTGGATACTGTGAAGGACTCCCTGATGATGGAAGTCCGCCGTTCGGTGTTCGGCATTATCCGCAACACGCTGGGCTACGGTGTCGTGGGGCGGATCAGTTCCAGTGTGGCCTCCTCTGTTTTGTCTCAGTCCGGCATGGGAGCCGCCGGTTTTTCCGCCGAGGAAAAGCAGTCCGCCATTGTGGAGGCCTTTCGCGCCGTTGCCAGCCGCTTTTTCTATGACCCGTCGGATAAGCACTGGAAGGCGGCCGGGCAAATATCCGATCTGGAAAAGCAGCTTGCCGGCTACCCACTGCAGAACAAGTTCGAAGAAGACCTGGCGGCCCGGATGATCATCCAACTGGCCGGCGCCGACGGCGCTTTCGAAGAAACGGAGCGGAGCTTTATTTCCGAGCAATTGGGGTGGACGGAATTAATGATCGACGAAGCCTTTCTCATGAACCACCCCATACTGGCGGTGGAATGTGAGGAAGTGGCCGAGGCTTCCCGTTCCACCTTATTCCTCCTTACCTTCATGGCCGCCCTGGCCGATGGCCGCCTGGACGACAAAGAAAAAGAATTGCTGGGTCGCTATGGCAGAATGCTTGACCTGTCCGAGGAGCAGATGAGCCGCCTTGCCACCATAGCCAAGGATTATATCCTGCAAAACATGCTCAGCCTGCATACCTCCCAGGAAGAACTGGCTGAGTTGGCTGCTCAGTTCCAGATGGAGGCCATTGAGGTGCAGCGCGCTTATGTCCGTATGAAGAAGGGGAATTTGTCTAAGTAGCAGCCCTTAACGAACAATGAATGCCGCCGGGAGGCATCCCTTTGGAACAACTGACAACTGATAACTGGCTCAAGGCCCCACAGTACCACAACCCCCCACCCCCGCCCCCCCGCCGCGCACCCCCCCCCAAAAAACCCCACCCC
>CAZAXA010000622.1:0-3696 GCA_964488965.1 uncultured Phaeodactylibacter sp. | reverse complement strand
AACCGCCGGTGGGCAACCAGCAGGTGTATAAAGGCAACGACGATTATATCGTCATGGTCGTCGGCGGGCCCAACGGCCGGAAAGATTACCACTGGGAAGAAGGCGAAGAACTTTTTTACCAGGTGGAAGGAGATATCACCCTGAAGGTCATCAACGAAGACGGGCAACCGGAAAATGTCCACATCCGCGAAGGAGAAATGTTCCTCCTGCCTCCCCGCATACCGCACTCTCCGCAGCGCCCCGCCAATACGGTCGGCCTGGTGATCGAACGCTACCGCCACAAGGGCGAAAAGGACAAGCTGATGTGGTTTTGCGAAAAGTGCAACCACAAGCTGCACGAGGAATCGTTCGAATTGGAGGATATTGTTACCCAGCTGAAAGCAGCCATCACCCATTTCATGGATTCCGAAAGCCTCCGGAGCTGCAGCAACTGCGGAGCGGTCATGGAGAAGGCGTAACTTTTACCGGATATCAGGTGTATATGTGCATGGGTGTATTCGTGAGGCGCTCAAACCGGAACTCTGCGAATACACCGATATACTGATACACTGACACACCGATACACAAAAAATGAAAAAAATCTATTTCGCCTCCGACTTTCACCTTGGCACAGACGCCCGGCGGAGCAGCCGCGAACGGGAGCGGCAACTCGTGCGCTGGCTGGATCAGATACAGGAGGATGTTGCGGAGATCTATCTGGTAGGAGATGTTTTCGAGTTCTGGTTCGAATACCAGACGGTGGTGCCCCGGGGCTTTACCCGGCTTCTGGGGAAACTGGCCAGCCTTCGGGATGCGGGTATCCCCATATACTTCTTTACGGGCAATCACGATATGTGGATGTTCCGCTACTTTGAAGAGGAATTGGGTATTCCGACCTATCGCGAACCCATTGTCCGGGAATTGATGGGCAAGACCTTCTTCATCGGGCACGGCGACGGCCTGGGGCCGGGCGACCGGGGCTACAAACTGATCAAGAAGGTTTTCGCCAACCCGCTCTGCCAGTGGCTTTTCGAACGGCTGCATCCCAACTTCGGCATCCGCCTGGCAAATTTCTGGTCGGGAAAAAGCCGGGATGCCGCCAATCCGAAGAAGGCCCGTTTCCGGGGCGAGGAAGGCGAATGGCTGATCGCCTACGCCAAGCGCAAGCTGGAAAGCCTGGATGTCGATTATTTCGTCTTCGGCCACCGCCATCTGCCGATCGATTTCATACTGAACAATGGAAAGAGCCGTTATATCAACCTGGGAGACTGGATGAACCACAACTCCTACGCCGTCTTTGACGGACAGAATATCGGGATCGAATTCTTTGAAAATGAAAATGGCCAGGTTTTTGGAAACAGAAGGGTGGAACGGGAAAAGGCTTGAGGAGGGCTTTGCTGGATGTTGTTTGTGGGTTTGGCTTCATGGCTATATTGTCAAATGGTTATATTGTCTGGCCCGCCCGTCCACCGTCCGCCGTCCACCGTCCAAAGCCATGATCAAAAGACTGAACATTAGCTTTATCAGCAGGTTTTTTTGCTCAAACCTCACCTTATTTATCCTGTTGGCCTTTCCTGTGTTTCTTGCCGGCAAGGCCACCGTGAAGGATTCTTTCCAGTTGCTGTACACTTTTCCGGAAGAAGCCAAATATTTCACGTTGGACAAGCTTCGTCAGGCCTACCTCGTCACCCCTTCCAACGAAGTGGTCAAGTATAGCTCCGAGGGCAAAGAGCTCTTCCGGTATAACAACAATACCAGGGGAAACCTCGCGTATATCGATGCCACCGACCCTTTCAACCTGCTTTTGTTCTATCCCGAACTGCAGGCCGTGGCCACTCTCGACCGCACGATGAATGAAACGGCATTGTTGCTCCTTTTTTCAGCCAATATCATCAATGCCACTGCCATTGCCCTGGCCAACGACAATAATATATGGGTATATGACCAGGCCGTTTTCCGCCTGCTGAAGATCGCTCCCGACGGCGCTGTGCTGGCCAGCAGCGATAACCTGAGCGCCCAGTTGCCTCAGCCGCCAAGGGCCTGGCAGGCCATCGCCCGGGAAAATATGGTCTATCTCAACGACCCCGAAAAGGGCGTCTTCCTCTTTGATGGTTTCGGCCAGTATCACCAGCTTTTGCCTTTGCCGGGCTTTTCCCACTTTCAGATGCTGGATGGCCATTTACAGTTGTTCAGGCAAGGAGAGCTTTGGGCCTGTAACCTCAAGACGCTGAAAAGATCAGAGTTGCCAATGCCCGAAAGCGGCGGGCAGGCCCGGCAGGCACAATGGCAGGGCGGGCGCTTGTACCTGCTGTCGGAGGACGGGCGGGTGTCGGTGTATGAAAGGCTGGGCGAATGAAGGCCCCTTACTCCAGCATTCCAACCCGCAGGGCTTTTCGGAGTATCTTCACATGCAAAATCATACGATAACGGCCTGCTTCCGGCCATGGCCGCCCGGCCCTATTCCTGTTCCCGCATCAGCTCGGTCATCGGCCTGCCGGTGAGCTTGCTCTTCGCCCATATTTTGATCTCTTCCCTTCCCCGGATTTTCCTGAATTTCTTTTCGGAAGCTTCTATATAATCCAGAAGGCCCTGATAAAGCGCCTTTGCCTCACTGCTGGTGTCGCCTTTATTGAGCTTGCGGATATAGCCCAGGACGGTTTCGTCAAATTCCGAGAGCATGTCGTTGGCCATCAGCAGCTTTTTGACATAGGGCTCTTTGTGATCCAGCTTGTCGTGCTCTCCTTTTTCAAACAGGATAAGCAGTTCGAGGATGCGGGTAAAGTACTGAACGTCGAGCCGCGCCTGGGAATCTCTGAGCTCTCTGCGAATCTTTTCAAGCCGTTCCATAGTCTCATCGAAGCGCTCGTTGACAAACAAGAGAATGGAAATATTGTAATACAGGGTGATCAGTTTATCCTCGCGCAGAGGGTACCTGCGGCGGCGGAACCAGCTTATTTTTTCATCCAGTTCTTTGACGAAGCGCAGGGCGTCTTCATGGCGGCACGTGTTCATCAGAAACAGCTGGCGATAGTGAGAGGTGTCCTGAAAACTGGAGGTCTGGTCAAATATCGTCCGGGGTTTCAGTTTTTCGGCCTTCTGGAGAACGGCCTCGAATTCGGAATAATCGCGGAAGGAGTGGCAGGTGCCCAGATAGCCGAAGAGGTACACCTGATACAGGCGGGTATATTCTTTCTGAAAGAGCAGATACTTGTCCCAGATTTCCAGCATTTTCCGGTAATGGTAGAATACCTGCTGAGGGTTGATGTTCTCGATGGTATGTATCAGCCCCCAGCTGTGGTGAAAGAACAACTCGCTGCGAAAAGAGGTGAACCCTCCCGGTTCTTTGAGAAACGCCTGTTTTTTCAAATCCCGGAGCTGGCGGGCCTGTTTCTGGCCCATTTGGGTGTTGGCGGTGCGGTACAAGCCGAAGACCAGGTCTCTGAGTTTATTGGCTTCCGATTCCTGCGCCAGCTTACCCAGGACGGCTTCCTTTTCCCGGTGTAAGGCCTCGATCCGGGAAAAGGGATCCTTGGCCCGTTTCAGGGAAAGCAGCTCGTGCGATATTTCCAGGTCGATCAGGTCAAGCAGGACAGAAAAACACTCGTATTGCACAGCCTGTTTTTTGGCTTCACGGATATGAGCCTGGCTTTTGTCCATGATGCCCCGTTGAAACAAAAGGGAGGCCTCTTCATATTGTTTGCGGATCCGGCTTTCAAC
>CAZAXA010000621.1:0-3702 GCA_964488965.1 uncultured Phaeodactylibacter sp. | reverse complement strand
CCTCCCTTTACCAATGATGCCCCGGTTTTTCAAGGCGGAAAGCGGAAACTGGCTGAGCCAATCTAATTGCTCAGCGAGCCGTTCCTGCTCATCAATCGCCAATTTGTCTTCCTGGTACATCCGCTCCAATTCCAGCCAGGTGCGCACTGGAATGCCCAGAACGTGCTCCAGCTTAACGGCCATCTCCGGAGTAAGGGAGACTTCCCCTTTAATCAACTGGTTCAATTTATTAAAGGGATAGCCCAGGCGCTCAGCCAACTCCCGCTGGGTCATTCCAATGGTATCTATGGTTTCCTGTATGGTATCTCCCGGACAGGTAAGGAGGGCTTTTTCGGTGGCTCGCGTGGTCATGCTTGTAATAGTGTGTTTGATTTTGTAGTAGTTCCTGGTTTTTCAAAGCTAAAACCGCTTTTTAATGGTAATTGACGATCTCAATGATGCAGACATCCGTCACGGCTTCCATGTCGATGCCGCCGTCTTCTTTAAATGGCAAGGGGTTATGTTCAAGTATGAAACAGAGGCGATCTTTGCCGGTAATATTGACAGCCCATTGCCCCTGCCGATCTCCTGTAAGTGAATGCAAGTTGGCTGCAGGGAACTTCGCCAGGTCAGCCAGCGTGGCACTCGCTTGCATTTCTCTGTAGCGTTGCTTGATCTTCTTCGCGCGTTGTGCACCGTAAGCCTTTATCAAGGCGCCGTCACTGGAAAAGCTTTTTTCCAGCTTCCTTGTCTTAAACGTAATTTCCACTTACAAGGTTTTCAATTTTGTTTACCTCAAAGGTGAATGTTTTTACATAAAAATCCAACAGGTGTTTTACTTAGAGAAAATCATCTTTTGAACTGCAGCAGTACATCGAAGAAAATGAACAAACAGTAGCCTGGGAGGGAGAACCGCCACTGGGCATACAATGGGACTACTGTGGTAGAACCACCTAAAAAGAACCCATCACCCTTTCCCGGAATACCTGTTTTTTCCCTATTATTGCTCAAGCTGAGACTTGGCAAGTTTCCAAAACTTGCCAGGCCTAAACAAAAACAACCACATGGCCATCAAAAAATCCGAACTGTACAGCTCCCTTTGGAAAAGCTGCGACGAACTGCGCGGCAGCATGGACGCCAGCCAGTACAAAGACTACGTGCTGGTGCTGCTCTTCATGAAGTACGTCTCCGATAAGGGCGACCGGCTGGTGGACATCCCAGAGGGCGCCAGCTTTAAGGATATGGCCAAGCTCAAGGGGAAAACGAATATCGGGGAACAGATCAACATGATCATCGGCGAGCTGGCCAGGGCCAATGACCTGACGGGCATCATCACCGTGGCAGACTTCGATGATGACGAAAAGCTGGGCAAGGGCAAGGACAAGGTGGACCGACTGAGCAACCTGATCGAGATCTTCGAGCACGAGGCGCTCGACTTCAGCAGCAACCGGGCGGAGAACGACGACATTCTGGGCGACGCCTACGAATACCTGATGCGCCACTTCGCTACCGAAAGCGGAAAGAGCAAAGGGCAGTTCTATACGCCGGCGGAGGTGTCCCGAATCATGGCCAAGGTGATCGGGATCGAGCGCTCGAAGAGCCAGTCGGAGACCCTCTGCGACCCTACCTGCGGCTCGGGCTCTCTGCTGCTCAAGGCGGCGGATGAAGCGCCCCACGGCATCTCCATCTACGGGCAGGAGAACGACAACGCCACCCGCGCCCTGGCGGTGATGAACATGTGGCTGCACGGCAACCCCTCCGCCGAGATCGTACAGGGCAACACCCTGGCCAACCCGCTCTTCCTGGACGAACGGACGGGCCAGCTGAAAACGTTCGACTACGCGGTGGCCAACCCGCCGTTCAGCTACAAGTCGTGGAGCAATGGGGTGGATACGGAGAACGATCAGTTCAAACGCTTCGAAGGGTTCGGCGTTCCGCCCTCTAAAAATGGGGACTATGCGTTTCTCCTCCACCTGGTCAAATCGCTGAAAAGCACCGGCAAGGCGGCCATCATTATGCCGCTGGGCGTATTGTTCCGGGGCAATGCCGAGGCCGAGATCCGCAGGAACCTCCTCCGGCGGGGATACATCAAAGGCATCATCGGGCTGCCGCCCAACCTGTTCTACGGGACGGGCATCGCCGCCTGCATCATCATTATCGACAAGGAAAACGCCGCCGGCCGCAAAGGGGTGTTCCTCATCGACGCCAGCCGGGGCTTCATGAAGGACGGCAACAAAAACCGCCTGCGCTCACAGGACATCCACAAGATCGTGGACGTCTTCAAAAAGCAGCTGGAACTGCCCAAATACAGCCGTTTGGTCCCTCTGGCGGAGATCGCCGGCCCCAAAAACGACTACAACCTCAACATCCCCCGCTACATCGACAGCCAGGAAGAGGAAGACATTCAGGACATCGGCGCCCACCTGCAGGGTGGCATCCCGGATCGGGACGTGGCGGCGCTCAACGCCTACTGGAAGGTCTATCCCAACCTGCAGGCAGATCTGTTCCGGCCCAACGAACGGGCGGGCTACCGGGACCTGAACGTGAAAAAAGACGACATCAAGCGCCGGATCTTCGAGCACCCGGACTTCATCGCCTTCACCCGCGAAATGGATGCGGTATTCGAACACTGGAAAAGCGGGAACGCCGCCTTCCTGAAAAGCCTGGAAGCGGAATGCCACCCCAGGGCCGTCATCCACCGCATCTCCGAGGACCTGCTAAAAGCCTACCACGGCAAGGCCCTGGTCGATAAATACAACGTGTACCAGCACCTGATGGACTACTGGGCGGAAACCATGCAGGACGACCTGTACGAACTGTCGGCCGACGGCTGGGCGGCAGGCAAGGTGGTGAAGCGCCTCGTCAAAAAAAGCAAAAAGGGCGGCAAGGAGGTGGAGAAAGAAGTACCCGGCATCGAAGGTCTGGAAGGGCAACTGCTGCCCCCGGAACTCCTTATCCAGGAGTACTTCCCCGAAGAGCAGGAGGTGATCCGCCAACTGGAAAGCGAGCTGGAAGCCGCCGCCGCCGAACGGGAGGAACTTTTGGAAGAACACGGGGGCGAAGAAGGCGCCCTGCAGGACGTATCCGGGAAGAAAGAGGCCGAACAGGCGCAGGACGAGTACACCATTCAGGCCTGGAAGGCCTATATGCCGGAAACGTATAAACCCTTCGAGGCGCTTCACGAAAGGTACCGGAAGGGCGAAGAGGCCCTGGCCAAAGCCCACAGCCATCCCTACATCGACGAACTGAAAAACAGCCGGGGGGCCATTACCCAGAAAGCAATAAAAGATCGGCTGGAGGCCGATCCGCCGGAAGAGGAGCGGCAGGTGCTGGAAGACTACCTGAACACGACTAAAGAAGTAGGCTCCGATAAGCGGGCCATCAACACCCAGCTGAAGGAGGCCTTCGGCAAGCTGCAGCAGCTCATCGCCGAAAAACCGGAAGCGGATTACCTCATGGAACTGTCCGCCGTCCTCCGCTATCTGGAACTGCTGGACCAGGAATCGCAATACAAATCGGACATCAAAGAAGCGGAGGCGGAGCTGGAGGCCAAAGTCATTCAGCAGTACCCCCAACTCCGCATCGAGGAGATCAAATGCCTGGCCGTTGACAAAAAGTGGATGGCCGGCCTGCACGCCCGCATCCAAACCGAAATGGACGCCATCAGCCACCGCCTGGCCGAGCGCATCCGGGAGCTGGCGGAACGCTATGAGGCGCCATTGC
>CAZAXA010000620.1:0-3702 GCA_964488965.1 uncultured Phaeodactylibacter sp. | reverse complement strand
GCGAAATACCTCGTATGACGGAAATGGAATGTGGAGAAAAAAACCGATAGATAATTCGGGAAAAGTTTCCCGGATCATGGCCGGGAGCAGCATCAACTGGTAATCCTGTACCCATACCAGGTCATCTTCTCTGAGGAGGGGAATAACTTCATCCGCAAAACGGCGGTTGACATTTTGATAAGCCTCCCAATAATTATCGCGGTAGGTCGTGTATTGGGTAAAATAATGAAAATGCGGCCAGATCACCTTATTGCTGAAACCTTCATAATACAGGCTGATCTCTTCCCCGGAAAGAAAAACGGGGAAAAGCCCGTCCCTGGAAAGATTACGGCGTACGGCCTCCCGTTCCCAGGCCTCTTCGATCTCCTGGCCGGGCCAGCCTATCCAGATTCTTTCCCAGGGCCCATCCAGAGAGTTCAGGCCAGTCGCCAGGCCCCCGGCGCTGGGATGATAAATAAGGTTTCCTTCTTCCTTTTGGATAGTGACCGGAAGGCGGTTGGAAATAATAACAATTCTCGACATAATACGAAGCTACAAATGCAGTTTGGCAGGCTATTAGATAACAAAAAAAATCGAAAAACCAGCAAGGCCAGGATGGTTTTCTTAAATAATACACTAACAGGAGGAGGAAGGTTCATCGGTGTATCAGTGAGGCTGCTCCGGAAACCATCTCACTCCATCCCGGAAATCTTAAGGCTATCCCCCGTGCCCGCAGGCGGCAGCACTACCTCCAGTTCCCGCACCATTTCCCCGTCGCTCCACCGGCCCATGTAGCGTTGGGTGTCGGTATTGCCGAAAGCCACTTCACAATTTTCGCCTGAGCGCACGCAAGCCATGAGGGCGTCGAGCAGTTTCCAGTAGCCGTAATAATCCGTGGCGTCGAGTTTGGCAACGCCCATAGCTCTTCGGTAGGACAAGTTGTGGATGCCGGCGTCAAAAGCGCTATCCAGGGCATAGCTCTCATTATGGCCGGCGCTGAGGGCAGGGTCGCCATGCCCATCGGGATGCTGGACGATGAGGTTGCGCTGGGGCGTATGGATGGCCGTTTCAAAAATGACGCGCCCAAGTTCATCTCCGACCACATGGTCGTTGACACTTACCATGACCAGCAGGCGCACATCTTCCGGCATAGCCTCGTAGCTGTCGAGGCGGGCGCCGTTGAGGGGGCCGGTGCCGGGAGAGGCCAGCAGGATACCCTCGGGGCGGGGAATACCCAGCGTTTCATAATTGACGCCCAGGTAAGCAGAAATGGCCCCTCCATAGGAATGGCCGGCCAGGATCAGCCCCCCTTCGGATGGCCGTACATGATCGCCGCTTCTAAGTTCTGCCAGGGCGTCGCGAATGGCGGCAGAGGCATTGGCGGCAAATTTTTTAGAGCTGGGGCTGAACAGGTTATTCTGATAGCGCGGATAGATCACGATATTTCCCTGTTGCACGATATGGCGCAACCACCCTCCATAGATCATGGGGTTGATGGCGCCGTAACCATGGTGAAAAACGACCACCGGCGCCGAATCCGGCCGCGGGCTGTCCGGCTCAAAAAGCCAGTAGCCGTCCGCTTCCCCGGCAAAGCCGCTCATTTTCACGGCGGCATGCGTATAGTCGGAGCTTCCGGGCCCTTCCTCCGGCTGGCCGGGGCCGCTGGGTTTGGAAACCGGAAAAAAACAAATCCACAACAGCAATAATGAAATCCAGGCCTGCATCATGGGTGCTTTTAATGAACTGTAACACCAATGGAGTTTGATTGGTTGCCCGTCTTCACTAAAGTTCAGCCGGGTATAGTGTTTCTCGCTACTTTCTGAGTTTATGCCCGGGAAGCGGGAATATAGATTCCCGCGTTCTCTGTCCAGGATGCAGAACCTCAATTTGTGAGGAGAATCACTATAAAATGGGTTGATCGGGTTAATGGAGGCTGTGCCGGTGGAGTTCCCTCACGAATACACGGCCCGTCTTCGTACCTCAGCCGGGTAAAAAATACACGAATAAAAACCGTACATTTACAGCGAACCAGAAGGAGCTTTTCATGTCATCGAACAAGGGTGGGCCACCTGTCGGGATTATCGGCGCCGGAAGCTTTGGCACTGCCATCGCCAATCTGCTGTCCTATAATGTGGACGTACTGCTGTTCAGCCGCAAGCCCGGCATGGTGGGCCGGATCAACAACACCCATCAGAACCTGGGCCTGACCCTCTCTCCGCGGGTACGGGCAACGGATGACCTTGAAGAACTCACCCGGAGCTGCACCCTCATCTTTCCCGTAGTGCCGTCCAGCAGTTTCCGTAATATGATGCGGGACTTTGCCCCCTTCCTCCGGCCCTCCCACATCCTCATCCACGGCACAAAAGGGTTTGACGCGCACGGCCTGGAAGACCGCGAAGAGGAGGGCCTGCCGCTCAGGCGGGAAGACGTGAGCACCATGAGCGAGGTGATCATGGAAGAGAGCGTGGTATTGCGCGTCGGCTGCCTGTCGGGCCCCAACCTGGCATCGGAGATTATGGCGGGGCAGCCTACCGCCACGGTGATCGGCAGCCACTTCGACGAAGTGATCCGGCTGGGCAAAAAGGTGCTGAGCAGCGAGCACTTCCACGTGTTCGGCACTTCCGACCTGCTGGGCGCGGAGCTGGCCGGCGCCCTGAAGAATATGATCGCTATAGGTTCCGGCATCCTGGAGGGCAAAGGCCTGGGGAAAAATATCCAGGCCATGCTCATCACCCGGGGCCTGACCGAGATGGTCCACTTCGGCAACGCCATGGGCTCGTCCAGCAGCGCCTTCTTCGGCACTGCCGGCATTGGCGACCTGGTGGCCACCGCTACCAGCAAGGATAGCCGCAATTTCACCTTGGGCTACCGCCTGGGCATGGGGGAGAACATAGGCGATATCGAATCCAGCATGCCGGAACTGGCAGAAGGAGTTCGCACCATTAAAATTGCACGACAGTTGGCGAAATATTATAAATTGCGCGTTCCAATTACGGAGATGCTATATAAGATCGTCTTCGAAAATTTTGAGATCGACCGCGCCATCCACTTCCTGATCACTTATCCTTATGATGTGGATGTCGACTTTATCTGAGTTTATTAACGGCAAAGGACAATAATGAACAATCTGATCCGGAAAGCAATCCCTCACTTCGTTGCCATAATTATATTTCTGCTGGCCTGCGCGGTTTACTTCAGCCCCCAGTTACAGGGCAAGACACCCCAGCAGAGCGACATCATTCAGTACCGCGGCATGGCGCAGGAGGCCCGGAGTTTTTACGAAAGGACCGGGGAGCAAACTCTATGGACCAACTCCATGTTCGGCGGCATGCCGACCTATCAGATCAACACCGTCAGTGCGGGCAACAACCTGAAGGTGCTGGACCGCCTGGGCAGCCTGTTCATCAAACCCCCGATCGGCCGTTTCTTTGCGGCCATGCTTAGCTTTTACATCCTGATGGTGGTACTGGGGGCAAACCAGTGGCTGGCCGTCATCGGCGCCATTGCCTTCGGGCTCACTACCAACAACCTCATCCTGTACGAGGCGGGGCATGAAACCAAAGTGAAGGCCATTGCCTACCTGCCTCTGGTTACCGCCGGCATGACCCTGGCCTTCCGGCGGCGCTATCTGCCGGGGGGCATCCTCTTTGCCGTAGGCCTGGGGCTGGATATCATGGCCAACCACGTGCAGATGACCTACTACTTCTTCATGACGGCCATCAT
>CAZAXA010000619.1:0-3708 GCA_964488965.1 uncultured Phaeodactylibacter sp. | reverse complement strand
TGGGACCTCAAATACCGGCAAAAGGTCCTCAATCTTTAAATGCGATTGCCCTGGGCGCCCGCCCAGGGCAAACGCATTTAATTTTTTTGACCTCGAAGAGTGTCAAACATCTATAGAAATCATGATATTTTTAACGTTTCGGCCTCGAAGAGGCCGCACCGAGGCCGAAATGTGCGGCCTCGGTGAGGTCGAAAGGGGCTTGTACCATTTTTTTTCTATCAACCTGCGACCTCTCTGAGGTCGATTCATTTTAAATGCGTTTGCCCTGGGCGCCCGCCCTCCAGCGCCTGGTTTACTCCTTCACCACCTTAAACGCCGCCCGCTTCTCCGCACTGGCCGCCTCCACAAAATACATTCCCGCCTGCCAGCCGGAAACATCCAGTTCCGTTTCCCGGGAAAGCTGCGCCCTGTGAACGAGTTGCCCGACGGCATTGTACACCTTTATATATACGGGAGCGCTCTGTGGCGCCAGCCGCAGCATGCCCGCCGTGGGGTTGGGGTAAAGCCTGAGGAGGGGTTCGGCCGCCGTTCTTTCCTCCGGCGCAGATATTTCCCCCAGGGTAAAGCGGCTAAAGAAGCGCCAGATTTCCACGCTGCCGTTGATATCCTGGTTGGTGGCGCCGATATTGAGGATGCTGCCCGGCCAGGTATGCCCGCCGCCGTTGACCCGCAACAGGGAAACCTGCCGGCCGCCGGAACAATCGTTATAGTCGAAGCGCGTGATGGTGGAGCCGTCGCCGGGGTCGGTATCGGGCAGGGACTGGACAACGGGGGTGAGGTTGCAGGCATTGTTGGCCGCCCAGAAATGGACGACCGTATCGATGTGCACGCTGATATCGGGCTGCCCTTCGTAGGGCACCACATCGTCGGCAGTGCCGTGAATTTCCATGACAGGCGCCGCCCTGCCGGGGGCGCAGGCGCCGAAGTAGGCCGGAACCATGCTGCCCGTCACGGAGGCTATAGCGGCGATCCGGTTGTTCAGCTCGCAGGCCAGCCGGTAGCTCATGAAGCCGCCGTTGGACATGCCGCAGGCGTACACGCGCTGCAGGTCGATGTTGTAATTGGCCGACAATTCGTGGATCAGCGCGCTGATGAAACCGACATCATCGGCAGTGCTGCCGAATGCCCAGCCTACATTCCAGGCGCTGCTCACGCCATTGGGGTAGCAGATAAAAAAGCCGGCGGTATCCGCCACGGCGTTCATGCCGGAGTAGAATTCCTGCTGCACGGCATTGGAGCCGAAGCCGTGCAGGTTGAATACCAGGGGGAGGGCATCGCCCGCCGTATGGGCGGGCGGGATGTAGAGGCGGTAGTTCCTCACCCGCCCGTCGTGGGCGAGGGTTCCGGTGATGACGTCCTGCGCCGCCAGTAAAAGAGGGAAGCACAGTAAGGTTAAGAGTGTGTAGAGGTATTTCATATTTGTCAGTTTTTGTACCAGGCCTGGCCAGGCGCCGGTTTTTACAAATTCTGGGTTTTCAATAAGAGCGTGTTTGGAGGCCGGCAATGGAATTCCCGACACGCTCTGACAGGTCATTCTTTCAGAAACGCCAGCTTTGCATTCCTGTACTCTTCCTTCTTCAGCATTTCCCGCATGCCCTTGATGGTATTCACCGGGCCGTTGTCGACGGCCATGTTGACGAGCCAGGCGGGCAGGGCGCCGCCGGGGTCGGAATGGAGGCGGTAGTTCATCTGTACCTTATTGTCGGAAAGGGGGATGAACTCGTAGTAGATATTGAGGGTTTCGATGCGGACCATGCCGTCCTTTTCCGGCAGGTGGGCAGGGGCGCTTTTCACGTCGATATAGACCCTTTTGTCGCCGGGGTCCTGGCGAAGTTTGCTTTTGGCAATAAAGTCGCGGTCGGACAGCGGCCAGGGGAAATCGACGGTGCAGTAATAGAGGCTGGAGGTGTTGGAACCCGGTTCCAGGCGTTCGGCGGAGGAACATTTGTAAATCCAGGCCGGGTAGGCGGGCACGTCTTTGAGCACCGCTATAATAGAAGAAAGGGAGGCGTCGAAAGTGGTTTCTATCCTGACCTCCTTGATGTTCGAGTTTTCGGCGTCGCGCAGGTAGACCTTCAGCCCGTCGGCCTCTTTTTTGAGCTTCCACTGGCCGGGCTGGGCAGCCAGCAGGCTGAAGGAAAAGCACAAAGCAACGGCAATGAAGGTGTTAAGGTATGGGTGTCCTTTCATTACATTGTGTTTTTTAAAGAGAAATTCCCTAAATTAACACCCCGAAGTTAGGCTGGTTCCCGGACATTGCTAATTTTGCGTAACCAATTTTTACCAGCCGCACCGGGTAACAAACAACAAACAACAAACAACAAACAACAAACTATATCTTCTCAACCTCCGTGTACAGCACACCATAAATTAAATATAATAAAACTAACTCAAACCCAATGCGCCAGTACCTGGGCCTGCTGCAACACATCCTGGATAACGGAACCCGCAAGAGCGACCGCACCGGCACGGGCACCCTGAGTGTGTTCGGCTATCAGATGCGCATGAACCTGCAGGAGGGTTTTCCGCTGCTGACCACCAAAAAGGTGCACCTCCGCTCTATCATTTACGAACTGCTGTGGTTCCTTAAGGGCGATACCAATATCCGCTACCTGGTGCAGAACGGCGTCAACATATGGAACGAATGGCCCTACCAGCACTGGCTGCAGGAAAACGGCCTGGAGGCTAAGTACCCCAAGTACAGCGAGGAATGGAAAGAGCAGATGAAAGTATTCGTGGAGCGCATCAAAGAGGAAGAGGATTTTGCCCGTCAATGGGGAGAGCTCGGGCCGGTCTACGGGCGGCAGTGGCGCAACTTCGAGGGCATCGACCAGATGGCGGAAGTGGTGGAAGCCATCCGGCGCAACCCGGACTCCCGGCGGCATATCGTCTCGGCCTGGAACCCCCGGGATATTCCCGGTATGGTGAAATCGGGCCTGCCGCCCTGCCATACCCTGTTCCAGTTCTACGTCGCCGAAGGGCGCCTGTCCTGCCAACTGTACCAGCGCTCGGCCGACGCTTTCCTCGGCGTGCCGTTCAACATCGCCTCCTACGCCCTGCTGACCATGATGGCAGCCCGGGCCTGCGGCCTGCAGCCGGGCGATTTCGTCCATACTTTCGGCGATGTGCACCTCTACCTGAACCACCTCGATCAGGCAAAACTGCAACTGAGCCGGCAACCCCGGCCACTCCCCACGATGAACATCAACCCCCGGGCGAAGAGCCTGTTCGAATTCAGATACGAGGATTTTGAACTGCAGGATTACGGCCCTCACCCCCCGATCCGGGCACAGGTGGCGGTTTGAAGGGGGAGGGTCTCTGGTTGGCTGGCCATGATCTGCTCCGGTTTGGCAACCAGGAACCAGCAACCAAAAACCAGGAACCAGCCAGCGTTATTTAGACCCCATCTAAATAACTGCGTGATTTTGACTTTTGTTGTTAAAAAATTAACACGAAAGTTATCTTTGCGCTGACAAAAAAATGACACTCAAATATTGCCGAACTTATATACAAAATAGCACCGCGAGATGACATTTAAGCCGTTGATTAGCCGATTTTTAATACTTCTCGTCGTGGCGCTGTTTTCCCTGCCTGCCGCCGCTCAGGATACTCAGGAGGGAACTGCTGCCGATGCTTCAGCCCCTGCCGGGGCGGCTGATGTGGATGCGGGGAAGACGCTCTTCCGCAACTACTGTGCGACCTGCCACA
>CAZAXA010000618.1:0-3714 GCA_964488965.1 uncultured Phaeodactylibacter sp. | reverse complement strand
AGGGATACACCGTAGCGGTGCTTTCCAACTACGACAACGGCGCCAGCCCGCTGGCCCGGCGCCTCTATGAGATGATCAGCGGCATTCCGGAGAATTGAAAGGTTATGTACTGCCGGGAATGATAAAATGAAAAGGCTGAAATGAGCGCCGCCTGCCGGGAACCCGCAGCCCGGCAGGCACAGCCTTATATATGGCGCCCTTCCGTCTTCTTCTCTCCTATCGCTTCGGCCGCTTCCTCTTCCCGCGGGCTATCTCCTCATCCAGCAGGATGGCCTCATAGAGGATTTCCCGCACTGCATCAGCGTCGATTTCTTCCGGACGGCGGAAGGTGATCGTGCCGACCTCTTTCCGGTTCTCCAGTTCCAGCAGCCCCTGTTCGTTGGAAAGCATCTGCCCCCGGCAAAGCCCAAAAACAACGCCCGCGCGCGGCCCCGGCTTCACCGAGGACGGCCAGATGAAACACACTCGGGAATTCAGGAAATAATACGGCACATTATAGGATATCTTCTCCCGGAAATTAGGCGCCGCCTCCAGGACGATCTCCCGCAGCACATCTACGATCTGCTGCTCCTGCTCCGGCAGGTCAAAATAGAAATCTTCAAATGTTCTGGCCATCTCAACCCAAATCAAAAATTTTACCCGGCTCGAAGAGGGGGCAAAATCCCAAATCAAAAATCACCGCATCCCCCCTTCTTCCAACTCCTTCACCAGCCGGTGTGCCTTATAAATATGTTTCAGGGCCTCCATCAGCCCCCAGGAGTCGGTCGATACGGCGCGGTTCTCTTCCGGCAGGAAGGCGTAGTTGCCGGCGATACTTTCCAGGTTGCCGTCGTGTACCAGGCCGACCACCTCGGCATTCCGGTTGATCACGGCGCTGCCCGAGTTGCCGCCCACGATGTCGTTATCCGAGGCGAAACATACCGGGATGGATAAATCCAGTTCTGCCGGCGGTTTCTGCCAGCGTTCGTGCAGGCCCCAGGGGTAGTCTTTTTTCCCGAACGAATAATAGCGGTCCCAAAGGCCGTAATAGGCCGTTTTTGCCGGCGCGAGGGTGCCGTTATATTCGTAACCCAGAATGCGCCCGTCGGAAATGCGCAGGGAGCTGGTGGCGTCGGGCGGCATCTTCGCGCCGAAGGCCTTGAAGATGAGCCGCGCCAGGCGCTGGTTCTGCACCTCCAGGGTATTCTGGGCGCTTTGCAGGATGGGGCCCAGTTCGGCCAGTTTCTTTTTCGACTGCAGGGCAAAGGCCAGGTAGGGGCTCCTGGCTTCCAGTATCCCCTTGGGCGAGCCTTCAACCAGCATCCTGACCTTTTCGGGAGAAGCCACCGCCGCATTTTCCAGTATATACTTCAGGGCCTGTTCTCCGGTTAGGCCGTTATAGGCGATCTTGAGCGCTTCGGAATTTCTGCCGGCGGCTTTGGCCAGGTAGTTGGCATGAGCCTGTATGCGCAATTTTTCCAGGCCCATATCTTCCGCCTTCAATACCAGCCCTTTTTTTGTTTCTTCCAGGCGGCCCACACGGTAGGCCGCCGCCCGCTCCTCTTCCGGCAGATCCATCTGTTCGGCGTATTCCACCAGGCTCTTTGCCAGCTCCAGGTGGGCAGGGCTGGTGAATGAATTGATCTGGTGGGTAAAATAATCCACGTAATGCCCGTTCAGGGTATTTACGGCTTCCTCGATCCTGCCCCACATGTCCCGGTACTCGGTATAGAGCGCTTTGTCCTTGTTCATCCGCTGCATCAATTCCTCTTCAAAATCGCGCTTTTTGGCCATGAGGTATTCGTCATTGAGGGCCAGTTGGAAGCCGGCGAATACCTTGCGGCCGTTGGCGATGCTCAGCAACTGGCTCAGCATTTCCGCCTGCTGCCCCGGGTTGGCCTGAAAGTGCCGGTACTGGGCCTGGTACAGTTCGTTGTACAGGTTCAGGATGGTGGGGTTGCGGTGGTTTTTGTGGAACATCACCTGCATCATGGAGATCAGCCGGTCGGTATTGCCGGGGCGCCCGATAATAAAGACGGGTTCGCCGTCGGCGGCGCCCTTTTCACTCCACCGGAAGAAATGAGGGCTCTCCACCGGCTGGCCGTTCTCATCGTAGGCGCGGAGGAAGGCAAAATCAAGTTCGTAACGGGGATAAGTGAAGTTGTCCCAGTCCCAGCCGGTAGCGGCGATCTGCACATCGGGAACCATCACCAGGCGGATGTCTTCGTAGCGCTTATAGGTGTGAAGGGCGTATTTGCCGCCGTTATAGAGGGCGACCACCCGGCACTTCCGGCCGCCGCTCTCTTCGCAGGCCTGCGTCAGTTCCTGTATCCTGGCCTCCCGCCGTTCCACCTGCCCGGCATCGTCCGCGCCTTCGGCCATAGCCGCCTGCACTTCGGCAGTCACATCCCGGATCGAGAGAAGCTGGTCGGCATAAATATCGGGAAAGGGCCGTTCGCCTTTCCTGTCTACCGCATAGAAACCGTCTCTTTGCAGGTTCTCCCCTTCCTCCTGTATCCGGGGCAGCAGCCCCCGCACACAGTGGTGGTTGGTCATGATCAGCCCGTCTTTCGAAACGAAGGAGGCCGAACAGCCGGTGGAAAATTCCAGGGCCGAGAGGCGCACGTCGTCCAGCCATTCTTCCGTTACCCTGAATTCATAAAGTTCTTCGAAGCGTTGGGTGGGAACGGCGTCGAAGGTCCACATCTTCCCGAAATCTTCAGGGGCCCAGGCGACGTCTTCTACCACCAGGGGTTCGTAAATGGTGTTCTGGGCGCCAAGGGTGGAAAAAAGGCCCGGCACGAGCATCCAGAGGGTGATCTCTAATGTTCTTGTCATCATGGCTTGATCTTATTGGTTATTGCCGGAGCGAATATAAGAAATACCTTCAACTGCCCTTTAGCCAAAATGTCACTTTGCTTTAAAAAGGCCTGCCATAATGGCTTAGCACCTGGCTTTTTTAAGGAATGGTATGTAGTTTGGGACAAAAAACCTGGAATGCGGAAAAAATAAAAATGTCAGCAATATGAACCTCAATAATTTCACCATAAAAGCACAGGAAGCCGTTCAGCGTGCGCAGCAGATCGCGATGGAAGGACAGCAGCAGGCCATCGAGCCGGGCCACCTGCTGAAAGGTATCCTGGAAGTGGATGAAAGCGTGGCGCCCTTTGTTTTCAAAAAAATGGACGTCAACTACGACGTTATCCGGCAGGCCACGGACAGTATTGCCCACTCCTACCCCAGGGTAAGCGGCGGCGGCAGCCAGTACTTGTCGCGCGCCACTACCGAGGCTATACAAAAGGCCAATACTTACCTCAAAGAGTTCGGCGACGAGTTTGTCGCCCTGGAACACCTGCTGCTGGGCATCTTTGCCACTGCCGACAGCGTATCGCAGATGCTGAAAGACAGCGGCATTTCCGAGAAGGCCCTCAAGGCGGCCATTAAGGAACTGCGCAAAGGCAGCCGTGTGACCACTCACAGTGCGGAGGACAGCTACAATGCCCTGAACAAGTACGCCATCAACCTCAACGAACGGGCCCGCAACGGCAAGCTCGACCCGGTCATCGGGCGGGAAGACGAAATCCGCCGCCTGCTGCACATCCTGGCGCGGCGCACCAAGAACAACCCCATTCTGATCGGCGAAGCGGGTGTCGGCAAAACAGCCATCGTCGAAGGGCTGGCCCACCGCATCGTGGACGGCGACGTGCCGGAAGACCTTCGTGGCAAGGACATCTA
>CAZAXA010000617.1:0-3717 GCA_964488965.1 uncultured Phaeodactylibacter sp. | reverse complement strand
CATGCGGGAAGGCACGATGAAGTCGCGCGCACCCTCCGGCGTGCTCTTGATGAGGAAAGGCGTTTCGATCTCCAGGAATCCCTGATCTGCCATGTATTTGCGGGTTTCGATGGCGAGCCTGCTCCGGAAGATGATATTCTGCTGTACCGGGCTGCGGCGCAGGTCGAGGTAGCGGTACTTCATGCGCAGGTCGTCGCCGCCGTCGGTATCGTCGTCGATGGTAAAGGGCGGCACTTTGGAGGCATTCAGCACCTGAAGGGCCTTCACCTCTATTTCGATATCGCCGGTGGGGCGGTTGGGGTTTTTATTGCTGCGTTCGCGCACCTTGCCGCTGACGCTGATCACGAACTCGCGGCCCAGTTTGCGGGCCCGTTCGCACAGCCCGGCATCGTCGTCCATGTTGAAAACGAGCTGCGTGATGCCGTAGCGGTCGCGCAGGTCGATGAAGGTCATGCCGCCGAAATCGCGGGCAGCCTGCACCCAACCGGAAAGTTTTACCTCTTTGCCGGTATGGCTGATGCGGAGCTCGCCGCAGTTGTGAGTACGGTACATAGGATTATTTTTTCATTGTTTCCCGGATACACGGATACACGGTTTCCCAAACGAGGCACAAAAATAGGTATTTCCCCTGCGCCTTCCTAAAAAATTATCATCATTGAGGGGCGGCCCGCCAGGCTTTTCCCGCTACAAAGGCTCCCGGGTACGAAGGGCCGCCCCCTTTATGTCTTCGCGTCATTTTCTCATTGGGATGCCTTCGGCATGTGCCTTTGTGTTTTATGCCAAAGGCATCCTCCGGGAGTGGCGATACGTATATGCTTTACATGAGAAATTGCCAGGAAAAAACGGAGCATCCGCAAAAGCTTGTTTACTTTCAATTATTTCTTAACTTACTCCTCTCTGAAATCAATAAAGCAACATGGCCCCATCGCAGCCCCTCAGGAAGTTTGGCACTGCGCCAGTGTTTTTCACTGCCATTTCTACTATTCTGGGCGCCGTGATGTTCCTTCGTTTCGGTTTTGCAGTAGGACAGGTTGGCCTGGCAGGCACCTTTCTGATCATCCTCATTGGCCATGCCGTGACTATTCCCACCGCAATGGCCATTGCCGAGATCGCCACCAATCAGAAGGTGGAGGGCGGCGGTGAGTACTACATCATCTCCCGTTCTTTCGGGCTGGTTATCGGCTCCTCTATCGGCATTGCGCTTTTCTTCTCTCAGGCCATCAGCGTGGCCTTTTACATCATTGCTTTTGCGGAAGCCTTCAGCTCTTTGTTCGAGTATTTACGGCAAAACTACCATCTGCATCCCGCTCTGGAATGGTTGCTTTCCAGGAAGCAGACGGTGAGCATTCCCGCCCTGTTTTTGCTGACGGCCATCGTGCTGACCAAAGGCGCCGACCTGGGAGTGAAGACCCTCTACGTGGTCGTGGCCACTCTTTTTCTGTCCCTGCTGGCCTTTTTTCTCGGGACTACCGAATACAGCCGGAATAACGATCTCGACCTCTTTGCCACGGTTACTACCTACCAGCCGCCGGCGGAGGCCGGCCAGCTTGCTTTGGATACGGCCGCCTTACCCGCCTTTAAGGATACGTTGAAGGATGATTACCCCAATCCTAATGTTCCGAAGCTGAACCCGGCGGGCCAGAGCCGCCCTTCCTCGCCGGCAGGGCCTTCGCCGGAAGTTTACAGTTTCTTCACGGTCTTTGCCATTATCTTTCCGGCATTTACCGGAATGACGGCCGGAGTAGGCCTGTCCGGCGACCTCAGGAATCCCAGCCGCTCCATTCCTACGGGCACGCTTGCCGGAACCATCTGCGGCATGGTCGTCTACGTATTCATCTCCTGTAAACTGGCCGTCTCCGCCAGCCCGGCAGCCCTGGCGAACACCGATCGGCTCATCATGGCGGAAATTGCCTGGCAGGGCTGGTGGCTGATACCGGTTGGGCTGGCAGCGGCCACTATATCGTCCGCCATCGGTTCCATACTGGTAGCGCCCCGTACCCTGCAGGCCATTGCCCGCGACCGCCTGCTGCCCTCCCTCGGCATCAACTACTGGCTGTCGCGAGGCCGGGGCAAGAACGACGAACCATTTAACGCAACGGTCGTGACGGTCGTGCTCGCCTTCGTATTCATCATGATGGGAGAACTCGATGCCGTTGCGAAGATCATCTCCATGTTCTTTATGGTAACATACGGCTCGTTGTGCCTGATCTCTTTTTTACAGCACTTTGCCGCCGACCCATCCTACCGGCCCACTTTCCGGTCGCGCTGGTTCATTTCCCTTTTTGGGGCCATTGCCTGTTTCGGGCTCATGTTCTTTATGAACCCGGGCTACGCCTTCTTTTCACTGGCGCTTATGGTTCTCTTTTACATGGTGGTGAGCCGCTATAATCCGGATAAGAAAAACCTGGCCGTTATTTTCCAGGGCGTCATCTTTCAGATCAGCCGGCAATTGCAGGTCTTTTTACAAAAAACGGAGAAGGAACAGGCCGCAAGCTGGCGCCCTTCCGCAGTGTGCATTTCCGAGCATTCTTTCGACAGGCTGGCGGCATTCGACATGCTGCGATGGATATCGCAACGCTATGGCTTCGGCACCTACATCCACAAGATCAGGGGCTACCTGTCGAAAGCTACCCATAAGCAGGCCAAAAAGGCCAAGGAACGGCTGATCAGGATGGCGGAAGCCAGCGACAGCAATATCTATATCGATACCCTGGTCAGCCCATCCTATACTTCGGCCGTAGCTCAGGTTATCCAGTTGCCGGGCATCTCCGGCACGGAAAACAATTTGCTGCTGACGGAATTCTCCAAAATGGCCCCCCACAACCTGGATGATATCGTCGACAACTTCAAGCTCATCAAATCCGTTGATTTCGATCTCATTGTCCTGGGCAGTACAGAGCGGGGTTATGGCCTCAAACAAAGTATTCACGTCTGGATCACCTCCAACGACTATGAGAATGCGAACCTGATGATCCTCCTGGCTTACATCATCCTCGGCCATCGCGATTGGAAACACGGATACATCAAAATCTTTGCCATCTACCCTGAAGAGATCAGCGATGACGAAAGGCAACGGCTGTTCAACCTCATCGAAACAGGGCAACTGCCCATTTCTCCTCACAACATCGAGATCATTCCCCACAAGCCGGAGATCGGCCCCCGGGAGATCATCGCCGAAAAGTCCAGAGATGCCGACCTTACCATCATCGGCTTCCGGGAAGAGGTGGCCAGGCACGAAGGGACAGCCGTGTTCAAAGGTTATGAAAATATCGGCAACACCCTCTTTGTAAATGCTTCCAGGCAGATCAGGATCAAGTAAAGCCAGCCGGGCTTTCCCTCATCTCGCTTTTTTACATCCGAACAGCACTGTTCATTCCAGCAGCCGCTCCAGATAGTGGTACGCTATGCCATAGTCCTTCTTGATAGCTTCTATCTTTTCCAGCGCTTCTTCGTTCTTTTTTCCTTTTGTACCTGCGATCATCAGGTTCTTTGCCGTATGCTCGGTAGAGATGAATTCGAATACTTTGGTTTGATAACTGTGGGCTTCCATCAGCAGAGAGCGGATGCCGTCGGTGATCAGTTCGGCCTGCCGTTCTTCGAGTATGCCGTGGCGCAGGATGGCCTGCATGCCGGTCTGGCAGGCCATCTGTTTGCGAATCTGCTTGTGGCAGCAGGGCGCCACGATGATGATTCCGGCGCCGGACTGAATACCTTTGG
>CAZAXA010000616.1:0-3723 GCA_964488965.1 uncultured Phaeodactylibacter sp. | reverse complement strand
GCCCACCACCAGGTCGATGCCCGCCAGGTTCTTCTCGAACTTGTCCTGCAACTGCCGGTTCAGCAGGAGCAGCAGAGAGATCAGGCCCACACCCAGGGCGAAGAGCACCAGGCTCAGCAGGGTGGACAAGGGCTTGTTGGCCAGGTTTTTCCAGCTCAGGCTCAGTAGGTTCATCAGGAAAGTACGATCTGGTTAGGGAATTTTTCCTTCAGGCGGCCATCGTGGGTGACGACCAGCAGGGTGGCCCCCACGGCGCTGGCCTGTTCCTCCAGCAGATGGGCCACCTTGTCGCAGTTGGCGTCATCGAGGGCCGAGGTCGGCTCATCGGCCAGGATGATGGCCGGGCGGTTGACGATGGCACGGGCAATGGAGGCGCGCTGTTGCTCCCCCACGCTGAGGTTGTCGGGCCTGGCATACAGCTTGTGCCCCAGGTTGAGGCGCTCCAGCAGATCGTCGATGCGGCGCCGGTCGGGGCGCAGGCCCGCCAGCCGCTGCGCCAGGGTAAGGTTTTCCTCCAGGGTGAGCGCGCGCACGAAATGGGCAGTCTGAAAGATGATGCCGATCTTCCGGCCCCGGAAGCGGTCGGTTGCCGGGGCGGACAGCTTGTTCAGCTCGGTACCCGCTACCTTTACCATACCCTTCTGAGGAGAAAGCAGGCCGCCCAACAGATGCAGCAGGGTGGTCTTGCCGCTGCCCGACTGCCCCAGGAGCAGCCAGTGCTCGCCTTTGCCACAGCGGATGTCGGGAAAGCTGAGCTTCGCTTTTTTGTCGTAGGAATATTCCAGGCTGTGTGTTTCTATCATACCGCAAAGATAGAGACTTGACAAGTTTGCCGGATAGTTGCAGGCAGAAAACTTGTCAAGTCTTTCCAAGGGGCTTTACCGCCGCCTTTTGGAAAAAAAATAAACCAATGCCGTCGGAATGCTAAAAAACAGGGCCGCCAACGTCCACAACAGTTTGCCGGCGATGCTGCGCTCCGGGGCCTCATACCACACATGGTAGAAGACCCAGATAAAAGAAAGCAGGCTGAGCAGTGCGACAAATTTCATAGATTATTCTTTATCCAGATGGCGGATGTCGTCAAAATCTTTGGCGCGGCCGGAGGCCCGCTTGGCCTTCAGCAAATCCTCCAGGCCGATCAGCCGGACGGGCAGGCCTTTGTCCAGTTCTATTAGTGTGGCTTTTGGAAAAGCCTCTTCAAAAGCAAGCCCCTTAACCCTGGTCATAATATCAATACTCACCGGAGATGCCCCAAATGTAAAAACGTCAAATCTGGACGTATCCAGGAAATTTTCCTCAGTCATATCGAATACCGGCATGCCGAATTCCCGGAATGCCTTAACCAGTTTACTGTAGTTTCCTTTGGTAAGGTTGACCCAAATGTCCATATCGCCGGTAGTGCGAGTGTAGCCATGCAGGATCACGGCGTAGCCGCCGACCAGGAGGTACTCCACTTCATGATTGTTCAGTGCCTGAATGAATTCCAGAAAATCCTGATAGAAAGACTCGTTCCTCATTCGCCTTCTTGCTTTAAAAACATCCTTCCGCATTTTTGGCGGCCTGCCCGGCGGATAATTCCAGGCAATGGCATTCAGGCGGGCCGCCGCCCGAAGCCGTTCTACCGGTGGCAGGCTCAACCAATAGGCCAGCTGGCCGTCCGCTTCCTCCGCGGTTTGCCGTTTGAATGCCGTCCTGTCTAATTTATATTGCACTTGACTTTAAAGTTAAAGTGGCTTACTTTTGTAAAGTACACAAAACAACCGCATGCATCAAGCATACCGGCACATAATTATCAGCATTATCATTCCCAACAGCGGTCTGCTGGGCTGATGTGCTGATAGTTGTACGTACCGAAAAAGCTCTGGCAGACTAAGTTTGCCAGAGCTTTTTTGTTTGAGTATTTTTGTACCCTAAAATATGGAAATATGACCATCAAAGAACGTATCCTGCTAGACCTTTCCGAAATCGGGAACTCCCGGCTGTTGTACCAGATCTTTGAGTTTGTTCATCTCATCAGGAAAAATATTAAGCCTGGAGAGGGCAACATAAAAGAAGTATTATCCTTTGCAGGTTCTCTTCCTGATGAAGACGCTACGCAAATTCAGAGAGATATTTCTGAGGAGTTCAACAAAATTGAAGGGGAGTGGTGAGCATGAAAGGAATTGCATTTTTTGCCCGGATGACTCGTACAAGTTACCTTTGCAGGCTTAAAAACATGAAATACTACAAAAATAGAGCATAGAACAATGTATAGAGAATATAAAACCCTCAACCTCCCCCAAATCGATAAAGAAGTCCTCGAATTCTGGGAAGCCAACCGGATTTTCGAAAAAAGCGTGGAGCAACGCCCCGAAGAGAACCGCTATGTCTTCTACGAAGGGCCGCCCTCGGCCAACGGCAAACCGGGCATCCACCACGTGATGGCGCGGACGGTTAAGGACCTCTTCTGCCGTTATCACAGCATGAAAGGCAAGCGCGTGGAGCGCAAAGGCGGATGGGATACCCACGGCCTGCCCATCGAGCTGAACGTGGAGAAAGAACTGGGCATCACCAAGGAGGATATCGGCAAGAGCATCACGGTGGAAGAATTCAACCGGCACTGCCGGGACACGGTGATGCGCTATAAGGATATGTGGGACGACATCACCCGCAAAATGGGCTATTGGGTCGACCTGCACGACCCCTATATCACCTTCGAGAACGACTACATCGAATCCGTCTGGTGGCTGCTCAGGCAGCTCTACGACAAGGGCCTGATGTACAAGGGCTACACCATACAACCCTACTCGCCGGCCGCCGGCACCGGCCTGAGCAGCCACGAGCTCAACCTACCCGGCGCCTACCGCGATATCACCGACACCTCGGCAGTAGCCCAGTTTAAGGCCAGGGGAACGGAGAATGAATACTTCCTCGCCTGGACGACCACGCCCTGGACCCTGCCGTCCAATACCGCCCTGGCGGTAGGCAAGAACATCACCTACGTCAAGGTGCGTTGTTACAACCGCTATACCGGCGCCCTCACGACGGTGATCCTCGCCAAGGACCGCCTGCCTGCCTATTTTTCCGAACCCAACCCGGCTCTGAAACCCGAAGAGGTCAAGGCGGGCAACAAGCCCGTCCCCTACCTGGAGATCGTCGAAGAAGTGAAAGGCGCCGAACTGGAAGGCATGGAGTACGAACAGCTCATGCCCTACGTGCAGCCCGACAAGCCCGCCTTTCGGGTATTGCTGGGCGACTTCGTCAGCACGGAGGACGGTACGGGCATCGTGCACATTGCGCCGACCTTCGGTGCGGACGACTTCAGGATCGCACGTGAAAACGGCATCCCCCCGCTGGTGGTGAAGGATGAGTTGGGCAACCCCATGCCGCTGGTCGACAGGCAGGGGCGCTTCGTGAAAGAGGTGACGGACTTTGCCGGGCGTTATGTCAAGGACTACGGGCAGGAGGAAGAACGCCCCGTCGATGTAGATATCGTCATCAAACTGAAAGAGGAGGACAAGCTGTTCCTCTCCGAAAAATACGTACACTCCTATCCCCATTGCTGGCGGACGGACAAGCCGGTGCTGTACTATCCGCTCGACAGCTGGTTCATCAAGGCCACCGCCGCCAGGGAGCGCATGTTCGAGCTGAACCAGACGATCAACTGGAAACCCCGTTCTACCGGCGAGGGGCGCTTCGGCAAATGGCTGGAAAACCTGCAGGACTGGAACCTCTCCCGCTCCC
>CAZAXA010000615.1:0-3728 GCA_964488965.1 uncultured Phaeodactylibacter sp. | reverse complement strand
ACTTCCAGAACCAGACGATCTTCGCCTCGGTCCAGCAAAAGCTGGCCAACGACTTTATCCTGGTCTCCCTTTACGTGGATGACCGCAAACCCCTGGAAGAAATCCTGCTCTCCATACCCCGCCAGGAGAAACTGCGCAACATCGGCAATAAATGGGCGGATTTCCAGATCGTCAATTTCGAACAGAACTCTCAACCCCTGTATGTCATGATGTCTCCGGATGAAGAAGTGCTGGCCGCTCCGCGCGGATACAAGGAAGGCGTTGAAGACTATGCCAATTTCCTGGAATGCGGCCTGAATACTTTCGAACAGATGAGCGGAGAGACGCAGAAGGAAGAGAAGGGTAAGGATAAGCGCCTGGGGGTGAATTAGTTGAAACGAATTGAGGTATCCCCTCAAAATGGAGTGATGGAATGCTGAAGGGATACGAATCAACCAATTTTATACTTAACGGCTCACAGAGACGGCCAACCAACCACTACTCCATTTCGATCAGCAGAAAATTCTTTTCCACCGCTTCGCCTTTGGCTATGCGGATGGCCTTGACGATGCCGTCGCCGGGGCTCTTGATGAGGTTTTCCATCTTCATGGCTTCCAGGATGAGCAGGGGGGCGCCTTTGTGTACCTCCTGGCCCACTTCCACGGAAATGTCCAGTACAAGCCCTGGCATGGGCGCCCGTATTTCGCGGACCTTGTGCTGGGAGGCCACGGCCAGCCCCAGGCGGCTGACCAACTGGTCGTACTGGTCGGCCAGTTGCACTTCATAAACGGCCCCATTCACCTTGATGGTAAAGGATTTGGCATGGTAATCGGTATGCAGGATTTCGGCGTGATAGGAAATATTGTCTATGAGTATGTGGTAGCGCCCATCGCCCATCGGTACGACATCGAGGGCAGGATCGACAGCGTCGAAGGTAAACTGCTGATTGACCACTGCTTTGAACTGATCGCCGGTATGATTCATCGGATCGGATTTTCCTCAGGCATTCATCCGCCCGAGTTTCATCATGAAGTAGGTTTCGAAGATAGTATAAATCAGGTAAACGGCGAAAAAAGGGATGATAAACAGTTTGTCGGGCGGCCGGGCCAGCTGGCTGTAGCCAAAGACCACCAGGATGGCGAGGAACATCTTACCCATGGTGAAGCCCAGGATGGCATTGGTGAAATCGTTTTTATTGTCGCTCAGGGCCGCCCGGTGTCCGGCCACGTACATCAGCGCGCTCAGGGCCATAAAGGCGGCGAGGCTGATCCAGGACAAGAGGCTGTAGGGCTGCAACTGGGGAAGGCGGTTGAGGAAAAACAGCAGGATGGCGGCGCCGAGGGAGAGTATGCCCAACTGTATGAAGAATTGTCGCTGGCTCATGGTTTTTTATTGCCGGTAAACAGGTCCTTGAGCGTGATGTAAAGCGCTGCAAAAATAGAAAAAAGCGCCATAAGGACGGTGAGGTAGGGACGTTCCGTCTGAAAGTGGCTGTCCAGTTTCTGCCCGGCCCACGTCCCCACCAGGATGATGATACCCATCTGGAAGGCCATCCCCGAATACTTCAGATAAGCGTCGTACTTCTGGCGTACTTCGCCTTCCGGGGCGGCCTTGTTTTCGTCTTTGTTATTGTGCGCCTGCTGTTTTTGTTTCTTTGACAATTTTGGTCTCTTCTTTTACCTGAGAATGGCTGGCGGCGGCGGCCACGTTATTTTGCCGGGACGGGGACTTGCTCCCCATGGAGCAGGTAACGTTGAAGATGGCCCCGGACTGCACGATCAGTTTGCTGGTCTGCACTTCTCCGCTCACAGAGGCGGCCTCGCGGATGTTGAGCAGCTCGGCCACGTGGAGGATGCCTTCGAACTTGCCTTCGATAACGGCATTCTGGCAGCGGATTTCTCCTTCCACATAACCCGTCGGGCCGATGATGGCCTTGGCATCACAGAAAAGCTTGCCCTTTATGGTGCCATCGATGCGGATGTCATTTTCGGATTTGACAGTGCCTTCCACTACGGTCCCATTGACGAGGCTGTTAAGCGCATGAGGGGTGGCGGCTATCAAACTGCTGCTTTTTCCTTTACTCGCCTCCTTCTTGTTGTTACCTCCAAACATAGTACAGTTTTTTAATTTGGTTAATAGATCAATGAATCTGGGATATGGACTATCTCCAAACGTGCTCTGAAAGGGAGCGGATTTTGCGGCATCCCCCGGGATGCGCTCTCTGGGGAGCGGCAAAGTTAGTACATTATACCATCCTTTACAACTGAGGGTGATGCAGGGAAAAGCGTTTTTACACAGATCCGGGGCTTAGCAGTTTTCTCGCCTGTGTGCAATTATGAGGTCTAATATAGGACTTTTTGGATGCTACCCGAAAATTGTTGGGTAAATTTGTTGTCTGTTGTTCGTTCCGGCCAACAAACAACAAACAACAAACAACAAACAACAAACAACAAACAACAAACAACAGACAACAAACAACAAACAACAGACAACGCTCCTCCCCTCGCCCCCGCGCTTTTGATCTCCAGCGCCTTACCCTGCGGCCTTATCCTCATCCGGGCTTTTGCCATGCTGCCTGCTCCACCAGTAGGACAAGGCGCCCAGGCCCAGGTTGGCCAGCCCGAGCAGGCTTTCCCGGGGGTGGTCGTACAGCAGGAAGGCCAGTATCCAGAGGCTGATAGCCAGAAAAGCCAGTTGTACCCAGGGGTAGCCCGGGCTGGAATAGCCGCTGTGGCCATTCTTCCAGCGCATGATGAAGATGCCGGCCACGGCCGCTGTAGTGAACAGTTGCAGCACAAAACCGCTGTACAGCAACACCTGCTCGAAGTAACTGGTCACGATCATGAAGATGCTGATGGCGCCCTGCAGCCAGACGGCCTTCACCGGGATACCATGGCGGTTGTCTTCGGCCAGAAAGCGCCAGATGTTGTAATCGCCGGCCATAGCGCGCACCACCCTAGGCCCCACCCACACCATAGCGCTGATGCTGGAAATGAGGAACAGCGCAATGAAAAAGCTGATCAGCCGCCCTCCGGCCGGGCCGAACATCAGCTCGGCCACCACCTGCCCCACCTCGACCTTGCCCCGAAGCTGGGCAGCAGAGGCCTGGTTGAGAAAGGCCATCTGCAGGAGAACATACAGCAGGCTCACTACCAGGGTGCCGCCGATGAGGGCCCGCGGCAGGTTGCGGGCCGGATTCCGAATCTCTTCCACGATATAGGCGGCGGCATTCCAGCCCGAAAAGGCATAGATGACATACACCAGGGAAACGGCAAAAGCGGGTGTGGACAGCTCGGCATGCCAGTTGCTGCTCAGGCCCGCCGTGCCGGCCCCGGCAGGCAGAGCGAAGCAGGCGATGATAAAAAACAGGATGAGCAGCAATTTGAGCGCGGTAAAGGTGTTCTGAAAATTGCTGCTCTGCCGGATATTGACGGAATGCACCATGGAAATGAGGACGACGGCTCCGCTGGCCACCGCCTCTGCCGACAAAGGGAAGAATTTTTCGATATAGGCGCCCATCGCCATGGCCGCCAGGGCCACCGAGGCGGCAAAACCCACCGTCAGGGAAACCCAGCCGGAAAGATAACCGATAAAAGGGTGGTAAATCCGGCTCAGAAAGTAGTACTCGCCGCCGGAACGCGGCAGCTTGGTGCCCAGCTCTGCATAGCTGAAAGCCCCGAAAAGAGAGACCAGCCCTCCGATCACCCACAACAACAGGATGGCCCAGGTGCTGCTCAGGCCCTTCAACT
>CAZAXA010000614.1:0-3733 GCA_964488965.1 uncultured Phaeodactylibacter sp. | reverse complement strand
GTCCGAGCGCATGAAGGTGCGAGTCAGGTGTTTCCGTTACAACTGCAGGGGCATTGGACTGCATACGCATTCCGACGAGCATCCCCGCCGCCAGCACCAAAGCGAAGAGCAGCGGTAGCCAGACGCTTAATCTTTTCGGAGAGTTGTTCTGATCCTGATACATTATTCCGTTTCGTAAAATTTAAGTCGGTTATGAAGAGCCGCTTTTCTGATTGCGGGTTAGGGGCGTAGAGGATTGCCGGGGCTGAAGCGCCGCATAAAGGGTAATACAAAAGTAAACAAATTAATGTTGAGATATTTTCATTTTTTTTTCTCTCCTCCCGTGCCTTTCGGCGCACCTCCGCCCGGCGCACAGGCACGCTGCCGGCCTGAGCAAACAATCCAGCGGCAGTTCCCGCCCGTTTTTCCGCATTTTTTTGCCCCCGCCCTTACCAATCAGGATAAAAATGAAACCTTGCCCGTGAGAAATTCCGTATATACCGAATGAGTGGCCTCTTCCGTTTTGGCCGTCATAATATTCAATTGCTTCAGCCAACGGGGCTGTTCCGGCCCGGAGGCGAAGAGGAGGATCACCCGGTTTTTTCGCCGGTATTCCTTCAGGACCAGAGCATTGAAAAATTTTATCACAATAACGGAACTAAATAGCAGAACATATTTTTTCATACGAAAGCCAATTGCGATATAAAGAACAAGGCAACAACTGTTTTTCCCAACTTTATACCATACAAGGCAATAATCAAAACGGCAATAAAGTTTACAACATAAATCCCAAATCTACTCCCATGAGAAACATCCTGATCCTGACAGCCTTTTTCAGCGCCCAGGGCCTTCCTGCCCAGGAAAAATTCATCAGCCCTGACTTGACTGACTTTTACGATTGGTTCCACCAGCAATCCCAGGTAGCGCAGCTCTATGAGGGCCAAAGTAAGCTGTACACCTTTACCAGCAATACGGCCGTTCATCAGGGCCCCTGCCGGTCTTCAAAGGTGGCCGCTCAGCTTCCGATGGGGCACCGCGTCGAAAATATCGCCTATAACGACGATCTGTATCTGCCGGAAGATGAGATCGACGGCTATGGAGACATATGGTATCACGTACGGGGCAAGGACCCTCAGGGGAAAACCTTCACCGGCTATATCTGGGGGAGCCAGATCGCCAAGGGCTGGCGCTCAACCGATATCGATGGCGACGGGCGGGCCGAATTCATCATGCTGGGCGCCTCTTCCAAACCGCGCAAAAAACCGACGGACATCAACGCGGAAATCCGCATCATGCGGCAGGGCAAGTTGATCGCTCAACAGACGATCCCGGGCCTGTGCATCTTCGAAGACTGCGCCACCAGCCCGATGTTGCGTACCTTTTATACATCCCAGGGCTTCACCATCATCGAAGCCAGCACCATGGCCGTGGGCTGCTGGGCAGGCATCGAAAGGTCGTTCTTCTATTGGGACGGCAGCAGCCTGCAGCGCGTTTACCACGCTGAATACACTACCCACAGAGAATTTGCAAATATCCCCTTCGTCGTCAATGGGCAGGTAAACGCTCAGTTGTGCCAGTATAAGGGCGAAGGCGACAATTATACCCCTGTCTGGGAATGCAGAGAGATCAAGGCGGGCGAGGGCAGGGCCTCAGTGGCGATGGGAACAACAGCGGCAGCTTCGGCGAAATAGGGGGCGTCAGGGGTTATTTTGTGATGTAACAGAGGTTATGATAAAACAGGATTAACCGTCTGGCCGGAGATAGTTTCCGGGTTTTCTGGTTTCTGGCCGGCCATGGCTGCTCAGGTAAGCCAGCCAGAAACCAGAAACTGCCCGGGAATTTCGTTCCCATCGCAACAGTTACATCACATAATAAACCCATTAACCCACCTCTCCCACCTTCAGGATAACCTTCCCCTCGTTGCGGTTCTCCTCCATATAGCGGTGAGCTTTGGCCACATCCTTCCAGTCATAAACCGTATCGATAACGGGGCGCAGCTTGCCTTGTTCAAACAGGGGCCAGGCATATTCATGGAGTTCCTTCGACAGGCGGGCCTTGTAATCCAGGCTTCTGGCGCGCAGGGTGGAACCGGCCACCCGCAGGCGTTTATGCAGGATGGGGCCCATACTGAGCTTATCGGCCTGGGCGCCTCCGAGGAAGCCCAGCAGGATGAGGCGGCCTTCCGGCGCCAGCACGTTGAGGTTGCGCTGAAAGTAGGGGCCTCCGATGAAGTCCAGCACCACATCCACACCCTGCCCGTGGGTGTATTCCAGCACTTCCGTTTCAAAGTCCTGCTTTTTATAGTCGACGGCATGGACGGCCCCCAGTTCCAGGCAGATAGCGTGCTTGGCCGCCGAGGCGGTCACGATGGGATGGGCCCCCATGGCTCTGGCCAGCTGAATGGCGGCGGCGCCGACTCCGCTGGCGCCGGCGTGAATGAGCGCCCGCTCGCCCTCCTGTAATTTGGCCAGCCAGTTCAATGCCTGGAAAGCGGTGAGGAACGCTTCCGGGATGCCCGCCGCCCTGGTAAGCGGCATGCCTTCCGGCGCCGGCAGGGCGATGTCTTCACGGATGACGGCATATTCGGCATAACCGCCGCCGCCCAGCAGGCCGCAAACCCGGTCTCCCGGCCGCCACCGGCCTGCCGCCTCTCCCACCGCCTCCACCACACCGGCCATTTCCAGGCCCAGGATGGGGCTCTCGCCCTCCGGCGGAGGGTATTTCCCCTGACGCTGCAGAATGTCCGCCCGGTTGAGGGCAGTAGCGCCCACCCTGACCAGGATTTCCCGGGGGCGGGGATGCGGCTTCATCCATTCTCCAATGTATAGGTGCTCCGGGCCGCCAAAGGCCTGCATCTGTATGGCGCGCATAGGACAGGAATTTTTACATCTGAAGCTATATCAACGATCAGAGCTTGAACAAATGCCCCATTTCGTCCTGCTTGGTCTTGAGGTATTTGAAGTTCTCCTTTTTAGGCTCGATGATCAGCGGTATGCGGCTTACTACCTCAATACTGGAATTCTCCAGGGCTTCTACCTTTTCCGGGTTGTTGGTCAACAGGTGGATGCGGCCAATACGCAGGGCGGTGAGCATTTCGATGGCGATATCGTATTGCCGCGCATCGACTTCCAGGCCGAGATGGAGGTTGGCGTCGACAGTGTTGAGGCCGAGGTCCTGAAGGTTATAGGCCTTCAGCTTATTGATGATGCCGATGCCCCGGCCTTCCTGCCGGAGATAAAGGACCACTCCCCCCTGCTCAGCAGCCATTTGCATGGCCTTGTCCAGTTGTTCGCCACAATCGCAACGCCGGGACCCAAAGAGGTCGCCGGTAATGCACTCGGAATGGATACGGGTGAGGACAGGCTTCGCAGCATCGCAATTTTCATGGATAAGAGCAAGGTGGGGCATCCATTCACTCTCCCTGGCGGCAAAAGCGATCATATTGAAGTTGCCCCACGGCGTAGGGATCAGCGCCTCCGCCTGTTTTTTCATCACGGACTTTTTTACTTTTTCAATTTTTTTCACCATTGCCATTGACCTTTTTGGGAGGCGCCAGGATCGAAACTGCTCATGCCACAAAAATAATGTTTATCTCGTCTTTTTGCCAGCGTTATTGTCCGCCAAACATCATTTGTGAAACCCACGAGGGCCGGAAAAGTTTCGCAGCGCCGGCCCGGCGCCCTTGTAGAGTGAGGATAACAAGCTCTAACCCAAGTTCGACTGGTAGCCCCAACTTCGGCAGTTCGGTACCGTC
>CAZAXA010000613.1:0-3735 GCA_964488965.1 uncultured Phaeodactylibacter sp. | reverse complement strand
AGGTGGGCCACCAGCACCGGCAAACCCAGAGCTTCATCACCGCCAGGGACGTGATCAAAAAGAAAGTGCTGGGCCATATCTCCCTGGTGCAGACCAACACCAACCGCAACGACGATAACGGCGCCTGGCAGTACGACATTCACGAAAAGGCCAGCCCCAGCACCATCGATTGGGATCAGTTCCTGGGCAACGCCCCGAAGATCCCCTTCAACAAGGAGCACTTCTTCCGCTGGCGCAAATGGTGGGCCTACGGCTCCGGCCTGTCCGGCGACCTGATGACCCACGACTACGACCGCGTCAACTGTGTGCTGGAAATGGGTATGCCGAAGTACATTACCGCTTCCGGCGGCATTTATAGCCACAACGACGGCCGGGAAGTGCCCGATGTATTCCAGGTTATGATGGAATATCCCGACTTTTCCACAGGATCGAGCCGCCCGAAGGGCATCGAGAAGGGTATGACCTTCATGTACAGCGCTACGCTCGGCAACCAGTTCAACCGCAGCACCATCCTGATGGGCCACGACGGCACTATGGAACTGGGCAATACCCTTACGATCTACGCCGACCCGGGTTCCACCCGCTACAGGGATATGATCGAGTCCAACCTCATCCAGCCGGATGTGCCGATCTATTCCTACAACCCGGAGGCCGAAGAGGTGGACGCCATCACCTCGGCTACGGCCAAATACTTTGCCGATAAGGGCCTGCTGTGGACCTACCGCGATGGCAAGCGCGTCGATTCGGGCCTGCTGCACCTCAGGGAATGGCTGAGCGCCATCCGCCACGGTACGCCGGTAAGCTGCGGCATCAAGGAAGGCTTCGAAGAGGCCATGACGGCCCACATGGGCGGGCTGTCATGGAAGCTGGGCCGCCGCATAGAATGGGATCCTGTCAACGAACAGATCATCGCCCTGCCAGGCGAAGACCTCGACGAGATTCTGCTGTCGACGAATGTAGGAGAATATACCGCTCTGGAAACGTAGAAACGGGGGGCGTGTACTTTTACCCGGCCGAGGTGCGAGGGCGGGCGGGGGTTCGCGTACCCGGGATTCGTAGGCCCGGACGCGAATCCCGGCTCCCCGATCGGCCAATCACCCCTCTTTCATCTGTTCGATCTTATCCACTATCTTCAACGCCCACACCATCTGTTTCGGGGAGGGGTGGCCGTGGTAGAGCGCTTTTTTGCGCGCCGCCATCAGGCAGCCCCTTTCGTCATAGGAGAATTTCTTTTTGTTTTCAGGCAGCAAGGACCAGTCAATGAACTCCTGCCATTCATCGGCGGAGTAAAATTCAAAGTCGGACTTCAGCACTTCCAGGTCGGTAGGGTCGGAGAGGTCGTATTCGCGGGCCATGGATTTTTTTTTGGAGGGCAATTTAAGACATTTGCGGCAAGCTTGCCAATTCCCGGGGCAGGGGTTGTACGACGGGTTTTTCAGGCAGGATTTACAGGATAGGAGGGTGGGCGGCAGATATCAGCTTAGAACTCCATCCGGATCATTGCGCCTTCCATGCTGCCGTAAACCTGGAGGTTTCTCTTTTTCTTGTGTAGATGGGGGATGAAGTAGCCCGCCAGCGCCCCTACTGCGTAACCACAGATCACATCGCTGGGATAGTGTTTGCCGGCCTTGACCCGCAGGTAGCCCGTGATGGCGGGAGCGGTGGCGGCGATACCCCACACCAGCGGTTTCCATTGGCTATCCGGGTAGTAGTCGGAAAACACTTTGGCGGCGAAGAAAGTATTGACGGCCACATTGGACGTATGGCCCGAGAAGAAGGAGGAGCGGGCGTGCAGGCTCAGTTTGCTTTCCAGGTTGGCCTGGTAGTTGTAAACAAAGGGGCGGGGCCGTTGGAAGGTGGATTTGGCCAGCAGGGTAAGGCCGGAGTTGAGCAGCATGGCCTCGCCGTAGAGCAGGGCAATTTGAGGAAAGTCATGGCGGGTTTGTTTTTTCGCCAGGGACAGCAGCGGCAGAGCGAAGGAGGCTTTCAACAAGTAATTGCTGGCATGGTATGCCTTCAGAGAGTTTTGCCGGATGGCAATGCGGTCGATGCCGGAAAGGCTTTCATATTGCAGGGCAATAACTTCCCCGGCGGTCAGCGGCTCCATTCCGGACCGGAGGAGATGGCCAATGCCTAGTATGGCGCCCTCAGTGCCCAGCACGACGGCCTCTTTTTTCCAGTCCACCCGATAGGGAGAATCCTGTCCTGTTCCTTTCCCTGAAAATGCGAACAGGCACAGCAATAATGTGACCGGGCTGATGATGGTATGGCGCATGTTAAAGGATTGTTTAATAGCTCTTTAACATGCAAAATAGCGAATTTTACCGAAGAACCGTATCAAAATGCAGTACTAAAAACCGGGGCTGCTCACGCCTGGCTGGACCCGGCAGCGTTGTATCAAAACTCGAAACTATAGCCGTTCTGCTAACGGCCGGCGGCGGCCCTGGCCACCGTGTTGCTGACCGGCGGGATGGAACGCAGGTAGGCGAAGATGGCCTTCACTTCCTCGTCCGTCAAAGCCGAATGGGGGCGCATAGGATACTGTATCGGGCTGCCGTCGGGGCGTTGCCCGTATTTGAGGGCCTGGATGAAATCCTGCTCGGAATATCTGCCGATCCCGGATTCCGGGTCGGGGGTCAGGTTGGCGGAATAGATGGGGTTGCCATCCATGTCCAGCATCTCGTTGCCGCCGCCGTAGAAGCCCTTGGAATTTTCCGGTATGAGCCGGTCGTTGGTCGTAAAACTGGCGGAGTGGCAGTCGTAACAAGAGTATAAGTCGTTGGCAAGATGCCGCCCCCATGCCAGCTGGTTGAGGGTGTCGGGCAGGGGCACGGGGCTTTCCGGATAGGCGGAAGGTTTCAGTATGAATTTCATCAGAAGGTTGCCCAGGAATGCGGGTTCCGACACCGGCGGGTTATGATCCGAGGGTTGTACTTTCCGGTCTCCGGAACGCAGAAAGGCTATAATGGAGAACAGCTCTTCATCGGATGCCTTGGGGAACTGCGGCATGATAGCTGCAAAAGTGCCGTCCTGGCGAAGGCCGGTGCGCAGGAAGTAATACAGCTCCGCATCCGTCCATTTGCCGATGCCGGTTTCCGGGCGCTGTGTGATGTTGGCCGAGTAGAAGCGCCCGAAGGCGGGGGGGACATCACTCAGGAATTTGCCGCTCAGCCGGCCGTCATTGCCCATGTGGCAGTCATTGCAGAGCATGGAGGCAATGCGGGCGCCTTCGGCCACCCTTGCCGGCGTAACCTCAACAGCAACTTCCGGGATTTTTTGTTCGCCATAGGAAGGAGCAGGCGCAAACTGCACGTAGGCGGCGACGGCGCCGAGTAAAAGGGCGGCAGCGCCCAAAATGTACACAGAAATTTTAAAAGCTTTTTTCATGACCGGGCTTTTCTCCGGTTAGAAAAGCCCGGCTTATGGCCGGCCGCACAAATGAGCAGAATTTTTTTAAATTCTATTCCGCTCATACAGGTGTTTGGTGGAAATATTCATTGCTTTCAAAAGTCATTACCGGCCTGTCGGCAGAAGGTGCTTCAACCTGCCTTTCTGCCTGGGCAAGGGCGGGCGGTCACACCTTCCCCCGAAAGAACGGCAGGCTCCAGTTCCAGTCCACCAGCGGTTTGCCCTTCAGGGCGGCCTTCCTGCGCTCGTAGTACTCCTCGGCCAGTTCCTTTTCCACCTCGATCTCCTTGCGGGTGCGGTGGATGCCGGTCTCGGTATCGAACAGCA
>CAZAXA010000612.1:0-3737 GCA_964488965.1 uncultured Phaeodactylibacter sp. | reverse complement strand
AAATATGGCCGCCGGTGCCGCCGCCGGAGATAATGACCCGGGGAAGGCCGTCGTCGCTGAGGGTTAAATCCTGAGGGTTAAGCGTTCTCTGCCCTCTTTCTCTATTTGTTCCTGATGTATCCAAATTCAATAATTTGTCCCTCTGTTATCGTTATCATTCAAATCGTCAAAGCGCACGACTGATTTTTCAACTCAACCCTCGCTGACCGACTCAATGTACTTACTCACACTCAGTATCATTCCGAACGAGATGCAGGTAAAGAGGATCGACGTCCCCCCCATGCTGATCATGGGGAGGGTGACGCCCGTCACCGGCACCAGGTGTACGGATACGGCTATGTTGATGAAAGCCTGCAATACCAGGCTGATGCTCAGGCCTATGGCCAGCATGGCGCCGAAAGCCTTGGGGCTCTTGGTCACCAGGCGCGTAGCGCGGAAGAACAGCAGCACGTACAACATGATGATCAGGATGCCGATAAAAATGCCGTACTCCTCCACGATGATGGCATAGATGAAATCCGCGTAGGGCGAGGGCAGGTAGTTGCGCTGAATGCTGTTGCCCGGCCCCAAGCCGAACCATTCTCCATTGGCCATGGCGATCTTGGCCTGTTGCACCTGATAGCCGCCGTCCGGCTTATCAATGAAATCGCGAACCCGGCTCACCCAGGTTTCAGAACGTATGAACTCCGGGAAGAACTCTCCCAGCAGCACCAGCATGGCAAAGACCACAATGCCCAGCATCAGCAGCAGGGCGATGTACTGCAGGGCCACCCGCCCGACGAACATCATCGCCACACAGGCGAAAAACAACAGGATGGCCGTTGACAAATCCGCCGGCGCGATCAACCCGCAGATGATCAGCACGGGCACGATGATCGGCAGGAAGGCGCTGTTGAAATCCTTGATATAATCCTGCTTGGCCGATATGGCCCGCGCCACGTAGATGATGAGGGCCAGCTTCGCAAAGTCCGACGTCTGAAAAGTAATACCCACAAAAGGCACCTCTATCCAGCGGCGGGCCTCGTTGATGTCCTGCCCGAAAGCAATGGTGAACAACAGCAGGGGGAAAGACAACAGCAAAAGGGCCGGCGCCGCCCGGGAATAGCGCATGTAATGCAGCAGGTGCGCTATGTACGTCAGGAACAGGCCGCCGATGACGATCATGAAATGCTTCACCAGGTAGGCCTCCGTGTTGCCGCCCATCACCCGGTAGGCCAGGGTGCCGGTCGAACTGTACACAGCCAGGACAGAGAAAATAGACAGCACGGCGATGATGGCCCATATCGAGCGGTCACCTCTTAATTCTGCGTATATTCTCGTTCCGAGCGACATATTTAAGTTTTTATCCGCGACAAAACAGCCGTTTTAAACTGTTCTCCGCGATCCTCATAGTTTTTAAAAAGGTCGAAGCTGGCGCATGCCGGCGATAGCAGCACCACGTCTCCGGGCCGGGCCAGGCCGGCGGCTACGGCCACCGCCTCTTCGGCGCTGTGCGCCTCGGTGATGGCGCTTATCCTGCCGGCGAAAGTATCCAGCAGTTTCCCGTTATCAACACCCAGGCAGATCAACGCCCGGGCTTTTTCTTCGGCCAGTTTTAAAAGGGGGCCGTAATCATTGCCCTTATCCTGGCCGCCGGCGATCCATACTACCGGCCTGTCCATGGCCTCCAGGGCGTAAAAGACGGCGTCGACGTTGGTCGCCTTACTGTCGTTGATGTATTCCACCCCGTCGATGACGGCCACGCGCTCCATCCGGTGCGGCACGCTGGCGAAGGAGTTCAGCCCCTGCCGGATCGCTTCGTCCCCGGCGCCGCAGAGGCGGGCGGCTTCGACAGCGAAAAGCGCATTCATGAAGTTATGGCGCCCCCGGAGATTGCTCTCCTGCATATCGAAAGCATTTCCGCCCGGCCGCAGCCAGTTCCCATCGATCATGCTGCTGCTGATGGGGTGCAAACGAGGCCGCAGCGGATGCGCCTGCAGGTAAGCGCCGATGTTCTCATCCTCCGCGTTGTAGAGGAATACATCATCCGGCTGCTGGTTCATCGCGATGCGGAACTTGGAGCGGATGTAGTTTTCCATCCGGTACTCGTACCGGTCGAGATGGTCGGGCGTGATATTGAGCAACAGGGCGATATCCGGGCGAAAATCCCGGATGCCATCCAGTTGGAAGCTGCTGAGCTCCAGCACGTAGCAGTCATGCAACTGCTCTTCGCTCAGGCTCCGGGCGAAGCTCTTGCCGACGTTGCCGGCCATGCCTGCGTTCAGGCCTGCCGTTACCAGCAGGTGGAAGGCCAGGCGGGTGGTCGTCGTCTTGCCGTTGCTGCCGGTTATCCCGATCAGCTTTGCCGTAGTATAACGGCCCGCAAATTCAATTTCAGATATCACTGGCATGCCTTTGCCTGCCAGATCTTTTATGAGCGGCACATGATCCGGAATGCCGGGGCTCTTCACCACCTCATCGGCACGGGCAATACGATCCCAGCTGTGCTGCTGTTCTTCGTACGCTATGCCGTGGCTTTCCAGCTCGTGCTTATACGCCTCCCTGATCGCCCCCCTGTCGGAGACGAAGACATTATGCCCGTGTTTTTTGGCCAGCAAGGCCGCGCCAATACCGCTTTCGCCGGCGCCGAGGATAACGAGGTTCATGTGGATGCGGTTTTATGTATTTAGGTGTTTGGGTGTTTGCATTAACTCGCGGGAGGCCACATATACACAAATGCACTTATACACATATACACGTTTCTCATCTGATCTTCAACGTAATGACCGTAAACACGGCTAACAGGATGCCGACGATCCAGAAGCGGGTGACGATCTTGGTTTCCGACATTCCCTTTTTCTGGTAGTGATGATGCAGGGGGGACATCAGGAAAATCCGCCGCCCTTCGCCGTATTTGCGTTTGGTGTATTTAAAATACGCGACCTGCAGGACGACCGAGAGGTTCTCTGCCAGGAAGATGCCGCAAAGTATGGGGATGAGCATTTCTTTGCGGAGCAAAATGCTCATGGCGGCGATGATCCCTCCGAGGGTCAGGCTGCCGGTATCTCCCATAAAGACCTGAGCGGGGTTGGCGTTGTACCACAGGAAACCCAGGCAGGCGCCTACGAAACAGGCGGAAAAGACGAGCATTTCGCCGGTTCCGGGCAGGTGCAGGATATTCAGGTAGTTGGCGGCGATGGCATTGCCGGAGACGTAGGCGAAGATGCCCAGCGTGGCCCCGATGATGCCGGAAACGCCGGTGGCCAGCCCATCGAGGCCGTCGGTCAGGTTGGCGGCATTGGAAACGGCGGTAACCACAAAGATGACCAGGGGGACAAAGAGCAGCCATACCCAGCGGGAGTCCTTCTCTGTTTTGAAGGGCAGCAGCCAGGCGTAATCCAGGCGGTTGCCTTTGAGGAACGGCACATTGGTCAGGTTCGTTTTGTAGTCGCCTTTTTCTTCTGCCGGCGCCATGGGGTTGGCGGGATTTTCGATCAGGATGGTGTCTCCGACTATTTCGGTGTACCCCAGTTCATCGGCCTCCTCCACGTCCATCCGCACCACAACTCCGTCGTTGAAGATCATGGTCAGGGCGATCAGCAGGCCCAGGCCGATCTGTCCCAGCACTTTGAAGCGGCCGCGCAGGCCCTGCTTGTTCCTGAGGAACACTTTGATGTAGTCATCGATAAAGCCGATGACTGCCATCCAGACCGTACTGATGATCAGCAGGACGACGTAGACGTTGTCCAGCCGGGCTA
>CAZAXA010000611.1:0-3737 GCA_964488965.1 uncultured Phaeodactylibacter sp. | reverse complement strand
ATCCCTTTTTGTCTATTTTTGAGATTGAAAAACTGGGATTTCTACGGAGTACGTAGCTACAGGCGCTTTTCAGGCTTGCCGGAAAGCTGGTATTGCCTGGCTGAGCGCCGGGAAAACGTTTTTTTTTGAAAACAACGTTAATTTTTTTAACATTGTGCACTGGCTTTGAAACCCTTGGTTTAGTCGAAAATTAAAACAGGAAATTTTATGGCACGTTATTTACTATTGTTTTTCACACTCCTGATCACTGGAGCGGGCGCTTTTGCGCAGACCACGCTTCAGGGTAAGGTCTCTGACAAGGAATCGGGGGAACCCATTCTCTTCGGTTCAGTGGCCATTTACAAAAATGGAGTACTGACTACCGGTACGGAGACGGACTTCGACGGTAACTACAACTTCACGGAGCTGGACCCCGGCACCTACGATGTGGAAGTCACCTACGTAGGTTATGCCAAGCAACGGGTCACCGGAGTGAAGGTCCTGGCCGGAAAGGCGAACAGGCTGGATATAGAGCTGACGGCGGAGGGCGTCGTGCTCGATGAAGTGGTGGTCACGGAATACCGCGTCCCCCTGGTCGAGCAGGACAATACCACGCAGGGGGCCGTTATCACCAGCGACCAGATCAAGAACCTGCCAACCCGAAACATCAACGCCCTGGCGGCCACTACCGCCGGCCTGGCCTCTGCCGACGAAGGGGACAACATCACCGTCCGGGGGTCGAGGGATAATGCCACCGACTATTATATCGACGGTATCCGAGTACGGGGCAACCTGATACCGGAATCGGAGATCGACCAGCTGCAGGTGATCACCGGCGGTATCGAGGCGCAGTACGGCGACGTTACCGGGGGTATCATCTCCATCACCACCAAGGGCCCGTCGGGCCAGTTTTCCGGCGGTATCGAGGCGGAAACCTCCCGTTATCTCGATCCTTTCGAGCAAAGCCTCATAGGGTTTAACATCAGCGGCCCCATCCTTCAGCGCACGGAAGCGAACGGCGGCAAGACCTCCATTCTCGGTTTCCGCCTTGCCGGCCGCCTCACCGACCAGTTGGATGACGACCCCACCGCCGTTAATGTTTACCGCATTAAGGACGCGGCCCTGGCCAAACTGGAGGCCGACCCGGTCATCCTGCGTGGCGGCAACCCTTTTGTCGCAGCCGACTTCCTGACCAATGATGATGTAGAGGCGCTGGATTACCAGCCGTTTGAAGATTTTCAGCGCTACGACCTGACCGCCAAGATCGACGCCCGCCTCAGCAATGCCATAGACATGACCTTCACGGGCGCCTTCAGCCGGGAGGAGGACCGCTTCACCCCGAACGAGGACCAGCGTACCGGCACCAACTGGCGCGTGCTGAACAGCCACAACAACCCCGTCGAGTACGACCGCACCTACCGGGGCAATATCCGCTTCCGCCACCGCCTCGGCGGCGCCAGCAGCGAAGAGGACCGCTCCGCCAGGAGCGCCCTGATCCAGAATGCCAGCTATACACTGCAGTTCGGTTATGAAAAAGAACTCTACGACCACTATGATTTCCGGCACCAGGAGAACTGGTTCAACTACGGCTACATCGGCCGCTTCGACCAGGAGTGGGTGCCCGTTTACAGCGCTCCTTTCCTGGATACGACGACCGGAAACTTCGTCCGCACCCACCTGGACTACCGCCAGGTGCTGACCGGCTATGAGCCGGATCCCACCATCAACCCGGTGCTGGCCGCTTATAACAATGCCCTGGGAATTACCGAGGACGAGAACCTGCCCCCGACCATCGACGGTTTCAACACCATTAACGGCCGCGTACTCGACGTGTTCAACAATTCCTGGAACTTCCACTCCAATGTCGGTACCATCTATAACCGAAACCGTAAACAGGACAACGATACCTATACTTTCCAGGCGCGCGCTTCCTTCGACCTGGTGCCGGGCAGTTCCGACAAGGGCCGCCACAATATCCAGCTGGGCGTATGGTACGAACAGCGTACCAACCGCCAGTACGATATCAACCCGCGGGCGCTGTGGCTGCTGGCCCGCCAGTTGGCCAACAACCACATTCAGGGTATTCCGTTCGACAACGAAGGCAACCCGCTTACCGAGCCGACCGGCCAGATCGATACCTTCTTCTTCGCCGGCCTTGGTGAAGTGCTCGGCGCCCGCTACAATGTGGCCATCGCCGAAGGGCCGGATGACCTCTTCTACAAGCGCGTGCGCGAAGTGACCGGCCAGCCCCTCAATGAATTCGTCAACGTCGACGGCCTGCGCCCGGAAGACCTCAGCCTGGATATGTTCTCCGCCAAGGAACTGAACGACTTCCAGTTGCTGGGCTATTATGGCTACACCTACCTGGGTGAAAACTTCGACGGCAATTTCGAAGATTTCTTCACGGCCACCACTACGGGCGACCCCGCCACCGGCATACGCACCTTCCCGGTAGCGCCCAACCGGCCGATCTATGGCGCGGCTTACATTCAGGACAAGTTTACCTTTAAGGATATCATCTTCCGCCTCGGCGTCCGCGTCGACCGTTACGATGCCAACACCAAAGTGCTGAAGGACAACTTCTCCCTTTATGAAATACAGGGTGCGGCCGACTACCACGCGGAATTCGGCGGCGAACGCCCCGGCAACATCGGCGACGAGTTCAAAGTGTACGCTACCGATGAATCCGGCGAGCAGGTGCTGGCCTATCGCGGCGGCGACCAGTGGTATCAGGCCAACGGCAACCCGGTGAACAACCCGGCCCTGATCTTCCAGGGCGGCGTGGTCAACCCGGTCTACCGCAACCTGAACGTCCGCGATGACCTGGACTACATCAAGAAGCGCGGCTTCGACCTCGACGCTTCCTTCGAAGATTACGAGGTGCAAATAAACATCATGCCCCGCCTGGCCTTCTCCTTCCCGATCTCGGACGAGGCCAACTTCTTCGCCCACTACGACATCCTGGTGCAGCGCCCGCCCTCCAATACCATCGCTACGCCGGACGATTACTTCTACTTTGCCGAGCGGGCCAATACGATCAAGAACAACCCGAACCTGAAACCGGAGCGGACTATCGACTACGAGGTGGGCTTCCAGCAGAAGCTGTCTAACACTTCCGCCCTGAAGATCGCCGCTTACTACAAAGAAATGCGGGACATGATCCAGATCCGCACTTTCTTCCCGGTTCCCATTGTCGGGCAGTACACGACTTACGACAACCAGGACTTCGGTACGGTCAAGGGTTTCTCCTTCCAGTATGACCTGCGGCGCACCGGCAACATCTCGTTCAATGCCAACTACACCCTGCAGTTTGCCGACGGTACGGGTTCTGATGCCGACTCCCAGCGGGGCCTGAGCAGCCGGGGCAACCTGCGCAACCTCTTCCCGCTCAACTTCGACGAGCGCCACCGCGTGGTCGCCACGCTGGACTACCGCTACGCCAGCGGCAACAAGTACACCGGCCCGCGCCTCTTCGGCGCCGACATCTTTGCCAATACCGGCCTCAACCTGCAGGCTATCGGCGTCTCCGGCCGCCCTTATACGGCCACCCTGCAGGCCCTGCAGCTGGACGGCGCCGGGACCGTCGGCGCCATCAACGGCGCCCGCAAGCCCTGGAACTTCACGCTCAACCTGCGGGTGGACAAGAACTTCGACCTGGGCAGTAAACTTGGGCTGAACGTCTACGTCCGCGTTTCCAACCTGCTGGACCGCGCCAACGTGATCAACGTGTATTCGGCTCCCGGCTCTCCGGAAGACGA
>CAZAXA010000610.1:0-3737 GCA_964488965.1 uncultured Phaeodactylibacter sp. | reverse complement strand
ATGAAAAACATTAAATTAGCAATAAAAACGAGGGCACAATTTAGCATTGCGCCCGAGCTATGCCTCTCCGGATGCCTTCGGGCTGTTTTCTGCCGCAGGGAAGTAAACAAGGCTGTCGGCAGCCACAATTTTTTTCCTATTTTGTCACTTCAAAAATTGAATCGCCTATGCGGCCCCTCTTCCTGTTCCTGTTAATGAGCGCCTGCTGTTGCGCCACCTTCGCCCAGAAGGATACCATCCCTTCCATCACTCAAAAAACCCGGGAGATGGATGCCCGCGAAGGTTTTTTCAAATACTACTACGACGCTAAAGAAGGCAGGCTCTGGCTGGAGGTGGATAAATGGGAGGAAGAATTCCTCTACGTCAACTCCCTGCCAGGCGGGCTGGGGTCCAATGATATCGGCCTGGACCGCAACCAGTTGGGGGAAAGCCGGATAGTGAAGTTCCTGCGTTCGGGGCCTAAAATATTGTTGCTGGAACCCAACTACCGCTTCCGCGCCGAAACCGACAATCCGGAAGAACGCAAAGCGGTGCAGGAAGCTTTTGCCCAATCAGTGCTGGGCGGCTTCAGGGTAGAGGCGGAGGAGGAAGGCCGCGCCCTGATCGACCTGACGCCTTTCCTGCTGCGCGACGCCCATGGAGTGGCGGAACGGCTTAAGCAGCGCAAGCAGGGTACTTATAAACTGGATGAGAAACGGTCGGCACTCTGGCTGGAGCGCACCAAAAACTTCCCGAAGAACAGCGAATTTGAAGCCCTGCTCACTTTCGAGGGCAATCCGGAGGGTGATGAACTGAAGTCGGTAACGCCGACGCCGGAAGCCGTGAGCCTGCGCATGCACCACAGCTTTGTCGAACTTCCTGACGGCAACTATCGGCCCCGTGCCTTCGACCCGCGCTCGGGATACTACCCTCTGAGCTTTCAGGATTACGGTACGCCCATCAGCCAGCCCCTTATCCGGCGGTTCATCTTTCGCCACCGCCTGGAAAAGAAAAATCCCGGAGCCCGGATGAGCGATCCGGTGGCGCCCATCGTGTATTATGTCGACCGCGGCGTTCCGGAACCTATCAGGTCCGCCCTGATCGAAGGCGCTTCCTGGTGGAACCAGGCCTTCGAGGCCGCCGGCTACCGCAATGCTTTCCAGGTGAAGGAATTGCCCCAAGGCGCCGATCCGATGGATGTGCGCTACAACGTTATCAACTGGGTGCACCGCTCCACCCGGGGCTGGTCTTATGGCTCTTCGGTCTCCGACCCCCGCACCGGCGAGATCATCAAAGGACATGTGCTGCTGGGTTCCCTGCGGGTACGCCAGGACTTCCTGATCGCCCAGGGCCTGGTCCGCGCCTACGAAGAAGGGCGAACCCCCGACCCCCGCCTGGAAGAAATGGCCCTGGCGCGCCTGCGGCAGCTCTCCGCCCATGAAGTGGGGCACACCCTGGGGCTTACCCACAATTTTGCCGCCAGCTACAACGGGCGCGCTTCGGTGATGGATTATCCGCATCCCTACATCACGTTGAACGACGAGGGAGAAACGGATTTCTCCCGGGCCTACGACACCGGCATTGGCGAGTGGGACAAGCGCGCTATCATTTATGGCTATCAGGATTTTCCGGAAAAGGCTGATGAATCTGCGGCGCTGGAAAATATCCTTCAACAAACCCTGGCCATGGGATTGAAGCATATTTCTGACGAGGGCGCCCGCCCGGCGGGCGGCGGACACCCCTACGCCCACCTATGGGATAATGGCGCCTCGCCGGTGGAGGAACTGGAGCGCATACTCAAAGTCCGCGAAAAAGCCCTGAAGGAGTTCGGGGAAGAGAACATCCCCGAGGGTATGCCCCTGGCAACCCTGGAAGATGTGCTGGCGCCCCTCTATTTTGCCCACCGCTATCAGGTGGAGGCAGTGGCGAAGCTCATCGGCGGGGTGGAATATGCCTACGCCGTGCGGGGCGACGGCCAGGATACGGTGGCTGAGATGGTATCGCCGGAGCTGCAGCTTCAGGCCATAAGGGCCCTGCAGCAAACGCTGAAACCCCGGGCGCTCGTGCTTCCCGAATGGGTGCTGGATGCGGCGCCTCCTCAGCCGATCGGCTACAGTCGCGGCCGGGAGCTGTTCAGGACGTATAATGGCGGCATCGGGCTCGACGTCCTGGCTGCTGCCGAGAGTTCCCTGAACCACACCATACAGCTTATGCTCCACCCTCAGCGCCTGGCCCGCCTGGTGGAACAGCATGCCCGCGACGAAAAGCAGCCCGATGTCAATTACCTCATCGAAGAGATGCTCGCTTCCGTTCAGGTGCAGAGCGATCAGAGCTCCCTGGAAAAGCAGATCGCCCGCATCGGTGAAAAGCTGGTGTTGCACCAACTGCTGCGACTGGCGCAGGGCACAGGAATAATGCCCCAGGTTTCCGCCACCGCCCTGTTCAAGATCAACCAGATCGAAGGCCATGCGGATACCTTATTGAGTAGTGAAGAAGATGTGGAACAGCAGGCGCATTATACTTACCTGCTGGAGCAGGTTCGCCGCTTTAAAAACGGGCCGGAGGCCTGGAAAATGCCCGAAGCGCAGCCGATGCCCGACGGCGCGCCCATCGGCTGTGGCTGGTATTGACAGGTATGCTCCGAAGCCATTTTCAATAGTTCTTAACCGGTTTTCGATAAGTGCCCCTCAACTCCCGTGTTGCGGTGTTGCGGTTTTTCGGCCATAACACCGCAACGCCACAATACCAAAACACCTGGCCTGCGGAAAGTTGGGGCAGCACTAGAAGCGGAAGCCGAAAGTGAAGACAAAATTGTTGAAATTGGCCTCGTTGAGCACCAGTTGTTCCGGGGAATCGGAAGACTGGTAGGGAATGAACAATTCCTCGTTTTGCCTGAGCTGGTAAGCAAAGTCGAAGAAAAAGTTCTCCTGCCGGACGCCCAGCCCGGCGCTGTAGGTATTGTAGGTGCTGCTGTCGTCGGCAAAGGGCGATTGCTGAATGCCCAGGCCGGCGCGGAAACGGAAAATCTCGTAAGCTACTTCCCCTCCGAGGCGGACGTTCAGGGCCGGCTCGAAAGTGGCGGCGATGCTGTTGTTCACATTGCGTTCGGCATCGATGAAGCCGTCGTAGCGGAAATTGTTGTTGCTGAAATCAACGTATTCCACTTCGGCGCTGATGAAGCCTGCCTTCCTGATGATGAAGCCGGCGCTGCCGATCACCCGCCAGGGAGTGCGGAGGCGGTAATCAAACAGGCCATCCGGCGATTCGGCGAAGCCATCCACGAAAACGCCGTCGAAAGTGGTATAATTGTAGGCCATACTGCTGCGGTAGTCATCTTCCAGCCTGAAGGCGGTAGGCGTATGGACGGCCAGCCCCAGGCGCAGCGATTGCATGGCCCGGTAGATGATGCCCACCTTCAGGTTGATACCGGCGCCGGTAGTATTCAGCTCCTCGGTATATTCCAGATCGTCGAAAAAGGGCACATCACCTTGCTGCCCTTCTCCCTGGTCTTCTTCGCGGTACACTTTATCCTCCTCGTACCGGGCAAAGGGCACCCCAATGGTGATGCCCAGCAGTATCCGTTCCTTGTAGTTTCCGGCAAAGGAAAAGACGAGTTCATTGATGGAGCCCCGGCTGGTGAACTCCTGGCGCCGGAAGATTTCCGTCCCTTCCGGCGCTTTTTCATAGTCCGTTTCGTAGATGCCGTCGCCGTTGGGGGCAGGCTCGTCATCGTACAGGCCGCCCGCGTCAATGGCCAG
>CAZAXA010000609.1:0-3738 GCA_964488965.1 uncultured Phaeodactylibacter sp. | reverse complement strand
GAGAACCCAAAATCTGGATTTTTCGCTTCAAAAGCACCACCTCCAAACATGCTCTCAGAAACCTGACAATAAATAAAATTTGGTTATCCTCCATCCAAAAAGGCCATTACTTTTGAAACTGTAAGGAAATCCAAAACAAACATTCAGGACCCTATTAAAGGCCCCAAAACTCCAAATGCCTTTGGCTATGAAAACTATTGCGCGCTTTCTCTGACAGGGTTCGACTCCTGGCTCGCTTGCCTGCACTTCCTGAAATAAAAGTGAGCCAGCTTTTTTCTTTTCTGGCCTTATCGCCCACCCGGCTGTACGCAAGCCCAGAGCCAATTGAAAACATTCTTCATTCTTTTACCGAGGCAAGGGGAAAGCGGAGGGGCCCGCCCTTTCGCTTCCCGCTGGCCACATCATCTGAAAAGCTATGAAAACTTTTACTATTCTGCTCGCCGCATGGCTGTGCGCCGCAGCCGCCTTTGCGCAGGCCACGCTCTACGGCAAGGCCACCGATGCCGGGACCGGCGAACCCATCCCCTTTTGCTCCGTAGCTCTTTACCAAAACGGAGTGCTCCTCAACGGCAAAGAAACGGATTTCGACGGCAACTATGCCTTTTCCGATATCGGTCCGGGCGCCTACGATGTAGAAGTTACCTATGTAGGGTACGCCAAAAAGCGGATAAGCGGCGTCCGGGTACTGGCGGGAAAGGCCAATGTGCTGGATATTGAAATGACTTCTGAAGGGGTAGTGCTGGATGAGGTCGTCGTAACCGAATACCACGTGCCTCTGGTCGAACAGGACAATACGACTTCCGGGGCAGTCATCACCTCCGGCCGTATCCGGCCGTCCCGCACAGGCGGCGGAGGCGACAGGAAGTACCGTAAAAGCAGGAAGGGCGGCAGCGGCGAAACGCTTTCCATCCGGGGCAGCCGCTCGGATGCTGCCGACTACTACATCGATGGCGTTCGCGTGAGTGGGGCCCGGGTACCGGAAGGCGCGGTAGTGAGGGAAAGAAGCGGCCCTGCCGTTCCCGCCGGCCAACTCACCGCCGGCGAATGGAGCGACCTCATCAACTGGGAAACCTGGGTGGAACTGCTGGAGGAAGATTTCGAAACCTATTCCAAAACCTGGTCCCTGGCGCCCCGGTACCGCTATACAGTGGAGGTGCGCAACGACAAGGGCCTGCCCCTGGCCGGCTGCCGGGCCAGCCTGCTGGACGACAGGGGGCAGCGGTTATGGGCCACCCTGGCCGATAACAACGGCATAGCAGAACTTTGGGCGCCCGATAAGGCAACGGCCGGGGCCATCGCCCTGGAATATCAGGGCGTGGAAAGCCGCATCGAACAACCCCAACCCTACACTAAAGCCATCAACCGGGCCCGGCTGCCGGCGCCCTGCCGGGAGGGCGGCGCCGCTGATATTTATTTTGTAGTGGACGCCACCAGCTCCATGGCGGATGAGATCCGGTACCTGAAAGCCGAACTGGAAGACGCCATCCTCCGGGCGGAACGCAACCTGCCGGATGTCGAACTGCGCACCGGCGCCCTCTTCTACAGGGACCAGGGCGACGCCTACCTGACCCGCCGGCACGCCCTCCACCCGGAACTGGACTCCACCCTGGCCTTCCTGCGCCAACAAGAGGCCGGCGGCGGCGGCGATTATGAGGAAGCACTGGACGTTGCCCTGGCCGAGGCCGTTTCGCAGGAAAACTGGAACCCGGAGGCCAACGCCCGGCTGCTCTTCCTGGTGCTGGACGCGCCGCCTCATCAAAGGCCGGAGGCCATCGAATCGCTCCAGCAGTCCGTTCGCATGGCAGCCGGGAAAGGTATTCGGATCATTCCCGTGGCAAGCAGCGGCGTCAACAAATCCACAGAATACCTGATGAAGGCATTGGCCATCAGCACTAACGGCGCCTATACTTTTCTAACCAACCACAGCGGCATCGGCGGCAGCCACATCGAGCCCACCGCCGGCCCCTACGACGTGCTCCTGCTCAACGACCTGCTGGTCAGGCTCATGGTGAAAAATGCCATGCTGCCCCCCTGCCCGGAAGAACAGCAGCCCGAACCCTTTGCCGCCGAAAGCTACCGGCCCTCTCTTCTGGCTGAAGTGGAATGCTTCCCCAACCCGGCCACCGGCCAGTTCTACCTGCGCATGAAGGAGGATTTCAGCCGCCTGGCCATAAGGAATATCAACGGCCAGCTGATCCAGGAAACGGAACAGATCAGCAAGGGCGACCACGAGTTCAGCGCCGAAAACTGGGCGCCCGGCCTCTATCTGCTGGAATTGCACCGGGGAAATGAGGTGGCAGTGGAAAAGCTGGTGGTGGAGTGGAGGTAGGTTGGGTAGGTTGATTGGGTAGCGCTCGGGCCGGCCCGGCCTTGCCCCCACCAATCAACTTAATCAACCACCCTCCCCCCTTCAAACCGCGTCCTCGGCAGGCACTCCGGATAGTTCTTCTGGATGAAAGCGATGAGCTGCTCACGGATATCGCAACGCAGGTCCCAGGCATCGGAAGCATTGCGGGCGCTCATGAGAATGCGTAGTTCCATCGTATGGCGGTCCGAATTGGTGACCTGAATGCTCTTCACGCGGCCATCCCATTTTTCGTGGGCTTCGACCGTTTTGAAATAGAATTTCCGCAGTTCATCCACCGGCAGGCGGTAATCGGTGTACAGGTAGACATACCCCAGGAGCTGGGCGGAAGTGCGTGTCCAGTTCTGGAAAGGTTTTTCATTGAAGTAGTTCAGCGGCACCACCAGGCGGCGCTCGTCCCAGATGCGGACTACTACATAGGTCAGGGTGATCTCTTCGATGCGCCCCCACTCCCCTTCCACGATCACGACATCATCGATGCGGATGGGCTGCGTGAAGGCCAGTTGGAAACCAGCCAGGAGATTGGCGATCGACTTCTGCGCCGCCAGGCCGATGATGATGCCGGCAACCCCGGCGGAAGCCAGCAGGCCGGCGCCCAGCTCCTTCACCTTGTCGAACTGCAGAAGGATAAAAGCGATGACCATAACGACCGTCACCGCCGTGGCCACCCGCTTGATGTACTGGAACTGGGTGATGATCTTGCGCTCCTCCAGGTTGTCCGGCGCCTCGATGCGGTAGCGGTCGCGCACCATGTCGCTGGCAACGTCGGCCAGTTGCACGGCCAGCGCCCCGAAGGCGATGTACGTCGCGATCTCCAGCAGCAGGGTAACCGTTTCCACTTTTTCGGCCGGCAGGCCGAAAGCAAAAGGCGCCGCCAAGCCGAAGAGGATAGGCGCCAGCCACAGCATGGGCGTCCGCAGGTTGTGATTGACGGAGCGCCAGAAGAGCACATCGCGCTTCTCTCCATACCATTTGATGGCCTTAAATGCCAGCCAGGCCAGCAGGAAACCGGCGGCTGCCGCCAGCCCAAAATACAGGGACAGGCGCAACCACTCTGAAGCATTTTCAAATAATCCGGATAACATGAAACAGGGAGTTTCTATTTGAAAAGCGAAAAGTAGGGGAGTTGTTCAACCAAACCTCCCTCGGCCTACACCGGAAAACTCCTCACTGTCATCAGGATCAACAAGACGAAAGAGGCTACTACCAACCAGAAACGGATGTCTTTATGCAAAGAAGTTGTCTTCTCATGTAACATGTCTGCCTACTTGTATTCGATTTACAGAAAAGTGCATATTCTATCAGGTAAGCAGGCGGACAGATTTTATTTACCCATTCATTCGGACATCTCAGTTAGAGCATGTTTGGAGGCC
>CAZAXA010000608.1:0-3750 GCA_964488965.1 uncultured Phaeodactylibacter sp. | reverse complement strand
GGGTATCAGCAATTCTCGCCTTACCACTTGTTATGGCATCATCAACAACGATCCTGCTATCAAGTGTGTTTACCATTGGCGTCAATTTGATCTGCAATATAAAAATAATAACAATGCCGAAAAAGTTTGTTCCCATCTGTTAACCAGGTATCTTTTTTCTTATTTCCTCTTGTAGCTTTCTCAGCGCAGCCGGCAGTCAAAAAACTACTGCGAAAATTCGCTAAATTCTTTTATTTTTGCCCCCGTATGAGTGCGAAGACACAGAACGAGCGAATACTTTTCGGATTGAAAGTGAAGCAGTTGCGGCAGTCCATGGGGCTTTCCTTTGCCGATCTCAGCCAGGCATCCCACCTTTCGGTCTCTTATCTGAATGAGATCGAAAAGGGCAAGAAATACCCTAAGGAGGAAAAACTGAAAGCCCTGGCGGAGGCTCTGGGCGTCAGTTACACCCATCTGGCCTCGGCAGAGCTGAGCAAGAGCCTCGCCCCGGTAGGGGAACTGCTGCAATCCAACTTCCTCAACGAACTGCCCCTTGACCTTTTCGGCATCGAACTGTCTAAAGTGGTGGAGATCATTGCCGGCGCGCCGGTGCGGGTGGGGGCGTTCATCTCTACGCTGCTGGAGCTGTCGAGAAATTACTCCCTGAAAGAGGAGAATTTCTATTTCGGCGCCCTGCGCGCCTACCTGGAGCTGCACAACAACTATTTCGAAGGCCTGGAGGAGGCCGTCGACCGCTTTATCGGGCACTACGGCATTCCGCCCGGGCGCCCGATCAACGGGGAGTTGCTGAAGCAGGTTCTGGAAAGCAGCTTCGGCTATGAGATCGTGGAGAACGGGCTGGACGAGTATCCGGAACTGCTGAAGCTGCGCTCCGTCTTTATCCCTAAAGGCAAGCGGCTGCTGCTCAACAGCAGGCTGTCGCCTACCCAGCGCGCCTTTCAGTTCGGTAAAGAACTGGGTTTCAATTGCCTGGAAATCGGGGAGCGCGCCAATACTTCCAGCCTGCTGCGCGGCCGTACCTTCGAGGAAGTCATCAACCATAGTAAGGCCATCTATTTTTCGGTAGCCCTGCACCTGCCCCGCGCTTCTTTTATCCGGGATATGCAGGCCTTTTTCGATAAACAACGCTGGGACGGAGAGGCCTTTCTGGGCATCATGAAAAAATACGAGGCCACACCGGAGATGTTCTACCACCGCCTGACCAACATCCTGCCCCGGTTCTTTGGTATGGATAAGCTTTTTTTCCTGCGTTTCATTCACGGCCTGGAACAGGATGACTTTGAGATCGATAAAGAATTGCACCTCAGCCGGCGCCATCACCCGCATGGCAACGGCCTGTTCGAGCACTACTGCCGCCGCTGGGTATCGCTCTCTCTGCTCAAGGACCTCGACGAAATGCAGCGGGAGGGCAAATATGTCGAAAATATCGTCCGCGCTCAGCGTTCGCGTTATATCGGCACCGAAGACGAATACCTCTGCCTGACGATCGCCCGGCCGGCCTATCCCCTCCCGGGCCGCAATGTCAGCGTTAGCATCGGCCTGCTCATCAGCGATGACGTACGGCAAAAGATCGCCTTTTATGAAGACCCCGCCATACAATTGCGGGAAGTGAACAAAACCTGTGAGCGTTGCCCGCTGGCGGACTGTGATGAACGCGCTGCCCCGCCAACGGTCATTGAAAAGCGGGAAGAGTCGAGGCGCATACAATCCCGGCTGGCAGAGCTGATGCAATAAGCTTCCGAATGCTGTTTTTTGCACAATATTCACTAAATTCGCTGGCCATAGCCTGATGAGGGCGCCTCAAAACCTCCCATCTGGCCGTTCTTTTCAAATTAAACCAATCAAGCCCGATATGAAAAAAATTACATTGATCACCCTGGCCATAGTTTCTACCTTCGCGCTGGCCTTTGCCCAGAAGGACATTACCCTGGAAGCCATCTGGAAAAATTATGAGTTCATCCCGCACTCAGTGCCGGGTTTCAATTTCCTCAAGGATGGCAAGCACTATACCCTCCTGGAAGACAACAAGATACAACAGTATGACCTCACTACCGGCGAGCTGGTAAGCACCATCTTTGATGCCTCTGCTGTCGAAGGCAAGGATGGTTTCAGCGGCCAGGTGGACGGATATACCTTCAGCGGCGATGAAAAGAAAATCCTCATCGAAACGGAGTCGGAACCCATCTACCGCCATTCATCCCGCGCCAGTTTTTACATATACGACCGCAGCAGGCAGAGCCTGACGGCCCTTTTTGGAGAGGGCAAGCAACAGTATGCCTCCTTCGACCCCAAGGCGGGAAAAGTGGCTTTTGTACATAATAACAACCTCTACATCAGAGACCTCGCCTCGGGTAGCTTGTCCCAGGTCACCGAGGATGGGGAGTACAACAAGGTCATCTATGGCGCTGCAGACTGGGTGTACGAAGAGGAATTATCCTTTGCGAAAGCCTTCTTCTGGTCGCCTGACGGCCAGAGCATCGCCTTCTACCGCTTCGATGAGAGCGCGGTCAAAGAGTTCACGATGACGAACTATCACGACAAGCTCTATCCGGAATACGTGTCCTTCAAATACCCAAAGGTGGGAGAGGCCAACTCCAGGGTGGATGTTTTCGTTTATGACCTGCGCCGCGCCAGGGCGGTACAGGTGTACCTGGGGGAAGAGAAGGATATTTACATTCCCCGCGTAAAGTGGACAGCCAGCGCGGAACAACTCTGCGTGTACCGGCTCAACCGGCATCAGAACGAACTGGAACTGCTGCTCGCCAACCCGCTGACCGGCGAAACCACAACCCTGTTGCAGGAAAAGAATAAATACTACATTTCGGAGGAACTCTACGACGACCTGGCCTTCCTGGAGGACGGAAAGCACTTCATCTGGGCCAGCGAGAAGGACGGCTGGAAACATCTTTATCTCTATGACATGAAAGGCCGTGAAGTGCGTCAGCTCACCAAAGGGCCCTGGGAAGTGGATGCTTTCTACGGCGTGGACGAGAAGGAGGGCCGTTTGTACTACCAGGCGGCAGAGAAATCCCCGGTGGAACGGCAGGTGTACAGCATCGGCCTGGACGGCAAGGGCAAACAGGTGCTGGCCGGCGCGGCAGGCTGGAACTCAGTCCAGTTCAGCAGTACCTATGACTACTATGTGGCCACCCATTCTACGGCCAACACGCCGGCCACCTATACCGTTTACGACCGCAAAGGAAAGGCGCTGCGGGTGATCGAGGAGAACCTGCAAATGAAGGAAAAGATGCAGGCCTATCAGGTGCAGCCGGTAGAGTTTTTCAACTTCAGGACGGCTGACGGAGCAGAGCTGAACGGCTGGATGATCAAACCCGCGAACCTTAAGGAAAACCGCCAGTACCCCCTGCTGATGACCGTGTATGGCGGGCCGGGCAGCCAGGAAGTGGCAGACCATTGGCTGGGTTTTGACTACTGGTGGTTCCAGATGCTGGCCCAGCAGGGCTATGTAGTGGCCTGTGTGGACAACCGCGGCACCGGCGGCCGGGGCGAGGAATTCAAAAAGATGACCTACATGCAGCTGGGCTATTATGAAACCCTGGATCAGATCGAAGCCGCCAGATACCTGGGTAGTCAAAAATACATCGACGCCTCGCGCATCGGCATCTTCGGCTGGAGTTATGGCGCTTATATGTCTTCGCTCTGCATTCTTAAAGGCAATGACGTCTTCAAGGCCGCTATCGCCGTAGCCCCGGTGACCAACTGGAAGTGGTACGACACCATCTACACCGA
>CAZAXA010000607.1:1155-3751 GCA_964488965.1 uncultured Phaeodactylibacter sp. | reverse complement strand
CCCAGGTTTCCAAGGGCCTTCCCGATGACCTGGATGGAACCGCCAGGGCAGGGAACGGAGGGGCGCAGCCCCTCCGGACCACCCCCCCAGGTGGGCGGGGCCCCCTGGACCGCCGACACCAGGGGGCGGGCCAGGCGGCCAACGCCCACCATGACGGCGGTAGGGGTGGCCAGGCCCATAGCGCAGGGGCAGGAAATGACCAGCACGGCGATGGCGTTCATCAGGGCCTGCCGGAAGGGCAGCCCGAAGCCCAGGTGCCCGATGAGCAGGGTGAGCAGGGCAATACCCAGCACTACCGGCACGAAGACGGCGCTGATCTTGTCGGCCAGGCGCTGGATATCCGGCTTGTCCTGCTGCGCCGTTTTCACCAGCTCGATCATCCTGCTCAGGACGGTATCGCGGCCGGCGGCGGTGACCTCCATGCGCAGGTTACCCCCTACGACTACGGAAGAGCCGATGACACGGCTGCCGGCTTTTTTTTCCACCGGCAGGCTTTCGCCCGTCAGCATGGACTCGTCGACGCTGGCCTCTCCCCGGGTGATGATGCCGTCGAGAGGTATCTTATCGCCCTCGTTGACCTGCAGGATGTCGCCCGGCCGGATTTCCTCCCGTTTCAGGGTGACGATGGCGCCTGAGGGCGCCACCCGGCGGGCGGTTTCTACCTGCAGCTTCGTCAGCTCGCCGATGGCGGTGGTGGTCTGTTCCACCGCCCGCTTTTCCAGCCAGTTGCCCATCAGCACCAGGGTGATGATGGTGGCGCTGGTCTCGTAGAAGATGTAATTGGCCTCCCCCAGGAAAGTTCCGATGAGGCTGTAGATAAAGGCGGCGGTACTGCCGACGAAGATAAGCACGTCCATATTCGGTACTCCGCCTCTGAGCGAACTCAGGGCGCTGCGCCCGAAGTGGGTAAAGCCGATAGCAAAGGGCGGCAGGCAGAGAGCCAGTTGCCACCAGAAGTTATCGGGTAGCGGCAGGTGGATGCCGCCGGCCATCAGCAGGTGGTAAAGCAGCAGCGGAAGTGTAAAAACGGCACTGGCGGCAAGCTTGCGCTCCAGCGTCCACCAGGGCGCCCGGCCCGCTCCTTGCTCTTCGACCACGCTGTAGCCCAGCTTATGGATGCCCTGTTTGACTTCCTCCAGGCTGATCGCGGCATCGCCCTGCCGGTAGCGCACTTCCTTCGTCTGAAAATTCACATAAACGTCTTCCAGCCCTTTCCGCTCCAGAAAACGGTTGAGGCTGGCCGCACAGTTGTTGCAGGTCATGCCTTCCACCTTTAATTCTATGATCGGTTGCGCCATAGTTTTTTCAAGTATCTTTACATTCCGTTCGAATAAGTACACAATATTATTAAACAATCCAAATAAAAATCAGATTTGAAATGAGAACGCTAAGTTTATTCGCTCTCCTGGCGCTGCTGTTCACGGCCTGCCAGGGCGGCGCTTCCAGCCGGCAGTCCGAAGAACAAAGCCAGGAAGAGGCGGCCCCGGCGATGAAGTACAGCCTGGCGCCCTTTACCGAATCCGCCGCCTATGCGGACGCCAGGATCGAATCCATGGCTTTTACGAATGGCAGGTTCGACTTCAAATTGAACGCAAGCAGTTATCAGCTGGGGGTGCAGACGCCCGATGCCGGCGCGAAGATGTGCGCCAATTCCGCCGAGGGCCAGCACATCCACCTGATTGTGAACGACGAGCCCTATGCCGCCAAGTACCAGGCCAGTTTCGATTACCAGATTCCGGACGGCGACCACTACATCCTGGCCTTCCTTTCCCGTTCCTATCACGAGTCGATCAAGACGCAGGGCGCCCATGTGGCCGTGAAAGCGATGGTGAAGGGCAACGCCATTGTCGAAAGCAAGCCTATTGCTGATCCGATGCTGTTCTACAGCCGCCCCAAGGGAACTTATACCGGCAAAGCCGAAACGGAGAAGGTCATGCTCGATTTCTACCTCGTCAACGCCACCCTCGGCCCCAACTATAAGGTCAGGGCCGATATCAACGGAGAGGCGCATATGATCGACAGATGGCAGCCCTACTACATCGAGGGCCTGCCCATGGGCGAGAACACCATACAGCTTACTCTGGTCGACGCCGAAGGCAATGCCGTGAACTGCCCGCTCAACCCGGTGAGCAGGACGTTTACGCTGCAGCCGGACCCGGTGGAGTAGGTTTGTGGCCATAAAAAAGCGCCGCACACGAGCCGAGGCCTGCGGCGGCGCCAAATAGCCAGTAAACCTGTAGCCTTTCGGCTACTCACAAACTATATTACCCAAAAAATACACGCCATAGTAAAAAGTGCGGCCCGGTATTGAAGCGCTACCCCAGTTCACCCCATAGATGGTTTCCAGGCCGGGCCGCACAAAAAACCCTTTCGAAATTACTCCTCGTCAAAATGCACTATGAAACTTTTCCTTTTGATGTAGTACTTTTACAATTCTGACTGATCTAAACCAATTACCGTGCCAAAAATGATATTTCGGGTTTTTGCCCTGGCCTTTTTTGTGGGCCTTCTTGCTGACGGCTGCCGGAAAGCAGCCCCATCCACTGGTTATGAGGCTGTTAAAACGGCCGCTGCCGATTCCGCCATGGTGGTGTCG
>CAZAXA010000607.1:0-1145 GCA_964488965.1 uncultured Phaeodactylibacter sp. | reverse complement strand
GCCCCATCCGCTGGCGACCCGCGTGGGGCTGGAGGTACTGAAGAAGGGCGGCAATGCCGTAGATGCGGCCGTGGCCGTGCAGTTCGCCCTGGCGGTGGTTTATCCCCGGGCCGGCAATATCGGCGGGGGCGGTTTTATGGTGATCCGCACCAGCGAAGGAGAAACGGCGGCGCTCGACTACCGGGAGAAGGCCCCCATGGCGGCTCATCGCGACATGTACCTCGACAGCCTGGGCAATGTCGTCGACGGGTTGAGCACTACCGGCCACCTGGCCGCCGGCGTGCCGGGCACGGTTGCGGGCCTGTTTGCCGCCCACGGGAAGCACGGCCGCATCGAGGATATAAGCGAGCTGATCCAGCCGGCCATAGAACTGGCGGCAAAAGGCTTCCGGGTTTCCTCAGCGGAAGCCGAGCGGCTCAACGGCTTTCAGGAGGGCTTCCGGAAGTACAACGAGGCGCCCAACCCCTTCATTAAGGATACTTTCCAGATGGGAGACATGATGGTTCAGGAAAAACTGGCGCAAACGCTGGCGCAAATCCGGGACAAGGGCAGGGCAGGCTTTTACGAAGGGGCGGTTGCAGAAGCGATAATCGCTGAAATACGGAGCGGCGGCGGCATCATGACGCTGGAAGACCTCAAGTCGTACGAAGCGCAATGGCGCGAGCCGGTAAGCGGCCGGTACGGCCCTTACCGCATCATCTCCATGCCGCCCTCCTCCAGCGGCGGCATCGCCTTGCTGCAGATGCTGAAGATGGTGGCGCCTTACCCGCTGCATGAATACGGCTTCCACTCCACGCGCGCCGTTCACCTCATGGCGGAGGCGGAGCGCCGCGCCTATGCCGACCGGGCCGAACACCTGGGCGACAGCGATTTCTACGCCGTGCCCCGCGACTCCCTGCTCTCCGACGCCTACCTGCTGGCCCGCATGGCCGATTTCGACCCTGCCAGGGCCTCTGCCAGCGCGGCCGTCCTGGCCGGCGATTTCAAACTGCTGAAGGAGAGCTTCGAGACCACCCATACCTCCGTCGTCGATGCCTGGGGCAACGCCGTGTCCGTGAACTCCTCCCTCAACTCCAACTTCGGCTGCAAGTTGTGGTTGGTCGGCGCCGGCTTGTTCCTCATCAACGAGATGGACGACTTCAGCG
>CAZAXA010000606.1:0-3764 GCA_964488965.1 uncultured Phaeodactylibacter sp. | reverse complement strand
TTGTTGTGGGTGAATCGCTCCATTTGGTGGCGGTTGTCCAGTTCTTCATAGATGAACTGGCCCATCAGCACGGTGTCGCCGGTGGCGAGCAGTTCCCGCCCCAGTTCCTTATCGTAAAGGCTGGCGACGCCGCCTTTTTCAGGGCTTATTTCCAGGCGGTAGAAAACATTTTCGAATACCTGCTTGCCGTCCATGGCGGCGGGCATTATCCTGTCTTTATCGCTTACCTCTATGCGATACGACTTGTAGCCCAGGGCGGGTACGCCTTCCACCCAGATGCCCCAATAGGCGCCGTCGGTGCGGCTGCCGAGCATCTGGGCGGGGGCTTCGTTGCCCTGGCCGTCTACGATCCGAAATTCCTTGTTATCGGGCAGGATTTCGTAGTCGATAAAGGTTGTCACCAGCCCTGAGCGCTCCCAGTTGAGGGTGTTGAACACGGCGATGGAGGGCGCTTCCTGCCGTTCGATGAAGGGCTGCAGGAAGCCCATTGCCCGTTCCTGAAAAAGGCGCGACTCCTTGACGGCGTCCCAGGCGTAGGCAGCCTTTTCATTCCATTGTATCACGGAATTCTCCGCCAGCGGGTCGCGGATGCTTTCGGCGGCGCCCATGGTATGCTCGTCATAGAACAAGAGGGCGTCCTGAATTCCGGTGATCTCGCTGTTCAGCCCTGCCGGCAGCTCAGCGCCCATCGCCTGCGCCATAGCCGCCAGGCCGGTATTGGCGATCATCTCGGCCTGGGTGGCGCGGGCCGCTTTGGTCTCCAGCATGGCCGAGCCGAAGCCGTCCGTCCACCAGTCAGGCCAGGCAGTTCTGCGGACGGGCAATCCCCGGGCATGGTTTTCCTCGACGTACTGCATGAACTCACTGGCCGTGGCAAGCCGCAGCCTGGGCCATTCGTATTTTTCGTTCCACTCCTTCACCAGATCGCAGGCGGTGGTGGAGGGCGGAGAATTGTCGGTGATGTAACCGGAAAACTGGAAGGCGGTGCGAAGAAAGGGGTAGCCCTTGTCTTCCAGGCTCTGCAGGTATTTGGAGAGGTTCTCCCGGAAGGCCGGCAGGTCTTCGGAGATCAGCCCCAGCGTGTTGCCGTGCATGTAGTGTTCGCTGCGGTAGGCCAGCATCCGCTTCCCGGAGGGCGATTCCCACCAGAAGGCCGTAGGCTTGCCAAAGGGGATGCGGGCGCGGTGGCCGTGCTGGCCCATGACCAGATACTTCACTCCCGTGCCGTGGAAGTACTCCGCCAGGCACCAGCCGATGCCGTTGACGTCGTTCTGCATGGCGGTGGCGACGGGGATGCCCATGTTCCGGAACGCCCGTACCGTCCGGGCCTGGGCGGCCAGCCCGGCCTCGTCGACCACCTCGGAAAAGTTGAAGAACATGCCTGTCACCTCGATCCGGCCTTCGGCGATGCGCTTCAGCAATCTGTCGACCTGCTCCTGTGGCCGGCTTTTGAGGTATTCGCGGACGGCCCAGGAGGCCTCGCAAGTCCAGCGGAACCGGGCGTCGTCGGGGTAACCGTCGGTTTGATCGCAATAGTCGAGGGCGTAATCGAGATAGCGCAGATGCTCGGGCAGAATCTCCGTCTGCGGGCGGGTATATCCGATGTCGGTATGGGTGTGCTGCACGAGGTAGGCCGTCCATTGTTTAACGGGTTCCAGCCTGAAGGTTACTTCCGTTGCCGGCTGGCTGCCGATCTTGATTTTTGCAATGTACTCCGTGGGTTTTTCCACGAGCGGCAGCTTCAGTTCCAGCGTGCTGCGGCCGGGAGGCAGCGTGGCGCTTACCGTCGTGCCGGCGGCGCTCACTTCACAGGAGGCTTTTTCTCCCAGGTGCATAAAGTCAAACCGGGCGATGGAGTAGCGCTTTCCACCGTCTTTCATCACGACCTTCTCCTGTTCGATGGATACTTTTTCATGGACCCCGGCCTTGAAGGTCATATACCAGATATCGCCGCCGGCATCTTCGCCGTCGACGCTGAGGCGTACCGGTTCGCCCGGGGTGAAGGCTGCCCGGGGCAGTTTCAGCACGGCAAAGCCCATCTGATCCTTGTATTTGTCGATCAGGGTAACATAGAAAGACAGGCGCGCGCCGTCCTTGCCGTCCACGCTCCACTCCATCCTGTCGTTGCTTCGGGGGTTGGTGAAGCCAAGGGCCTTTTCGCCGTTCACATACAGGTCAAAATTGTACCGCTTTACGTCAGTATCCATGCCGTAGGCCCAGATAAAATAAGCGAATTCTTCACGAAAATTTTCCGGCGCCGCCGCCGTTTCCCATTCGATGGGCCGGAAGTTTTCATTTGCCCGTACGATCAGCGAGCCGCTCACATCGGGCAGAGGGGAGTGGTAACTGAAGGGGAAACCGCTGAGGCTGCGCTGGTAGCCCTGAAAGTAATTGCCCTGGGGAAGCTGGGCATAACCGAGAGGCAGCAGGCAAAGCTGGAGGAAGAGCAAAGAGGCGAGCTTTTTCATATCTCTAATGTACGTAAAAAAGCCGATCTATGGCCTTTTTATCCTGTTATACTTAACAGCAATAGGTTTTTGGAGCGCATTTGCCCTCATCCTTCCGCCTGCTCACAGATCAGCCGCTTCCTGTCATCCACACGAAAGCCCAGCCTGAGGTATAAATCCAGGGGTCTTCTTCGTACAGCCTGAGGATGTATCCTTCAAGATTCTGTCGGCGCCGGGGTTTGTAGGGATTGAAAAGTATTTTCATATTCCGTGTTTGTCTGCATGGCCTATGCGCCGGGAATGGTGGCCAGCACCCATTCCGTTCCCGTTTCCATTTCCACCGCTTTTACCGGGCGGAAGCCGTTGCGCTCGTAGAACGCCCATAGCGCGTAGTCGTCGATAGAGAGCCAGAACGGCTGCCCGGGAAGAAGTTCCTTCAGCTTCTGAAGCCACAGCGAACCCAGTTTTTTGCCCCGTTGCGCTTCCGCGATCCACAGAAAACCAATATACAAAAATCCCATGTCAAACCAGTATTGCGCTTCCTCTCCGTAGGCCAGTATATCAGGAGCAGGAGTAGAAAAGAGGATGCCGCCGCCCAGCGCTTCCCCGTCCTTTTCCAGGGTGAAAATGCGGGCCGTGCCGGCGTAGCCTGCCCAGTAAGGCGCAATGTCCTCGCGCCAGTCGGCGGGAAGGATGGAGAAGAAGCGCTCGGGGGTAAGAGTTACTTCTTTGAAATGATACGGCATTTTTTTGAATTTAGGAGGCATATACCAGGCCAGAAACCCAGCCCGTCTTCGCTGCGCTCAGCCGGGTAAAAAGCCAGGAATTATCACAACAACCTCCAGGCCCACAGCTTATCCGAGTCCTCCCCCCATCTGTCGCCGATGTCGGTACGGTAGTAAGCATTGTTGATCAGGACATTTTTGATGCGGTTGTACATCGCCTTCTGGGCCTCTTTCATGGTGGTGCCCGTCCCGGCAACCATCAGGGCGATGCCGGAGTCGCCCGTAATGAGCCACTCGCCGCTCACCTGTTTGAGGTGCATCAGGTGGATGCCTTCCTTTTTGTTCTTTTTCACCACCACCACGGCGTCTTTGGAGAAGAGGTCAAAGGTTTCCGGGTCATTGTAGGGGAAAGGCGGCACCACCATGTAGGCGCCCACCTGAAAGCCCTTTCGGGCATTGATGGCGAAGCTTTCGCCTTTGGCGACGCGGTAGAGCATCTGCCCGATGGGGTCCAGGATGCCGGCCCGCTGGATGAAAATCTGCGGGAAGCCGAAGCGGGTGGTGAACTCCAGGGGGTAGATGCCGTTGCCGT
>CAZAXA010000605.1:0-3765 GCA_964488965.1 uncultured Phaeodactylibacter sp. | reverse complement strand
AGTAAAGCAAATGGAATACGCCAGCTGGAACCCCGTGCTTTATGGTCCAATTTTTCCAGCCTCAGCGAAGTGCCCCCCCCCACCAAAGGCCAAGAGCGGGTCAAAGCATTCATGAAGGCTTTCGGTGAAAAACTTGGGCTGGAGACTATAGTGGATGCCGTGGGAAATGTCGTGGTAAAAAAGCCCGCTACGCCCGGCATGGAAGGGCGCCCCACGGTCATCCTGCAATCTCACCTGGATATGGTGCATCAGAAAAACGCCGACACGGATTTCGACTTCAGCTCGGAAGGCATCCGTTTCTATGTGGATGGGGAGTGGGTGAAGGCGGAAGGCACCACTCTGGGCGCCGATAACGGCATCGGCGTAGCCGCCATCATGGCGCTGCTGCAATCCGATGATATCCCTCATCCGCCGCTCGAAGCCCTCTTCACCATCGATGAGGAGACGGGCATGACCGGCGCCAAAGGGCTGGATGAAAACCTGCTGGAAGGCAAAGTGCTGCTCAACCTCGACTCGGAAGAGGACGACGAACTGACCATCGGCTGCGCCGGCGGCATCGATACCAATACCCGCATGAGCTACCTGGAGGCCACCTCGGATGAAGGCTCGGTGGGCTTTCTCATCAAAGTACGGGGCCTCAGGGGCGGCCATTCCGGGCTGGACATTCACCTCGGCCGGGGCAATGCCAATAAGCTGATGAACCGGCTGTTGTACAAAACCACCTATGCCTATGGCCTGCGCATTTCTTCCCTGGACGGCGGCAGCCTGCGCAATGCCATCCCCCGGGAATCTACCGCACTGGTGGCCGTGGACGGCGCCAAAAAGGAGGGCTTCCTTCAGGATTTCAATACCCGGAAGGCAGATATTCAGCGGGAATTCAGCAGCATCGAGCCGGGCCTGGATATTTCTGTACAGGAGGTGCGCGCCCCGGTGAAGGTCATGCACCCTTCGGGCCAGGAGAAGGTGCTCAACGCCATCTATGCCGTCCCGAATGGCGTCTTCCGAATGGCGCCCGGCATACCGGGCCTGGTAGAAACCTCTTCAAGCCTGGCGCGGGCCATCGTCAGGGATGGGGAATTCATTACCCAGAGCCTGCAGCGCAGCTCCATAGAATCCGGCAAGATGGATGTGGCCAACGCCGTTCGGGCCGCTTTCGAAATGGCCGGCGCCACAGTGGAAAACTCCGGAAGCTATCCCGGCTGGGCGCCCAACACCGGGTCGAACATCCTGAAAGTAATGGAATCTTTATATGAAGGGCTATTTGGCAGGAAACCGCGGGTGGCGGCCTGCCATGCGGGGCTGGAATGCGGTATTATCGCCGAGCATTATCCGGGCCTGGATATGATCTCCTTCGGCCCAACCATCCGCCACCCGCATTCGCCGGATGAGAAGGTTAATATAGCCTCTGTGCAAAAGTTCTGGAAGCTGCTCACTTCGGTTTTGGAAAAAATGTGAAAATAATACTTAAGGAGCAGGCCAATGTATGATGAGTTATATTCGCTCCCTCATTATCTCACTCCTCCAAATGCAGCACCATCAGTGGAACAGGAGTGGCCAGGGCCATGCGTTTGGTCTGGCTGCGGTGCAGTATGCTTTGCCATATACTGCGGTGGCGCGTCACCATAACCGCCAGCTCCGCATTTTTCTCCCCGGCGTACCGGCTCAGGCATTCTGTTACGTCTTCACCTTCCACCTCTGCAATATCGAAGGCGAAATCAGGTTCTCCCTCCCGGAACAGCTCGCCGAAAATCTCTTCCTTGGCCCTGGAAAAATCGACGGGGGCGTCTTTCTTCCGCCTGACGTGCACAAAGTGGACATGTGCTTTGAACGGCTGGTTGAAGGCCGCCAGCTTGTCGATCATTTTCTTGTCGGCAGAATCATAACTGCTGGCGTAGATGATGTGGCGTATCGGCTGGTAACGGGCATCGTGAGGGACGAGCAGGACGGGGCAGTAAGCCCTCTGGGAGACGCTGGAAGATACGCTGCCGAACACTTTCGACAGAATGCCGCCTTGCCCGGTGGCGCCCATCACGATCATATCGTAGTCTTCCGATGCCTGTGCCAGTTCATCGCCCGGGAAACCGACCAGCACATCCTGGGTGACCGCACAGGGAGCAGGGCCGGCCTCCCTGAGGTTTTCCGTTACGAAGGACCGCAGCATCTCCCTCCGGCTCTCCAGCAGCTGGGCAACCGGCGGAATAAAGTCGGCCTCGCCTGCCGTTTCCGGCAAAAAGACATGGACTACTTCGACTGTTTCCACCTTTAGGGCTTCCGCCAGCTTCAGGGCATAATAAAATGCATTGCGCGCGGCATCGGAGAAATCGGTAGGTACCAGCATCGTTTTCATAGGTCCTGCTTTTTTAGCTGTCCTGCTTATACAGGAATGCTGCTGGAGCCAACCCGGCCGCCAACAGCATTCCTTATCCGCTTGTTAACTACAATGAAGTGCCATAGACATTACCCTCTGTTTGTAAGGGCAAGTTAAAGATGCCGCCTTTTCTGAAAAGACGGGCTGATTTTTCTCATCCTTCATAGTGATATTTATCAAAACGGGCGGCTTTTCTAATCCAGGTCAAACAAAGTCCCGGCGCGCCCCGGCGGCGCCGCTCCGATATGGCGGTAGGCCCGTTCGGTGGCCTCCCGCCCCCGGGGCGTACGCTGTATATAGCCCTCCATGATGAGGAAGGGTTCATAGACTTCCTCGATGGTGCCTGCCTCTTCACCGACGGCCGTGGCAATGGTGGTGATGCCGACCGGCCCGCCTTTGAATTTGTGGATGATGGTAGACAGAATCTTGTTATCCATCTCATCCAGGCCGCCTTCATCCACGTTGAGGGCTGCCAGGCCGAAGTGGGCGATCTCCAGGCCGATAGTGCCGTCGCCCTTGACCTGGGCAAAATCGCGGATGCGGCGCAGCAGGGCATTGGCGATGCGCGGAGTGCCCCGGCTGCGGCGTGCGATCTCTGCGGCGCCTTCATCGGTGATGGATACTTTAAGAATACCGGCCGAGCGTTTGATGATCCTCTCCAGGGTGGCTGCATCGTAGTAGTCGAGGTGGCAGGTGATGCCGAAACGGGCGCGCATGGGGGCCGTGAGCAGTCCCATGCGGGTAGTGGCGCCCACCAGGGTAAAAGGATTGAGGCTGATCTGAATGCTGCGCGCATTGGGCCCGCTGTCGATCATAATGTCGATACGGTAGTCCTCCATGGCTGAATACAGGTACTCCTCAACCACGGTATTGAGGCGGTGGATTTCGTCAATGAAAAGGACGTCTCCTTCCTCCAGGTTGGTCAGCAGGCCGGCCAGGTCGCCCGGTTTTTCCAGCACGGGGCCGGAAGACATCTTCAGCCCGGCCTCCAGTTCATAAGCGATAATGTGGGAAAGGGTTGTCTTGCCCAGGCCGGGAGGGCCGTGCAGCAGGACGTGGTCCAGCGCTTCGCCCCGCTGCCGGGCCGCCTGTATAAAAATGTGTAGGTTCTCCACGATCTTAGGCTGGCCGCTGAATTCCTCCAGGGCCTTCGGGCGAAGAGATTTCTCAATTTGTTGTTCTTCGGCACTCAGGCGGCCGCCGCTTGGGTCCAGATTCGGGTTATGCATAAACTCCTGCGTCAGTTCGGTTGCTCAAAGTTAAGAGGTTTTTACAAGATACGCTTTTTATGCGTGGCGGCGTAGCAATAATAATGCGCTTCCCGCACCTTTGCCGGTGTTCAGGTGTTCCAATAAATACCATATTTCAAAACAAAAACCAAATGCAATGGCAGAAAA
>CAZAXA010000604.1:1673-3775 GCA_964488965.1 uncultured Phaeodactylibacter sp. | reverse complement strand
GCCACCGCTACGAGTTCAACAACGCCTACCTGGAAAAAATGGAGAAAGCCGGCATGACCCCCTCTGGCGCCAACCCGGAATCCGGGCTGGTGGAGATCGTCGAACTCAAAGACCACCCCTGGTTCGTCGGCGTACAGTTCCACCCCGAACTCAAGAGCACTGTGGAAAACCCGCACCCGCTCTTCGTGGCTTTCGTCCGGGCCTGCAAGCAGCAGAAGTATGAGGGGAAAAACGGTTGAGGCCAACATGAGCCACCCCGGATTTTGGCCTTCCCGGAAAGCCAAAGCGGGAATTGCCGGGTACGGCGGCCTGCCTGTCCCCGGCTTCTTCTCCAGGATGGGCATCCGTCAGGAAGCCACCTGCCGGCGAACCGGCCTATCCATGCTCAGTAGCCCTGTCCCGCCCCTTCATCCTTCAATTTCTGCTTTCCGTCGAAAGCCTGCCGGCCCGGCCTTGCCGAAATAGTGGCGCCAACCCCATATTTGCATCTCATCAATGATTACGATCATATTAAACCACAACATCATGAAGCCTTATCAATTTATGCTGGGCCTGCTGGCCGGCGCCGCTCTCGTTGTCCTTACAGCCAGTACGGCCAACCTCAAACCCAATACCCAGTACGAATTCACCCAGGTGACCGTCATCGAGTCGGTGGTGCCGGCGGGGCTGGGCCGTTCCCGCATGATCACCATCGGCCCCGACGGACAGATGGAAGAGATTAAAATGGAGAACTTCTTCAGCCTGACGGGCATCAACTTCTCCAATATCCGGGCAAACGACCAGGCCATCACCAATAAAGTCAGCCAGATGCACGCGGAAGGGTGGGAACTGCAGGATGTGACCTCAGGCGTCTACGGCTCAGGCGCTTTCGGCGAAGCAGGAGGGAACAATACAGGGATTTTTATGACCCGGTATCTGTTCCGGAGAGCTATATAGGATTCTTTCTCTGTTTCATGGGTTCCTGGCTTCGTTGTGAAGCAGAACAGTGGAACCATGTACCCATGAAACAATGAATCCATCATTATTTCCCCGCCAATATCTTCCGCATATCCGCCTCCAGGCTCACCTCTGGTGATTCTACGATGCGGCCCAGCTCTTTGCCGTTCCTCAGGAAGATGAAAGTGGGCACGAACTCGATGTCCCAGCCCTGCTCTTCATGCTGCGGGCTCTGCTTGTAGTGGTCCGGGTGGTTGCTCAGGGCGATGAGGCCGAAGTTGTCCGGGCCGAAGTCGAGGTAGTCGAGAATCCGGAAGAAGTGGGGTACTTCACGCTGGCTGTCGGAGCACCAGGCGCCCATGAAGCCAAGAATCTCCACATCTTTCAGGGCGCCCTTTACGCCTTCCAGAGCGGCCTCATCAACCTTATAGGCGCCGTAGCCCTCCGAGAACCAGGCGCCGAAGGGCTCCTGCTGCAGGCCCGCCCGGTTGATCCTGCCCACCAGGATGGTTTCGTCTTCATGGTTCACTACCCGCTGGTTGGCGAGCGCCAGGTAGCGGGCGGGAATGGGCATTTCCTCCGTCTCGCTGTTCCAGATGATATTGGCGATCCAGTAGCGGCCGCTGTGGTTGGCCAGCTGTATGCTGTTGATGCCGCGGCCTGCCACCGGCCCTTTTTCCTTCTGGCGCGACTCGTAAGTGGAAAAGGCGTGGGTGATATAGCCGTAGGTTTCCGTTTTCCGGCTCAGCTCCCGCTCGAAGAAGCCGTTCTGTACAAAAGGCTTCTCCACGCGTTTGATGTAATCCTCCACCGTCATGGTCAGCATGCCGGCCTGGCCTTCCGGGTTCTTGTAAACGGTCATCAGCCGGGCCTCGCGGGTGAAGAGGCTGCGCAGCCTGTCCCAGTCGCGCTCCTGGCCCGCCGGGCCGGAAATGACGTCGTAGAGGGCCGCAATAATGGCGTCGGCAGATTCCACATCGGCAGGGGCGGCTTTGGCGGGCTGCTGGCCATAGGCCGCCGGGAGGGAGAGGAAGAGGATGAAAAGAGTAAGTAGTCTATTCATGTTTTTAGTTTTTTCACAGGTTTAAGAACCTACCGTCAGGGAGCGGGAGGGAAGGTTCTCAAACCTTCTACCTTCCGGCAGGTTTAAGAACCTACCGTCAGGG
>CAZAXA010000604.1:0-1573 GCA_964488965.1 uncultured Phaeodactylibacter sp. | reverse complement strand
TTCCGGCAGGTTTAAGAACCTACCGTCAGGGAGCGGGGGGAAGGTTCTCAAACCTGTTTCATTTCCTCCAATCCCCCCTTCGGCACACGCGGGCGGATGATCAGGCGCAGCGACTGGTCGTAGGTCACGTAGTTCCACACCCAGTTCAGAAAGATAAAAACTTTATTCTTAACACCCAGTATCTGAAAAAGATGGACGAAGAGCCAGACCAGCCAGGCGAAGGCGCCCTGGAACTTAATGCGCGGCAGGTCTACCACAGCGCGGTTGCGGCCGATGGTGGCCATGGAACCGAGGTCTTTGTAGGAGAAGGGAAGGAGCGCCTGCCCGCGGTGCAGCCTGCTGAAGTTCTCCGCCAGGCGGCCGGCCTGCTGGATGGCCGCCTGCGCCACCTGGGGATGCCCATGAGGGTAGGCTTCCTCTTCCATATAGGCGATATCGCCGATGGCGTAGACATTTTCCAGCCCTTCCACCTGGCTGAAGCGGTTGACTTTGATGCGGTTGCCACGGGCGAGGGAAGCTTCAGGAACCCCCCTGAGCTTACTGCCCGCGACGCCTGCCGCCCAGATCACCTTGCGGGCCCGGATGGTTTCCCCGCCGCTCAGGTACACGTACTCGCCATCGAAATCCTTCACCGCAGTATTCAGGCGTACCTTGACGCCCAGTTGGATGAGGAATTCCAGCGACCTCTGCGATGATTTTTCCGACATGCCCTTCAGCAACTGGCTGTTCCCTTCGACCAGATAGATGTCTATCTCATCGGTATTGAGTTCGGGATAATCTTTGGGAAAGACATAGCGCTTCATCTCCGCCAGAGCTCCAGAGACCTCCACGCCGGTGGGGCCGCCGCCCACCACCACGATGTCCATCAGGCCCTGCCGCTCGTCGTAATCCGTGGTGGAGAGCGCCTTTTCAAAATCGGAAAGGATGCGGTTGCGCAGGAAGAGGGCTTCGGAGACCGACTTCATTGGTATGGCGAACCGGGCTACTTGCTCGTTGCCGAAAAAGTTGGTCTCGGCGCCGACGGCCAGCACGAGGTAGTCGTAGTTGCAGATGCCCAGGGCGGTTTCCAGTTGCTTCCTGTCAGTATGCACCGCCAGGACTTCCGTTACGCGGATGTAAACGTCCTCGCTTTTCCGGAAGGCCTTGCGCAGCGGAAAGACGATCGAGCTGGGCTCCAACCCCGCCATGGCCACCTGGTAGAACAGGGGCTGAAACTGATGATAGTTGTTCTTGTCCAGCAGCACCACCTGGTACTCGCTGCGGCGGGCCAGCCTCAGGGCCAGCTTCAGGCCGGCAAAGCCGCCGCCGACGATGACGATGCGCTTCTTGTCCGATTCGGGGATGTTGATCTTCATTTGTTGGTTCGTTATTCGGGATTCGAACTATGAATCGCAGCATTGGTTGTTTCCGAAGCAAGGTAAGGATTTTGCAACAATTAATATACGAATGTACCAATGAGGGCACTCCTGAAAGCCCTCACCGATACGCCGATACACACCAATCACACCCCCAGCCTCCTCAGCTCCAGTTGCGTCTCCATCACATCTTCCAGGAAGGGCTTGCACTTGCGGAA
>CAZAXA010000603.1:0-3782 GCA_964488965.1 uncultured Phaeodactylibacter sp. | reverse complement strand
CCTGGTAGAGCAGGCCCTCTGCCCTGGTGTAGTTGAGGCATATGGCCCCATGCTGCACGGCCGTTTTGATGTTCTCAATGGTCAGGCGGGCATCATCGGTGCGGTACTCGGCGTAGTAACCGCTGCCGTTCAGAATGCTGCTCTGCCCCTTCAGCAGCGGCTCCCGCTCCAGGGTTTGCCGTTTATTGAGCATGCGGCGCCTGTCCTCTCCCTTAACGCCTGCCAGCAGGTCGTACACCCACAGGCCAATCGAAGTGCTCAGCAGGCCGAAGGCGCCCCCCCGGATCAGCGGCAAAAGCATTTTTTCCGGCAGAGCCAGGTGGGGGGCCAGGCGGTGAACAGTAGCGCGTTCCCGCCCTACCTCGCGCACCAGGCCAATCTCGAATTGCTTGAGATAACGCAACCCGCCGTGGATCAGCTTGGTGGACTTGCTGCTCGTGCCCGAAGCAAAATCGCTCTTTTCCACCAGGGCCACCTTCATGCCCCGTGAAGCTGCATCCAGGGCAATACCCGCTCCCGTAATCCCGCCTCCTATGACGATCAGGTCATAATGGCTCTCTTTTAGCTTTTCAATAATTTCTTTCCGATGGGAAGAGGATAGAAAGCTCATATAGAGAGAAAATTTATTTTTGAGGGAAAATCCTCTAAATTTCAGGATGGATAATATAAGAGCTTTGTGTCATAAATACAATAAGCATCCTTCAGCTTCCATACAAAACCACTAAAATTGTTCAAGCGGATTTCTATAGAAGAGGTATATGAGGATTTTAGGAAATAGCCCTAAGAAGCTGTTTGCAACAAATTCCTGAAACCAAATTCAAGCAGCTTCTTATTCTTATGCCTCGTCTATCAGCCCGAGGGCGCGCGCCCTTTTATGCCAGTTCTGGCGGGCCAGCGACTGCATGTCTTCGATGTTATCCTGTTCATCGACGATCTCCAGGCCGAGCAGGGTTTCGATGACATCCTCCATGGTGACGATGCCTGCCATGCCCCCGAATTCGTCAACCACGAGGGCGATGTGCTCTCTTTTTTCGATCAGGCGGTTGAACAGTTCCGGCAGGGCCATTTGCTCATTGACGATGATGATCTCCCGCATGATTTCCTTTAGCCGGCGGTTGCCGTTCTCGCGGATCATGCAATCCAGTATTTCATCTTTGAGTACAAAGCCGTTGATGTGGTCGTTAGTGTTCTCATATACCGGAATACGGGAAAATTGAAGCCGCGGATTGGCCTGATAGAAATCGGCGACCGTCCTTTCCTGGTCGGCGGCCTTTACTACCGTTCTGGGCGTCATGATATCCTTTGTCCGTATCGTGTTCAGGCGCATGAGGTTTTGTATGATCTTGGATTCGCTGCGCCGGAAAATCCCTTCCTTTTCACCGATCTCCGCCATGGCGGTGAAATCTGCCCGGCTCAGCACGCTCCTGGATTTATCCTTCTTCATCTTCCTGGTGATGAGCTGGCTCAGCCAGACCAGCGGGATTAGCGCGTAGATCAGCAGGTGAATGGAATTGGCCGTAAACCCGGCGAGCTGTTCCCAATAGTTGGCGCCGATCGTTTTAGGGATGATCTCGGACAGGATAAGAATAGCCAGGGTCATGGCCGTTCCGATAAAGGCCTCGGTGGAGAAAGGCAATTCCATTCCCGCTACTATGAGGCTGCTGTTGCCATACAACCTTCCGGCCTGGGCGCCTACCCCAATGGCGCCGAGAGTATGGGCCATGGTGTTCAGGGTGAGGATGGCGGACAGCGGGCGGTCAATATCATCCTTGAATTGCTTAAGCAGCCTTCCGGCCCGGGCGCCCTCCTTATTTTTGATCTCAACAAAGGACGGCGTAACGCTCAGCAGCACTGCCTCCCATACCGAACAAAGGAAAGAAAAACCTATTGAGGCCGTAAAATATAAGATCAATAGCCCCATTACTCAGTTCAGGTAGATTTTCTGGTAAGGGATGATCACCTCATTTGCACCCAGGTTGTTGATCTCACGCAACCGTTCAACGGTTATCCCGTACATGCGGGCAATACTGTAGAGGGTGTCGCCTTCCTTAACCACATAGAAGCTGCTTCCGGTATTGGGAGAATACGTACTGCTATACTCCCTCACCGTGCCGGCGGCAGCCGGGGCCCGGCTGGAAAAGGTGCGCCCGATAAGCCCTGTGCCGGAAGAGGCGGCGCCGCCTCCGCCTGCTCCGCTATCGAGGCGTGGGCCGGCCACACTGTAGAACTCTCCTTCGGCGCTGTACTGCCGCTGCACCGGAACAGCACCAGCCGGAGGTTGGGCAGCCAACTGGCCGCCAAGGCGGTCGTGGTCTACAAACAAGGGCGTATTGATGTATTCATATTCCTGGGTATAGGAACGGCCTCCGAGCTGGTCTTCATCGAAGGATTCTTCGGGAGCAGGCCCCTGCGTACCGCTTTTCTGGCTGCCGAGGGCCGTCAATTCCGCCGAACGGGAAGAAAGGCCCGAGTGGTAGTACCTGGTTTCCGGCGTCAGCTGCCCGCCGGAACCGGTAACGCCCGTGGCGCCGGACGACGCCTCGGGGCAGTCACAATCGGATGTTTTCAGGGCCTGGCCGATCCTGGGCGCCTCCTGGCTGCCCAGCCCGTTAAACTGCCGGAAACGTTGTTCCGTATAACCATAGCTCATGGCAATAGACGCTACCGTTTCGCCGGGGCGTACGATATGGTAAGCGTCGCCCGCAGTTCTGGCCACCAGGGCCGGGGCGCGCGCCGGGCTCTCCGTTTGTTCATAACCGCTTGGCTCTGCCGGTATCCGTGCCTCCGTCGCAGCCGCCGGGCTGACCTGAAGTTGTTCGCCGACGCGAATCAGGTTGGAGTTGCCTTTAATATTCCAGGCCCGGAGGTTTTCGACACTCACATTATACTTTTTGGATATGCTGTAGAGCGTTTCTCCTTTCCGGACGGTGTGGGAAGAAGCCGCGGGCCGGGGGGCGGGAGTTCCTCCCCTGGCCGCCGTATTATCTTCCAGCCGGGGGCCGGTGGCACTGAGCGTTTCCGGCGCCTTGCCGATATCTGTGGCGGCAGCCGGAGCTTCCGGTTCTTTCTCCCCGGTACAAATCTGGCGGAGATATTTGTCCAGTTTCCGGCCATTTACCTGGTCCAGGCGGAGTATGTTGCGCAAGGCGTCCTCGGCACTGGCGCCCCTGCGTTCTTCCACGATGCCGATCTCCGGTATCAATTCGATATTGGCGTAGCGGTAATCGGCGAATTCTGCAGTTTGCCGGAACAACAACGTCCGGGTGCACTGGTTGTCCATAGTGCCTTCGAAGGCCACTTCCGTATTGGGGTTTTTGAGGGCGATATTTTCACCGATAGACCCGAAGCGGATATCAAATTTGAACCTGTACCGGGGAGAGTCGTAGGTGATCTCCGTTTCGGTACGGGAGTAAAGGGCAGCAGAGATGATCGGAGAGATGAGATGCTGGCCGTTTCCTTTTCTGACAGCCATAAAAACCTGGTCGATCTTGCTGTTGACGGCGTTTACCAGCTTTTCGTCAAATACCGCATTGTTGCAACGGATGACCTGAGCGGGCGGAAAATCCTGGGGTGTGGCGCTCTCTGTACCCACTTCCAGGATCACTTTTTTTCCGGGGCTGGTATTGACGTGGTAAACCACATACTTGTTGGTATTTTGGTCAACATATTCCAAGCGGTCCATACATGCCTGGTCATAAAGGATGTAGAGGCTGGCGGTGTTGGCGGTGGCGCTCAAAAGAAGCGTGAAGAACAGCGCCGGACTGATCTTTCTCATGATGGAT
>CAZAXA010000602.1:0-3782 GCA_964488965.1 uncultured Phaeodactylibacter sp. | reverse complement strand
GAGCGGCGGTGCGCAGGCGGTCGGCGGGAAGGCGGTCCAGCAGGCCGGGGCGGGAGTAGAGGATGCCGACGTGGGGGCCGTAGAATTTGTAGGCCGAGCAGAGCAGGAAGTCACAGCCGATGGCCTGCACGTCCAGCGGGAAGTGGGGAGCGAAGTGCACGGCGTCGAGCAGCAGCCAGGCGCCGGATTCGTAGGTTAAAGCGCGCGCCCGCAGCACGTCGTTGACAGTGCCTGTAAAGTTGGAGGCATAGCCCAGGGCCAGCAGGCGGGTGCGCTCGTTGATCTTGGCGGCCATATCGTCGTAGTCGAGCGCGCCTTCCGGTTTCAGTTTCACCTCCCGCACCACGACGCCCAGTTCGCGCAGGGACAGCCAGGGGCCGCGGTTGCCCTCGTGGTCGAGCTGGGTGACGAGCACCTCGTCGCCGGGCCGCAGCAGGCGGCCGACGGCGCGGCTGAGCGAGTAGTTGAGGGTGGTCATATTCTGGCCGAAGGAGATGGTGTGCGGCCCCTCCGCCCCCAGGAAGTGGGCTACGGCCGCCCGGGCCCCGTCCAGCACCGCATCGGTCTCCCGCGCGGTGATGAAGGCGCCGTGGGTATTGGCGTTGGAGTTTTGGTAATAATGGCTGATGGCGTCTATCACCGGCTGAGGTACCTGCGTGCCGCCGGGGCCGTCCATGAATACCAGCCGGCGGCCGTTGTGCTGCCGGCGCAGAGAGGGGAATTGCTGGCGAAAGGAGTCGTTCATCGCTTGCGGTTTTTCATTACTGTGCCATAAGGCAAGGTACGAAAGCTGTTTTAAAATATGATTCTTTCTTTCCATCCACTTCCTGAATCTGAGCGGACAGGAAATAAGCGCCCTGGTGGCTTTTATGGAAAACCTGACGGACACGACGGGCCTGACGGCCATGCCGGAAAGGTTGCCGGAGTTTGAAGGCAGGCCGGAGTGGAACGGGAGGGGATATTAGTGTATAAGTGTATAAGTGTATAAGTGTATAAGTGTATAAGTGTATAAGTTGGTGTTGCGCCAATGCACAATCTTACTTCTTCAACACCTTCGCATCTCTGGAAAACTTTTTCCGCACATCCCTCAGGGCAGCTTCGATCTCCGAATCATCGGCGTAGGCCTTCTGGATGCCCACGCGGGTCAGCTTGCCTTTGGGTTCGGTGTAGGGTTCGTAGCCGGCCTCGTAGATGCGTTTGATGAGGCGCTGGATGTTTTCTTCATTGCCAAAAACGCCGATGCCGATGATGAAGAACTGCTGGCCTGGAGCGGTGGTCGCGCCTTCGCTATCCGCCTCATCGCCTTCTTCCGGCGCCTGCTCGCCCAGGTAGCTGTCTTCGGCCGGCGAGCCGTCTTCAGAGGAGGAGGGGCCGTAGGCAGGCGCCTCCTGGGCTACCGTCCCGGAAGGGCTGACGTTGATCCGCGAGGTAGGCACCCGCTGGGCGTTTTCCTCCTTGCCGGAAGACGGGTAGAAGAAGATGAAGTAGGCGGCGACGATGACGATGACGGAAGCAAGGCCGATGGCAATGGCCAGCCCATTATGGAACAGGCCGGCCCTGGGCTGCGGCTTTGCCGGGCCGGGCGTTGCCGCCTGAGGCTGCCCCGTGGCGGGGCGGACGCTGCTGGCCCTGGCGGCGCGGGCTATCGGATGGAAATGCACCGTAGGCAGGCCGTAGGAATCCGTATTGAAATTGGTGGTATCCGGCAGGAACTGCAGGTTCTGTTCGTAATCTTTGTACAGGCGCCCTATTTTGGGAAAAACGACGATCTCCCGCCGGCCGATGGCATCCCGGATTTCCTGGACATAATCCTCGATGGCCTGGCCGGCCTCCGCCAGGCTGACGCCCAGCTTTTCCTGGAGGTGCTGCGCCAGCAGGCCGTCGTCAGCCACCAGGTTGCCGTTGAAATTAAGGTTTTTGGACGGCGGGTAGAGCTCGCCCTGCACCTGGTCGGCCACCGCCGACTTATAGCGGGCGACAAACCCTCCCAGGCCGGGAATATTGACGGAATTGTGTTCGTACAATAAGTCTGCAATATGAACGCCTACATCGATCTGCATAACTGCTGTTTTTTTGTTCCGGGATCATGCTTAAATTGGGCCTCTGCCTCCCGCCCGTTGGTAAAAACGGCGAAATTATTCAATAAATTGAGGGGCAACCCACAATTTAAGCCTTTTTCCGTTAAAACTGCAACCGGAAAACGCTTATACAAATTTCCACGCCCTTGTCAACTCTGAAACTACAAATGATGTTGCTACCTTTACCAATCAAAAATCAAAAATCACATATCGCCCCCATGTCCATCCACGAAATACTCCGGCAACGCATCATGGTCATCGACGGCGCCATGGGCACCATGATCCAGCAGTACCAACTCGACGAGCAGGGCTACCGCGGGCAGCGCTTCGCCGATTGGCATAAGGATATCAAGGGCAACAACGACCTGTTGTCCATCACCCAACCCCAGGTTGTCGAGGCTATTCATAAAGCCTACCTGGAAGCAGGGGCCGATATTATCGAGACCAACACCTTCAACGGAACCCGCATCTCCCAGGCCGATTACGGCATGCAGGAACTGGCCTATGAGATCAACCTGGAAGCGGCCAGGATCGCCCGCCGCGCCGCCGATGAATTTACCGCCCGCACACCGGGCAAGCCCCGCTTCGTGGCCGGCGCCATGGGGCCGACCAACAAGACGGCTTCCATCTCGCCCGACGTCGGCAACCCCGGCATGCGGGGCGTCACCTTCGACGAGCTGCGCGACGCCTACTACGAGCAGGCCCGGGGCCTGGTGGACGGCGGGGCCGGCCTGCTGCTGGTGGAGACCGTCTTCGACACCCTCAACGCCAAGGCCGCCCTCTTCGCCATCGACCTGCTCTTCGAAGAGACCGGCCGCCGCCTGCCGGTCATGGTCTCAGGCACCATCACCGACGCCAGCGGGCGCACCCTATCCGGGCAGACGGTGGAGGCTTTCTGGATCTCCGTCAGCCATATCCCGCTGCTCAGCGTCGGCCTCAACTGCGCCCTCGGCGCCAGGGAGATGCGCCCTCACCTGGAAGACCTCTCGGCCATCGCCGACTGTTACATCAGCGCCTACCCCAATGCCGGCCTGCCCAACGAGTTCGGCGAATATGACCAGCCGGCAGAAGAGATGCGCGACTACATCCGCGAGTTCGCCGCCAGCGGCTTCGTCAACATCATCGGCGGCTGCTGCGGCACCACGCCGGGCCATATCCGCCTGATGGCGCAGGCCGTGGAAGGGCTGCCCCCCCGGCAAATCCCGGAACGGCCGCACTACCCCATGTTCAGCGGCCTGGAACCCCTCATCATCCGCCCCGACACCAACTTCGTCAACGTGGGCGAACGCACCAACGTCACCGGCTCGCGCCAGTTCGCCCGCCTCATCAAATCGGGCGACTACCAGGCGGCCCTCTCCGTGGCCCAGCACCAGGTGGAGGGCGGCGCCCAGGTCATCGACGTCAATATGGACGAAGGGCTGCTCGATTCGGAAAAGGCCATGGTGGACTTCCTCAACCTCGTTATGTCGGAACCCGAGATCGCCAAACTGCCCATCATGATCGACTCCTCGAAGTTCTCCGTTATCGAGGCAGGGCTCAAGTGCGTACAGGGCAAGTGCATCGTCAATTCCATCTCCATGAAAGAAGGGGAGGAGGAGTTCATCCGCCAGGCCCGCCTGGTACACCGCTACGGCGCCGCCGTCGTCGTGATGGCCTTCGACGAGCAGGGCCAGGCCGATACCATCGAACGCAAGGTCAGCATCT
>CAZAXA010000601.1:0-3782 GCA_964488965.1 uncultured Phaeodactylibacter sp. | reverse complement strand
CCCAGCTTTTCGGAGATAGAGGTAACCCGCTTTAAAATCGTGGCAGTTATTTCGTAAGGAGGCTTCATTGATACTATCATTTGATACTATCAATATAGCGTCTTTTGTTGAGTTTCGCAATCCCCTGGAGTCCCTACCCCAAAACCCTATTATCCAGCAAATTATGCGGAAATACCGGCCCCGGCGCTGCCGGCACGGCCGCCCGCTCCTCTGCTGTCCGGGCGCGGCGGCGCAGCAATTCCAGCCGCAGGCTTTTCTCGCCCATGCGCATCGCCCAAAGGTGGTTGGCGGAGAAGATGGGCCGCAGCAGGGGGGTGAACAGCTTCAGCAAAGGCTTCGTGGCGGTGATCTTCCAGTCGTAAGTCACTTCACACCGGCCTTCCCCGGCAGGGCGGAAGGACCAGATTCCCCGCCCTACGAAGTCGCCCTCGGCCTCCAGGGAGAAGCCGTTGGGAAAGTCCACGGCCGTGACCCGGAACTTCCAGCGAAGGGTGTAGGGCAGCCAGCCTTTGGTGTACAGCTCGGCCAGTTTGCCCAGGCCGCCCGGTTTTCCTTTTTCCAGCACGCGCAGGTCGAGATAAACGCTGGGCCACCAGCGGGCCAGGCCTTCTACTTCTTCGAGTGTCCGGTACACTTCCTCGCAACTGGCGTCCATCGTCCAGCGGGTGATAAAATGGTAAGCGCTCATGTGGTTTTTATTTTGCCTTCTCTTCCCGTTCATTACAGCCTGTTCCAAAGCCGGGCCACCAGCCATCCTGCCGCCGCGCCGAGGGCGGTATGCCAGGCGACGTCGATCAGCCCCAGGCCCACAGGCCATATTTTAAAGGTAGCGGCATTGCCCAGGGTCCAGGTCGAGGAAGTCGCCAGGCCAAGGGCGGCCCCTGTCTTCGCGCCGAAAATGCCCGTCGGCTTCTCTGCCCGGCTACTGATGAGGTACACCAGTATAAAAGCGAGCAGCAGTTCGAGAACGACGACTGGCGCCGCTTTGAACTGCTCCATTTTGTTGACGGCATCGCCAAAATGGGCAAGCCCTTTGTCGAAAAGGCCGGCGGCCAGGGCGCCGTGAAAGACGCCGTTCAGGACAAAGGCGAAAACTGCAGCAAAAAGCCCGCAGAGGATGCTCCTTTTCATACGGAAAAGTTATTGGGTTGTGTTCTCTTACGTACGATGCTGCCTGAAATCCGGATTTCTCTGCGAATAATTTTTTTCAATGCCCATCCGGGCTAACTTTTTCCAAAAACCTGTGCCATCAGGCTCTCAAGATACTCCTGGTCTACCTCATCGAAGGAACCCGCCAGGGTGCTGTCCACGTCGAATACGGCGATGAGTTCATTGGCTTCGTTGAAGACGGGCGCCACGATCTCCGACCGGGAGTTCGGGTCGCAGGCGATGTGTTCAGTACCCTGCGCCAGGGCATGGGTGTCAGGCACGATCTGTGTCCTGCGTTCCCGCGCCGCCCGGCCGCAGACGCCCCGGGAGAAGTCGATGTGCAGGCAGCCCAGCGTGCCCTGATAGGGCCCCACCGAGAGGCGCTCCGGCCCGCTCGCCAGGTAGAAGCCCACCCAGTAGTAATAGGGCAGATAGGTTTTCAGCAGGCTGTTGATGGTGGCCATCTTCAGAATGGCGTCCTGCTCGCCTTCCAGATTGGCCATTATGGCCGCCAGGGCCTGCTCATAGGCGGCCTGCTTCTCCTCCCGGCTCAGATTGACGGAGGGCTTGATGAAATAAGGCATTTCGGCTGTTGCGCTCATGTTGTTTGATTGTGTAAAAGTGTAAACGTGTAAGAGTGTAAATGTGCTGGCGCCGCTTTTACACCTTTACACCCTTACACCCCAAAGCTTAGTGTATTTTCTACAGTAATCCCTACCACCTCCCGCGAAATAACCCTACTTTTGCTCCCTGAACAAAATCTGTCATCTCATGATCGGACAATTAAAAGACAACCAGATCAAGCTGAAGCGCATCTTTATAGAATCCAAGCTGCCGAAGGAACTGGCGCCGCTGCACGAACTGGCCAACAACCTTTGGTGGTCCTGGAACAAAAACGCCATCGAGCTGTTCCGCTCCATCGACCCGGCTCACTGGATAGCCTGCGATTACAACCCTGTAGAGATACTCGATAATATCAGTGTGGAAAAGGCCAACAAATTGCTGGCCGACAAGGCCTTCATGGAACGCCTCCGCACGGTCGACAAGGCCTTCCGCGCCTATATGAAAGAGAAGCCCAAAACGGGTTCGCCTCATATCGCCTACTTCAGCATGGAGTATGGCCTGCACATCTCCCTGCGCCTCTATTCCGGCGGCCTGGGGGTACTGGCGGGCGACTACCTCAAGGAGGCCAGCGACGATAACGCCAACCTGCTGGCCGTCGGCCTGCTCTACCGCTACGGATACTTCCAGCAGGCCATCTCCCTGAACGGCGACCAAATTAACAATTTCCCGCCACAGAAGTTTACCAAGCTGCCGCTGACGCCTGTGCGCGACGCCAACGACGAATGGCTGAAGGTCAGCGTCGGCCTCAAGGGCCGCATGGCCTATGCCAAAGTATGGAAGCTCCAGGTCGGCCGCATCCCGCTCTACCTGCTGGACGCCGATATCGACGAAAACAACTGGGAAGACCGCAACCTGACCCATCAACTCTACGGCGGCGACAACGAGCACCGCCTCCGGCAGGAAATCCTGCTGGGCATCGGCGGCATTCGCGCCCTGAAGGCTATGGGCGTCGATGCCGATATCTACCACTGCAATGAAGGCCACGCCGCCTTCCTCAACATCGAACGCCTGCAGGATTACGTCCGCGAACATCAGCTGACCTTCAACGAAGCGCTGGAAGTGGTGCGCGCCACCAGCCTCTTTACTACCCATACGCCGGTGCCCGCCGGGCACGACTATTTCCACGAAAACCTGCTGCAGCAATACCTCTACGGCTACGCCGAAGGGCTGGGCATCGGCTGGCAGGAGTTCGTCGCCCTGGGCAAGGCCGACCCGGCCAATCACAACGAGCTGTTCTCCATGAGCCATCTGGCCATCCGCCTTTCACAGGAGGCCAATGGCGTGAGCAAGCTGCACGGCGCCGTTTCGCAGAAGATGTTCAACGTGCTCTATCCCGGCTATAACCCCGAGGAACTGCACATCGGTTACGTGACCAACAGCGTGCATTACCCCACCTGGATCGCCCATGAGTGGAATGAACTTTACACCAGGATATTCGGCAGGCAGTTTCTCAGCGACCAGCCCAACAAGGCCTACTGGCGCAAGATCCACAGCGTCGGCGATGAAGAGATCATGGCCATCCGCCAGCTGCAGAAAAAACGCCTGCTGGATTACGTCAAGGCCAAGCTGCAGGAAGACCTCACCCGGCGGGGGGAAAACCCGCGCAACATTTTTGAGGTGATCAACGCCATCGAAGAAGACGCCCTCATCATCGGCTTTGCCCGCCGCTTCGCCACCTATAAACGCGCTCACCTGCTGTTCAGCAATATCGAACGCCTCTCCGGGATCGTCAATGAGGAAGGGCGCCCGGTGTTGTTCCTCTTCGCCGGCAAGGCCCACCCGGCCGACCACGGCGGGCAGGACCTCATCAAACACATCATCAATATCTCCAAGCGGCCCGAATTTATCGGCAAGGTCATCTTCCTGGAAAACTATAACATGGAAATGGCCAAGCTGCTGGTCCGCGGCGTCGATATCTGGCTCAACACCCCCACCCGCCCCCAGGAAGCCTCGGGCACCAGCGGCATGAAGGCCGCCCTCAACGGCGTGATGAACTTCAGCGTGCTCGA
>CAZAXA010000600.1:0-3787 GCA_964488965.1 uncultured Phaeodactylibacter sp. | reverse complement strand
GCATCCTGGAAATGCTGAAAAACCACTTCCACATCATCGCCGCGGCCCGCCGCATCAAGATCGAGCATGCGACGTTCTTGTCGAACTTTGAGCGTATCGAGCTCCAGCCGCTGTCCCGCCCGGAGGCGCTGGAACTGGCTTCCCGACTTGCCCAGCCGTTCACTGAGCGCATCGAGGACTATGAGGCGTTCCTCAACCGCGTCTGGGAAAATACCCAGGGCATCCCGCTGTTCGTCGTAGAACTGGTGGAACGCCTGAGCAAGGAACCGGTGGTTTCTCTGGAGGTGCTCCACGAGGTCCGCCATACCGCCTCCAAGTCGGAAATAGACTTTAGCATCCCGTTGATCATCGCTTTTTCTTCTTTGATGGCGCTGCGCTATATGGGCAGCGAATTGGGGCACCACTCGGGCGCTTTCCGCCTACTGGGGGGCGTAGCGCTGATCGTGGCGATCTTTTCGAGGAAGATCTTCCAGGCGTTGAAGCGGAGGTTTGTTTGACAGGATAGCAAGTTCATTAGATTTGCAAGTAGCCACACGGTAGCTGCCACAGCGGGGATTCCGGCATTAGCAGGTTCGGCGTTAAAAAAGAGGCTTTCATGCAGTGTCCGCACTGTATACTGTTTGAGCTTCGATGCAACCGAAAGTAGCAAATCACAGCAGTGCAATCACGACAGTAAAAAGCAGATAACTGCACGAATTGGCGAGTTTATACAGTGCAACGGAGTGAAAGCCTCTTTTAGCCGAAGATGCGTAAGCCGGCAGTTTTCTTTGCTTCGTTTCTTTTGCTGCCAAAAGAAATGAAGGGACAAGAGAAATCGAAAGCCTTAAGCTATTGGAAATCTGTATTAATGGGCAAAACCCAGAGAGATAAAGCAAGACGCTGTAAGTATATCGGTCAATTAACTTCTGCAGCAAAAACAAAGCTATGAAAACCCCCAACCACATCATCGGCGGCCTCGTCTTCACCGGTATTTGCTCCTCCCTCTCCGGGGTGAACGTCTTTTCTTCGCCGGTTTACACTGGCCTCGCCGTCGGCGCCGCCCTCCTCCCCGACATCGACCACCCCAAAACCCTCATCGGCAGCCTCCTGAAACCATTATCTGTTACCATCAACCGCCGCTACGGCCACCGCACTATCACCCACAGTGGCGTTACGCTGGCGGTGCTGACCCTGGCCGTTGCCATCATCGAAAAGCTGTCCGCCGGCGCCAACAGCCTGGCGCTGGTCTTCTTCTTTGCCTATTTCTCGCACCTGATGCTCGACATGATGACACTGCAAGGGGTGCCCCTACTCTACCCCATTACCAAGAACCCTTTCGTGATCCCCGGCAACCCGGGCTACCGGATCCGAACGGGCGACCTGCGGGCCGAGGCAGTGATGTTCTGCCTGTTCCTCTCTCTGGGGCTCTTCCTCCGCCCGCTCTTTGAGCATGGCTTCTGGACGTCCTACAACCGCCTGTTCGGCACGCTGAAACACCTGCACCTGGAGTTTCAGCGGTCGGAGGGCCTGCTGGAGGTACAGTACCTGGCTCATCGGGGCAGCATGTCTTTTTCAGGCAAAGGCTACTGCCTGGAAGCTACACCCAACCGGGTTATACTGCTGGAAGGTGATCGCCTGCGGGTACTGGACAAATCGGAACTGGTCATCGAGGAGGTGATCCCCACCTACACGGGGCGCCAGTTCTTTTTCCGGGAGCACCGCTTTGTAGGTATTGGCGCCGATAGCCTCCAGCACTTGGTGGGCAAGCACATCATTGCCAAGCTGGATGTGGCGGCAAACAAGCCGTTCCTGGTGACGGCAAATGGGGTGACTTCGGAACAGCGCCAGTTTGAATCGGGGTTCTTAATGGAGGCCGTGTTCCATGAGCTGTACGATTCGGTGGAGTTGGAGGTGTTCGTCTATGAGCCTAATCCCCGGATACAGGTGCTGCGGGAGCAGCTGCGCAATTTGAGGCTGGAGAACCAAAGCCGGGCGGAGGCAGCGGCCCACCACTCGCTGCGGCTGGCGGAGCTGGCGGTGGAGCTGCAAATGGAGGTGGATATGGTGGCTAGAGAACGCCTTTATGGGCAATTGGTGAAGGAGCGGAAGAGGAAGGTGTTACAGCCAGATTATGCCAGGGAGTACGAGTTGCAGGCGGAAATCGCCGCGCTGCTGGAGCAGGAACGGGCGAAGAACGCCCGGCAACGGGAAGCTCTGGAACGCCGCAACAGGGTGGCGGAACTGCAACCGGCAAGCTTCACGGGCTATCTGACAACGGTTGAAATTGAAGAGTTATGAGGTGTAGGATTATTTTGTTTTGTTGTTTGTTGGTTCGGGTTGCCGGTGCCCAGGAACTTCCGCCTCTGGGCGAGCTGTACGCCTCTATCGACAGCTTCTATGCGGCAGAGGTACATGCTAGCCTTCTGGAGTTCCGGGAGGATAGAAAGGGGGAATGGCTGAAATATGTGCCAGACGTCGGGCTGACGTATACGGTTGTGGGCGACCCGCGCCCGAGCGTGAGCTTCAACACCGGAGTCCTGTATCAGGCTAAACGAGATAAGCAGCGCAACGCTGCCCGGCGGCGCAGCATCGAGGAGAAGGGGGCGCTGCTGGCGGCGCGCGCCCGGGGAGCAGTGGCGAAGTTGTATGCTGCTTACCAGCTGCAGAGGGAAGCGCTGGCCTTCCGCCGCGAGCTGCTGGCCATCGATGAGCAACTGTTCCGGATGGAGGAAGACCGATACAGGCGGGGGGAGATGAGCCCTGGAGATTTCCTGAAGGCGAAGCGAAGCTGGTTGCTGAAGCAACAGGAAGTGAGGAATATAGAATTGGATCTGGAGGTGCTCAGACAAGAGATCCTGGCGGGAAGTTTCCTGATGGGGAGATGAGACTATGTTGTTATAACAAAAAAGTTTATAACACAATGATTTTAAACAAAAAAATGTATATAGTTGAGATTTTTTACAAGAAATGAATATTTTTATTTCTTAAAACCATGAAATAAAACAAAATAATTTAAATACATAAAAACCTGCTCCCTACTCTTATAGAATACCAATCCCTACGTGCCCTTTTAAGCCGGTTAAAAGAGTCCTAAAGCTTCGGCAAAGCGGGGCGATGCTGGAATTCCAGCATCGAAAAAAAACATATTCACTAACCGCACAAAACCAGCTGCATAATGAGCAATATTACCAAATTCGATTATGAAGGACAGAGCATTAGCTTTGAATTCTCTGACGGGAATAAGATGATTAATGCTACCCAAATGGCTAAGCCGTTTGGGAAAAAAGTTGGAAACTTTCTTCAGAACAAGGAAACAAAAGAATATGTGCTTATACTGGAAGAAAGATATAACAATCCTGAAGAAAAATACCAACGAGAAGTCTTGCGAGTCATAAAAGGTGGAGATGCCGATTCGCAAGGCACTTGGATGGATGAGAAACTGGCCTTGAAATTTGCTGCCTGGTTAAACCCCAGGTTTGAGCTATGGGTCTTTGACCGTATTTATGAACTCCTCACAACCGGCAAAACGGAACTGAAAAAATATGAACCCAGTGGCGTCATCAAGAGCCTCAGGTTGATCACTCAACAATTGGAAGAACAGGAGCATATAAACCAGGAAGTAAAAGAAGAGCTGGATGTGATAGCTGAACGGTTAGACGTGATAGAATCCAAGATCATCAGCGTGGACGATAATTACTACACCATTGCTGGTTATTGTAACCTAAAAAAGATTCCGTGTCCATTACATAAAGCAAAAGAATGGGGCAAAATTGCTACTATGTTGTCCAGAGAAAAGCAGATACCTACT
>CAZAXA010000599.1:0-3788 GCA_964488965.1 uncultured Phaeodactylibacter sp. | reverse complement strand
CTGAAATTGCTGCAACCAAATCAGCTTTTCTCATCGTTAGTTATTGGTTTATAGTGAGTTATAAGCAATTTTCCCTTCTGAAAACGAGTGGCAAATTTCGGAATTTTATTCTTTAATCGAAAATAAAAGTTTAGTTTATTTCAAGATTTTTTGTCTAGCTATCAGCCGGTTACAGCAAAAACGCTGATCAGGCAAGGGCTAAAGTTGCCAATAAAAAACTATAACTTTCCTTAAAGCAGCATATCTTTGCGAGACTTCAAAAAATCCTTCTTTGACAGATCACAGGATTTGCCAGGGAACCGAAAAGATTAAGTATGCTGCTTTCAATGACAGGTTACGGCAGAGTGTCGCATGCTTTTGGCGACAAGGCCATAAATGTGGAGATCCGTTCGCTGAACAGCAAGTACACGGATGTGCGCATTAAGCTCCCCCAGAATTACCGCGAAAAGGAATCGGACGTACGCCGGCTCATCGCCGAACGGGTGGAACGCGGGAAGATAGACCTGGCCATAGAAGTGAACTCTCATCTGGGAGATGACGACTACGGCCTGAACGACGCCCTGTTCCGGAAATACTACCGGGAACTCTCCCGCCTCTCCGAAGAATTGAAAATCCCTTCAGGCGACATGCTGCAGGCTATCCTCCGCCTTCCCAATGTGGTGGCCTCCGCCGCCGATACCATCGAGGATGAAGAATGGGCCGCCGTTACCAAAGCGTTGAACGCCGCCATCGACAACTTCGATAAATTTCGCCGGGCCGAAGGGGCCGCCATGGAAGAAGATATGCGCCTGCGCGTCAAAAACATCCTGGAGTTCCTGTTCCAGCTCGACCCCCACGAAGAGGAACGCGTCACCCGCCTGAGGCAGCGCATGTATCAGAACCTGGAAGAATATCTGGGCAAAGATAAGATTGACGAGAACCGTTTTGAGCAGGAAATCCTGTTCTACCTCGAAAAGATAGACATCACCGAAGAGAAGGTCCGCCTCGAACAGCACTGCAAATACTTCATTGAAGAAATGGATAAGCCCAAACCTTCCAAAGGGCGTAAGCTGAGCTTCATCAGCCAGGAAATGGGCCGCGAGATCAATACGATGGGCGCCAAGGCGTACTCCTCCGAAATTCAGCGCCTGGTCGTCGGCATGAAAGACGAACTGGAGAAGGTCAAGGAACAAGTAGCTAATTCGGTATGAGTAAATTATTGTTGTTCGCCGCCCCTTCCGGGGCCGGCAAAACAACCATCGTCCACCACCTTCTGAAGCATTTCGACGGCCTGTCTTTTTCCATCTCGGCGACCACCCGCCCCCCGCGCCCCCACGAAACGGAAGGGCGGGATTACTACTTCATCAGCCGGGGCCGCTTCGAAGAACTCGTCCGGCAGGGGGCTTTTGTGGAATGGGAAGAAGTGTACGAAGGCGTGTTCTACGGCACCCTTAAAAGCGAGATAGAACGCCTCTGGGCCGGGGGCAGGCACATCATCTTCGATATCGACGTCAAAGGGGCCATGAACATCAAAAAGGCCTACCCCCGGGAAGCCCTGGCAGTTTTTGTCAAACCTCCCTCCCTTGAGGCCCTGGAAGAGCGCCTCCGGGCCCGCCACACCGAAAGCGAGGCCAACATCCGGAAAAGGCTGGCCCGTGCCGCCGAAGAAATGGGCTACGAAAACAAATTCGATGTGGTGCTGGTTAATGATATACTGGAAGGCGCCCTGCGCCGGGCCGAGCAGATCGTCGAACCCTTTATTAAAGCATCATAATGTAATGGAAACCCTCATCACCGAAGGCATCAAGGTCAGCGTTTTACCTTCCTATCAGGCCGCCTATTCCCGCCCGGCCCTCAACCGCTATATCTTCGCCTACCATATTACTATCGAAAACCTCAGCACGGACACGGTGCAGCTACTCCGCCGCCATTGGTTCATCTGGGACTCCAACGGGACGATCCGCGAGGTGGAAGGGGAAGGGGTCATCGGGCAGCAGCCCGTGCTCGCCCCCGGCCAGAAACATGAGTATGCCTCCTGGTGCGACCTCGCCACCGGCATCGGCAAGATGCACGGCGCCTACCTCATGCGCCGGGATGTGGATGGAAAAGAATTCAAGGTGGGAATACCGCAGTTCCGAATGGTGGCGCCGGTACGGCTGAGCTAATCTTCCATCACCGCTATACACTTCATCTCAATGGCGATCGGCGTCGGCAAAGCATCGATGCCCACCGTCGTCCGGCAGGGCTGGTTGTCTTTGAAGTACTCCGCATAGATGCGGTTATAGGTATGGAAATCGCGCTGCATATCAGTCAGGAAGACGGTCACGTCCACCAGGTTTTCCCACCGGGCGCCGCTGGCCTCCAGCACGCGGCGTACGTTTTGGAAAACGGAATGGCACTGCGCTTCGAAATCGAACTCGGTATAGTTGCCCGAGGGGCTCTGCTTCAGGCCCGGCACCCCGTCCGTCTCCGGGTCGCGGGGGCCGATGCCGGACAGGAACAGCAGCTTGCCCACCCGGCGGGCGTGAGGGTACGGGCCGACGGGCCGTGGGGCGCTGGAGGCGTCTATCTTTTTGGAAGGCATTCTTTGGAAATTCAGGCTTTCAGTAAGGCGTTATTGTGTGATGTAACAAGGGTGTTGAGAAAATATTGGATACCATGTTTTTTCTGGTTGTTGGTTGCTGGTTGCCATACCTGAGCGGCTCATGGCCGGCCGGAAACCAACCCCCGTCAGCGCTGCCGCTTTGCCAGTTCCTCCTCCCGAAGTTGCCGCCGCAGTATCTTGCCCACGTTCGTCTTGGGCAGTTCGTCGCGGAACTCGACCTCCCTGGGCACTTTGTAGCCGGTCAGGCCATCGCGGCAGAAGGCGGTCACTTCTTTATCGGTCAGGCTCTTGTCTTTCTTCACCACGAACAATTTGACGATCTCTCCGGATCTCTCGTCGGGGATGCCGATGGCGGCGCATTCCAGCACTTTGGGGTGAGAAGAGACGTATTCCTCGATCTCGTTGGGGTACACGTTGAAGCCCGAGACCAGGATCATGTCTTTCTGGCGGTCGACGATCTGGAAAAAACCGTCGTCGGTGGCCATGGCGATATCGCCTGTGCTCAGCCATCCATCCTTGATGGTATTGGCCGTATCATCCGGGCGGTTGTAATATCCTTTCATGACCTGCGGGCCTTTGACCTGCAGCTCGCCGGCCTGATTGGGGCCAAGCACGTTGCCATGCTGGTCGACAATGCGCACATCGGTAGAAGGGACGGGAACGCCGATGGTGCCCAGCCGGCCGGAGCCGTCCAGAGGATTGGTGGTAACCACCGGCGAAGCTTCCGTCATACCATATCCTTCAGAGAGGAAACAGCCGGTGAGCTTTTGCCATTGTTCTGCCACCGGGCGCTGTACGGCCATGCCTCCGCCTACGGTCACTTTCAGCCTGCTGAAATCCACACTGCTGAAATCCGGATGGTGGACCAGGGCATTGAACAAGGTATTTACTCCGGTGATGAGCGTTATCTGATAGTCCTTCATGGCCTTGATCACCGATTTGAGGTCGCGGGCATTGGTAACCAGCACTGCCAGGGTGCCGATGCTCATCAGGGCCAGGCAGTTGACGGAAAAGGCGAAGATGTGATAGAGCGGCAGGGGGCAGAGGGCAATTTCCTCTCCCTCTTTCAGGAAGGGCATCATCCAGGCCCGTATCTGCAGCATGTTGGCCACCAGGTTGCGGTTGGTCAGCATGGCGCCTTTGGAGACGCCGGTAGTGCCGCCGGTGTACTGCAGCAGGATGACGTCATCAGACGAACCCCGGG
>CAZAXA010000598.1:0-3799 GCA_964488965.1 uncultured Phaeodactylibacter sp. | reverse complement strand
CGTTCATAGTGGACAGCAGCAGGCTCTTGCCGAAACGGCGCGGGCGGGACAGGAAAAAATAATTACCGCCGGCCAGCAGACGGTGGATGTGCTCCGTTTTGTCCACGTACACGCAGCCCCCTTCGCGCAGCTTCCGGAAGTCCTGTATGCCGATGGGGTACTTTATGTGGTAAGGATACGGAAATCGGGGGCTTGAGATGGAAAACCGATGAATATTCTGAACCCCGCCTGATCCATGCCTGTGACATGCGCCCGGTGCGGTCGCGCAGCATTGCCTTTCCCGTCAGGGCCGACGGAAAATTCAGCCCTGGCAGCCCCTTGCCGGACGGGTTGTCAGGGCGCAGCGGAAAGTTGCGCCCTGACTTCGGGCGAGGCGTTCACCTGCGCCGTGCAGCCCTTGGCGACGTCATAGGTTTGACTTTATTCTGCAAGGACGTATGGCCAAAAGCCCTGTTGCTAAGGTGGTTCGCTTCTTAAAATCAACTGCTTTTCCAGACGGCCAACCCCGTCCAGGCTGCCCAGACGGGCGCGAGGAAGAGGTAGGCGTTCAGCCCGGCCATGGCCAGGCCTTCGCTATGGAAAACGTAGCCCAGCACATCGGCCAGGCTGGCGATGCCCAGCAGGGTGGTGAACAGGCCCAGCAGGCGGTTGCCCGGCCGGAGCAGCCAACCCATACCCAGAAACCATACGGCTGCCAGCGTCATGGTGAAAATGTTCCATATACCACTCAGCACCTCGTTGTTGAGGTTGGCGAAAACCTGCGCGGCGATTGCCTTCTGGGCGGCATCGCCCGCCGAGTAGGCCTCATACAGCGGCGCGGTGGCCCCGGCCAGCATAGCGGCGCCGATGGCCCCGCTGAGGATATAGCCCAGGCCGGAAAAGGTGAACAAGTGGTTAAACAGCGGCGCCTCTCCCGATAAGCGGCTGTGCAGCGCCAGGGCCAGAGGAAGCACCGGCAGGTAGTACCCGAAAATATCGAGTATCCAGGCCCAGCGCAGTGTGGCGGAAGGGCCGGGCTGATAAGCAATGGCTTTCAGCGGGTCGAAGGCCGTCTCGAAATCCCAGTTGAAGACGGCGAAGACGAGCAGGATGCTGGCCAGGGCCACCGGGGCGGAAAGCAGGGCGATGAAGCCCGCCATCCGGAAGAAAGAAGCGTCGTTTTTCATACTTGCTGTCTTGTATTAAAGGGTTTAGCTGGTTAAAAATGTTTTGATGGTATTATTTTCCGGCCATGCCTGATCCGTTCGGATGCGCGGGGGGCAGCGACTGAATGTAGCGGTACAGCCCTTCGATCTCCACGTCCGCCAGGCCGCCCACACCTTCGTAGGGCATGAATTGCGTATTAAGCTTGCGGCCGTCGGGCGTTGTGCCGGTTCGGAAAAAAGCGATGAACTGCTCGAGCGCCCAGTGGCCGGCCTTTCCGCTGCGCGTGATGTCGGGCACGGGCGGCGAAACGGGGTCGGGCGACTTGCCGCCGCCGAGGTTGGCGCCATGGCAGGCGGCGCAGCCGTCGAAACGCACCACGTAGGCGCCGTATTCTACGCTGGCGCCGATGGGCGGGGCCGTCACCTTGTCGATTTTTTCGTGGTCGATCTTTTTATAAGCGAACATTTCCCCGAACATGCCGGCGCCGGCCATCACCTGCGCCATGTAGGTGAAGCGGCGCCCGTCGAAAGTACGCTTGATGGGCGGCAGCGACTGGAGGTAGGCTATGAGGCAGCCGAGGTCCTCGTCGCTATAGTTGGCGTAAGCCTCCGACGGCATGACCATGAGCGCATTGCCTTGTTTGTTCAGCCCGTGGCGGATGGCCCGCACGAAATCAAGGCTGGTATAACCTTCCGTCTCGCTGCTCCTGGCGCGGGTCAGGTTGGAAGAAGGCACTATGCCGATACTCGGGTCGTCGAAAAAGACTTTGCCGGCCAGGTCCTGCCCATGGCAGCCCTGGCAACCGGTGGCCAGCATCCTGCCCCGTTCGAGGGAGGCGGAATCGGAAGGAATGGCAACGGGGGCCGGGTCCAGTTCATAAACCTTGGTGAATTCGCCATTGAACTTGCTGGCCAGTATCCAGGAACCGAGCAGGGCGAGCAGCAGCAGAGCGAGTAGGCTGATGCCGGTCCATTTGAGGGCTTTTTTCATGACTAAAGTTTTTTTTGATAGAAAGAATGTACGCTACAAAGTTGAGGGGAAGAGTAGGCAGGCGCATATCAAAATTGTCGTGAAGGCTTTCAAATTTGTCGCAGGAGCGGAATTTATGTTCCGGGGCCCCGTCAGGGCTTGCTGCCAGATTCTGTGCCAGCCGTTGGCTGTCGGGCAGGTTGCGGAAATAGCAAATACCCCGTAAGCCCGTGCCCGCTCATCCCGCCTGGCCGGCCCAGTGCACCTCCCACTTCACCCCGCGCACTTCCAGGTAGGCGAGCACGAAAGCCAGCGCGCCTTCCGACGCGCCGACGTATTCCGGCGGGCAAATGCCCTTGCGGGTGAAACGGCCTTCGAGCAGCAGGTTGGCCACCGCCGTGCAGGTGTAGCCCGTGGTGCGGGCCATGGAGGTAGTATCGGTGGCGGGGTCGTACCGGTCGAGCAGGCCGCAGGCGACGGCGCCGCCCTCGCCCTCGATGCGGACGCGCATGACGGTGAGGTCGCCTTCACCGGGTTGCAGTTTCCATTGGGGGAAAAGCAGGCGGGCCGTCAGGTCGGCCGGGCGGATGCGCAGGCCGTTCACTTCTACTTCTTCGCGGCTGAAAAAACCGCCGGCGCGCAGTACGCGCAGGTATTCGGCGCTGCCGGGATAACGCAGGGTTTTTTCGATCATATCGGGAATATCGGGCATGGTGCGCAACAGCGAGCGCAGGCCGTCGGTATTGAAGGCTTCCAGGGTTCCGATGCCGGGAAAGTCGATCAGTTCAGGGCTGGAGAGCGCCTCGCGGGCTACGATCCGCCCTCCTTCCACGTAGCGCGCCGGACGGACGTATTCCTCGATCACGTCGGCAGGCGAAAATACTGCCCGGTATTCCCAGGGCCATTGCCGCAGTTGGGGCAGGCCGCCCACGAGGCATTGAAAGCGCCGTATTTTCATTTGCCCGCGGTAGTGGCCCAGCAGGATATTGCTCATGCCCGGCGCCACGCCGCAGTCCACCACTGCCGTGACGCCGCGGCGGCGGGCCAGTTCGTCGAGCGCGAACGCGTCTTCCGGGAAAAAACTGATGTCCACCACGTTTTTCCCCGCTTCGATACAGGCGCGCAGGGCCTCGAAACCGAGAAACCCGGGCAGGGCGCCGACGACCAGGTCGCTGTCACCGACGAGTTCCCGTAGCCGGCGGCTGTCCGACAGGTCGGCTTCTGCGGTAGCCACGCCCCGGGCCTGCATGCGTTGTAGTGCGGCGGTATCGGCATCGGCGGCGACGACGCGGTGTTGCCGGTGCAAATCGAGAGCGATGGCGTTGCCGACGAGGCCGGCACCGAGAATGGTTATTTTTTTCATAAGAAAGGATTAAATAGTCAGGTGCGGCCTTTGCCTCCCTGTCATGGTCTAACATCGTGAATTAAAATTCATTTACCATGAAAGATGCCATCTTAATTATCCACTTTTTAGGCCTCGGCATGGGGCTGGGCGCCAGTTTTGCCAATATGTTTTCGGCATAGCCGGCGCCAGAGTGGAGCCGAACGAAGCGAAGAAATTCAGGCCGTCATCGCTTGTCCTGAGCAAAATGGGCCAGCTCCGCCTGCCTTTACTGGCCGTCTCCGGAATATTCCTGATGGCTCCTTACTGGCAAATACTGCCCTCCTCTCCTTTGCTGGTCGC
>CAZAXA010000597.1:0-3800 GCA_964488965.1 uncultured Phaeodactylibacter sp. | reverse complement strand
CGTGGCGACGGCTACCGTGGTGCAGAAGTTCTGCGGCATTTACGACGCCGGCCAGATGCACGAACTGGAGGATTGCGATTACCACGATACCACGGAAAAACAGGTGGAGGTCATTCTCGACAAGATCAAAACCTACGATGAAAAGGATGGGCACTGGGTCGTGTACCTGGGCGATATCACCGTTTCAAAAACGCAATAAACCTGAAACCCTATGTTTTTTTTCCGCGCTCTGGCATACATCACCCTGATGTTGATGCCTTTTCTTTCCCTGGCCTGCCAGCCTTCCGGCCCTTCTTCCGGCGGTGAGGGCGCCCCTTCTGCATCCGGAGGAACAGCAAGTCCCGATGAGCCTGAGGCATTCATGGAAAACGCCATGTACCTGCAGAAGGTCAAGCACCTGGAGGCCTTCCTCCGGAGGTTCAACCTCGAGGAAGACGACTTCGGCAGGAAGATCACCGGCGAACCGGCAGAGGAAGAAAAGACACGCCTGCTCAGCGCCCTTTTCGACCGGGAGTATTTCGAGGGGCTGGACTCCGCCGCCTACGGGCCTTTCTTCTCCGCCATTCTCAGCGGTGAACATAAGCTGTCGCTGGACGATGACTACTGGTACGCCGGCGTAACCTACGAGAGCGCCTACCTCGACTCCGCCGGCCCCCTCACCCTGGCCATGAAACTGCAATACGACGAAGACGGCAGTTCCCGGTGGGTGGCCGCCGGGGCCATGGCCGGTTTTATGAAAGGACTGCTCCCCTTCGGCCCCGACGGCATTGAGCCGCTAAGCCCCGAGGCCCACGAACTGCGGTTCCTGCGGCTCACCACCGCACTGGAGGACCCCGCCAGCCTGCCCGGCATTGCCTATGAGGGTTACGGGCTGGATTACCTGGGTATCGCCTGCTTCCTGATGCAGTCCGGCGCCCTGAAAACCGGCGCGCAGCAGAAGGCCGAACTCTGCTTCCTGCAGGTTCCCGGCTGGGCTTTCACAGTACAGTTCATGGACCGGGCAAGCCCCAACAGCGGCTGGCTCATCACCGGACTGGAGGCCATGGACGATGCCGCCAAGAACCAGTTGCTCATCCGGGAACTGGGCATCACCCGGCGGGCCTTTCTGTTCGACGCGCCCCTGCAGGAAAAGGCTGCCGGGGAGGCGGCGCAGCCCCTCTCCCCGGAAGAGGCCTACCAACTGGTGCAGGATTATACCGGGACGATGAGCCGCCTGTTCCGCGATGTGCGCACCGCCGAGCAATCCCAAATGGATTCCATTTTCGGTTATTTCAATACTTCCCACGCCCGCATCAACAACGACCTGGAGGAAGGAGAGGCCACCCTGCCCCTCTGGAACTACCTGGAAAAGCTGACCGACCGCCTGGCGGCCGGCGAAAAGCTGGAGCTGCTGTACCAGATTCAACCCCTGGAGGCCGTCCGGCGGAGCGAGCGGAACGGACAGGCCTATGCCCTGGTGGAAGTCCGCAAAACGCTGAGCTCCTCCTCACAGCCCACGCGGGCCACGGAAGAAGCCGTGATCGTCGACCTGCAGTCCGGCAGGATCGACCAGGTCATGGCCCTTTCAGAACTTCAAAAAATTGAAAATGAAGAATAGACTGCTAACCGCTTCCTGCTATTGCGCCGTATTGCTGCTGCCCGTCAATACCTGGACGCCTGTAGCCGGCTCTCCCCTGGCCAATGAAAAGGAAAAAGTGCTGGCCCTGGCCCGCAATTACGTCTTCCACCTGCGCAATTACATCAACGCCCAGGCGGCGGACGCCGACTATGTTTATATGGAGATCAACGCCCTCCTGGAAGGGAATGTGTATTACCTCTACAACGACCTGCCCGGAGACCAGCAATACGACAAGCTGGAATTTCACCGCTACTTCTCTCTCATCGACGAGAAATACCGCAACCGCATGGTTATGGAAGAGACCGAGGCCGATGAAGTCGTCATTGAGGACTGCGTAGAGCAGGTCGCCGGCGATACCTACTACACGGTGTCCTTTCCCAAGCGGCTGGCCTATGAAGACAAAACCTACGAGATCACCAACATCGTCAAAATCAAGATGGTGGGGGCCGTTCCCAGGATCAGCCTTATCGGCCAGCCCGAAAATGTCGCTCTCTCCAAAGACTGCCCCGATGCAGAGAAGGCCGGCGGCAAAAACCAGGAGCAGCAGGCCCGCATCGACAATTACGTCCGCAAAGGCAACCAGGCCTTCGACAAGGGCGCTTACCTGGAAGCCAAAGAGAACTACGAATACGCCCTGGCCCTGGAACCCTCCAACGCCGCTCTCCGGGAACAGATCGCTACCTGCGGGCAGCGCCTCGACGCCCGGCAGTACGAACAGCAGGCCAACGCTTACTTCGCCGAGTACGAATTCGCCATCGCCCGCGAGTACTACGAAAAGGCCCGCCGCTATGACCCCGGCAATGATTTCCTGCGCCGCCGGATCGCCCAGTGTGACGAGAACATCGACGGCCTGCGGCAGAATATTGCCGCCGGAGACCGCTACTTCGACGCCGGCAATCACGGGCAGGCCCTGGCGGCCTACGAGCAGGCCCTGAAACATTCTCCCAACAACCTGTACTGCAAAAACCGCGTGCGGGAATGCCGGCAGGCCATCGAATACCCGCAACTCGTCGCCCGCGAGCTGGAGCAAGCAAGAGATTTGCGCGACAGGAACAAGCATGTCGACGCGCTGCTGCTCTTCAACAAACACAAGGCCAGCGGCAAACTGAAAGCCGATGACTTCTACTACCTGGGCCAGGCCCTGTATGTGAACGCCAAAGGCATTCAGCGCAAGCTGGGCTACCGGAACAAGGAAGCCCTGGGGCTGGCCGCCGGGTACATCAGCCGCGCCGCCCACATGGGCAATAGCAACGCTAAATTTTTCATGGAAACCAACTTCAGCAACAGCCTTCAGAAATTGATTGAAAGGAGATAAAAAGAATTGATCATGAACAAGACATCTGTTACCTTCCTGGCGCTGCTGGCGCTCTGCCTGCCGGCCCTGGCCCAGGACTTCTCTTTCGGCCCCAAGATTTTTTCCCTGCGCGACGCCCGCCTGTCGCTGGGCATAGGTTACGAAGCCGCCATCGCCTTTGAAAATGACATGAAACAAAAGACGGTCATCTACCACCACTATTCGGGCCCCGGCAAGATCAGGGCCGACTTTACCGGCAAGGCGCCCTACCGGGGCTACACCCTGGCCATCGACCTCTTCGCGCCTACTTCCCTGCTGGGCTTATTCGCCGAGGTTTGTTATTTCGAATCCGGCTTCCAGTTCAAGGACGGCCCTACGGAGACCGGCGACACCTACAATCTGACGCTGCTCGAATTCCCGGTCTTCCTGAAAATCCGCCCCGGCAAGATCGACAGCCAGAAGCGCTTCTTCCTCATGCTGGGCGGCTCCTACTCCATGCCGCTGACCGCCGAGTACACCGCCAACGGCGTGAGCGGCAAGGATAAGGACATCTTCCAGAACTTCATCGGCCTGGGCGGCATGCTCGGCTACGAACTCCTGGGCTCGGACGAGGACACCGCCAGCACCGGCAAGATCAGGGGGTTCCGCTCCATCCTCTTCACCCGCGCCAACTACCGCTTCCAGTCGCCATTCAATTCCGATTTCCCTGCGCCCATCACCAGCTTCGCCACCAACAGCAACCTGAATTTCCACGACCTGTTCGTGACTTTCGGGATACAGTTTTATTATCGGTTTAATACGAAGCGGTGAGGCGGCCCCCGCCAGGGTGCGGTTTATTTCATCAGTCGCTACGCTCGTGTCCCGCCGTGCCCTGGCTTAATGCCCGCC